>CAYMZY010000006.1:0-36810 GCA_964395165.1 uncultured Bdellovibrionales bacterium | reverse complement strand
TTTCAATGGTTGGGTTTGTTATTCCACCAGTTTCAAGTTTGATAATTGAATTATAAGAAACATCCGCCGCTTTTGACAGACGATCTTGCGACAAGCCTCTGGCTTGTCTTAGCTTCTTTATATTTTTGCCGATTTTATTCTCTTGCATAATACTTCTATTGTATTACCACTATTATGAAATAGTGTTATGCTGAATTATATCGAAATCATATTATTATGATACAGCTTTTCTTAAATATTAACAAGGAAACTTTATTTGTTGTGTGCGCACAGGCGACCGCGGCAAACACAACTTCCTTCTTGGCGGCAATGACATCAAGGCTGGAAAAGTTCGTGATGCCATTCTCTCAGTTCAAGGCAGTGACGATGTAAATGTTGGCGCAGTTAACGGCAATCTTTCGATGAACATCCAGGAATCTGGGGATATTCGGGTACACAGCGGTTCTGTAGGCATGCTGAATGTCAACATCATGGAATCTGGTGACGCCCGGTTTAATGGTGAAGCTACCGATGCAAGCCTGTCCGTAATGGGCTCCGGTGACATTAATGTCACTTATGTCAAAAACAAGCCAAATAAAAATGCGATGGGGTCTGGCGACATTAATGTCGGCAATTGGTAGCCAACTTCTGGTGAATCAGTTTCAGGCGCACGACCCTCTGGTACGGCGTTTTTTTCTTTTTAAACAAGTACAAGAATTTTCCGTATTTCTCTCAGCGAAACAACTGGATCAGGAAACGCCTTCTCCCACTCAAAGTTCGAAAGCTGTCCTGCCAAGCGAGCTAAGAAAATGAGGCTTGCGCGAGCCTTGTTTTTTGTTACCCAAGATGGATTCGAACTGAGTATTGACTATCAAACCTAATTTTGAGAAACTGATTCTTCGAAGTTCTTTTGTAGTTTAGCGGCCACGGCATTCTGTGGCGGACTTTTAGGAGAGTCATTATGGATGCAATACAGGTCGCGCGAGACAACCACGCGTTCTACTATGTGGTAGTGCCTTGGCACGTGTGTAAGAGGCAGTTCGCACAAGCTGTCCTTGAGAGCTTTGATGAACCGGCTCAGTACGGCATCGAAGACGGGGCCTATTCAGGTTATATCTATATTGACGCCACCAACGTCAAGTTCGAGTGCTCGCATGGAAGCTTTGCGGATGACGTCGCCGATGGGCTGCTTGGTCGGGTGGCGCTGCAGTTCCCATGTGGAGCCACTGGAGGGCTGAACACTGATGTCACGATCGTGCAGGGTATCTGGAAATTCGACTTCAGGATAACCAAGTACGAGCGTGACGGCCCACATGGGTATGAGCCAGTGGAAGACCCGCTGCCTTTGCCGGATGGCGAGAAGCTTGGTCGGTTCATCGAGCTGAAGATTTCCGTAAACCAATGAGTCGTCACTGCCAACAGCATGACCACCCATCGTAAACCCCAAGAGGTATCGGTGTGGTGGTTTTTTCTTTTTAAACAAGTACAAGAATTTTCCGTATTTCTCTCAGCGAAGCAAGAGGATCAGAGGGAATACTCGTTCCCACTCAAGCGTTCGAAGGCTATCTAGTCAGGCGGTCTGTATCAGAGTCGATAGTTGATGGCGCTATCCTGTAGATATGTTGATGCCGGGCGCTGACTGGCAGCAGTATCGAGATTTGGGATAGGAACCGATTGCTCGCGGATGCGCTTCATTCGGAACGTGTAAACACCTGGTGGAAGTACTGATTGATGTCACAACCGTTTTGATCGAAGTACCAGAGGTTGGGAGGATGAAGTGTATCGTTCCTGATGATGGCTGTTGCATCGTTTACGACATCGACCCTGTCGAACAGAAGTAGCCCACCGCAGGAATCTTCCTCCAGAGGGTCCTGCATTTTATACCTCCGCTCGCTCCAGCTGTTTCAAACTTTTCATGATACTTTTCCGGTTCAGAATTCTAAATGGAAGGTTTCTTCTGAAAGACTGCCGTTCCGGAGTCAGTGATTAGTATTATGATACAAGCCATGAGAAGAGTAAGATTGTATAATCTACCTAATTCATTTTTTGGTAGGTACAATCACTGTTTCCAGTTCTTTACGACAGCGAGGTGAATCATGATCGATATTAAAGGGAGTGAATTTGGATCGGCGGGAGCCCTTTCTAACTTCTGCGCGTATCCATTCATTTTCGATGGGATTTGGTGCGCCGGAGCGGAAGGTCCGATCCAGTCTTTCAAGTTTGATGATCCTAAATTGCAGTGTGAAATCTGCGGACTCGTCGGGCGAAAGGCCAAATCCCGGGGGCGGGAACGCGATGATGCCTGGAAGAAGGTTCAAAAGCTCTGGTGGCAAGGAGAGGAGTACGATCGTCACTCGGAGGAGTACCAGCATCTTCTCGATCGGCTATTCGACGCTTTGTCTGGGAATACTGATTTCCAGGTTGCGCTTCTCGCTTCAGGAAACGAAGAATTGACGCACAGCATCGGTAGCTCCGATCCGAGAGAGACCGTTTTGACTGAGCAGGAATTCTGTTCCCGACTCATGAGGCTGAGGTACTGTCTGGCTTTTTGTTAGTCCGGTCTTTTCCTCGACAAGTTTCGAAACCGTATGGTATCGCCCAGCGGTTTTTTCTTTGTAAAAAACGGAAGTTTCATGGAACTGGAGACGTAGCAGAGATACCTTGCATCCCGAAAAAAGCCCTGATGATTTGTTGGAGATGAGGAGAATGAAGTAGGCGGTCTTGAAGGAGAAATGGTATCGTTTCCCTTTTTTCACAATCGTGAATCGACCCCGAGCCTGTCGGATGTTCAAAAAAAATCCCCCGAGGAAGGAATGTTTCCCCGGGGGTGGCCGTGTCGTATCTTTTGGGTGCGAGGAGGGTCAGCGCATTGCCATCATGCGGCGGACATTGGGAGGATTGACACCTCTCAGGATATTCCACATGTAGGTGTAATTGACCACGCCGGTATTGATGGCGTCATTCTCTTTGTCTGTGCAGAAAAGGACTTCACCCATGGCCTCGAGTCCTCCGACGGTACCGGTGAGGCCACCAGATCTCGAGTAATCACAGTTCCGCGGAACCAGGTAGAACGTGACATGGTCATGTTCATGGATGGCGATGAGATTGGCCGAAGCGGCACCGCCTATTGCACGAGTCCATTCACTGAGACGTCCGGCAACGGCACGGATCATGCTGTCACGGTTACCTGTGATGCGGAATGCTGCCAGCGGGTAGTGTTCCGCGTCAATAGTGAGAACCGAGGCAGCGTTTTCATCAGGCATTGCTTCCATCGTTTCATTCTCCCGCTGCTCGATCCTTCTGGCGGCATGCTGAATGGGAAAGAGCCCGTGTCCACGAGGAGTCTGGAATATTTGGTAGTGGAAGTGTCCCTTGATGCTGGCGCCGGCGCCATCCCCGTTGTAGAAGCAGACCCATCCGGGAAGTTGGACGGAGATATCATAAAGGTCTGTGACGAGCCGTTTGATATTTTGCTCGAGCGCCCCATTATGCCATGATTGCGGGCGGTGTTTGGCGGATGCGATGGTGACATGTTTCGGCATGAAGGGGAACGGGTTGCAGAGCGCTGCATAGTCATTCCCATTAATCTGGAAACGGTAGTAGAATTGCACCCCTTTCGATTGCCAACTGACATTGTCGATGCAGATGAAGCAGGAAGAAGGGCACCCGGTCTTGGTGGCCAGACCTTTGGGCGGGATCTTCCGTCCTACTCCTTGGAAGCGGAGTAGACGTATCGGATTGTATTGCCCGATAAAGAACATATCATCTTCCGGAGAGTGGCACTGAAAAAAACTCGCATGACTCAAATCATCGATGATGAAGCCGATGTCCGTTTGTTGGGCGAACAGGTGTTGGAGTGCGGTGGAAAGAGGCAGGCGTTCAAGTATGGCCTGAAGCTCTCCTAAACCCTGCAGATATTTGGCGTCATTCCATTGCCCGAGAGGGGAACGCTGTTCCGGATCCAGATGGTCCGAAAGGAGGATGTTCGCAGTCATTTTCTTTCTCCTTGATATGAATCGATGAATCGATTCGTTGTCAAAAAAACTTCACAGTGAAGGTACCGTAACTTATTATTCCTGTCAATCATCGATGTCTCTGCTGTTCTAGTATCCGTCGGTGCAAAGGAAAAAACGACCCGTATTCACGAGTCGTTTTTTTATTCGGTCCTCTCCTATTCCACGATGAGAGTTCCCCATTGGCCTTTCGCTCGGTGGCCTGGTTTCGAACAGTAAAAGATAAATTCGCCGGTCTTATCCGCGGTGAATTCGAAGGTCACTTCCTCGTTCATAGGGAGCTCTTTCTTGATCCCGAATTCATCGATCACGAAATCGTGCATTCCTTTGGTGTTGGTGGCGCGGACACGGACGAGATCACCTTTCTTAACGCGTATCTCCTTGAGCGAGAACCAGACGCCGGTTTCGTCGTAGTAGGCGGTGGTAGTGAATTCTTTCGCCGGACTATCCGTTTTTGAAGAGGCCTTCTCTTGGGCGGACATATTTTTCTCTGTTTTTTCGGATATCGGCTTTCTGTCTTGGAAGAAGAAATACCCACCGATCGCGATGCCGATGATCAGTACGAGTCCGATTATTTTTCCCATAGGGTTATGATTGAAAGCGGTTTATGTTCTCCCTGTATCTTCGGAGAATTTCAGTATAGGGTATGTTGGCTTGTTATCCAAACTCGGCTCATGAAAAGGCTTCCGGAGCCGATTGACTCGGGGTGTATAATGGAAAGGTAAATATCTGTATGCAACTGTATGGTAGCCAAGAGCATGGTTCTTGAATGGGAGGAACGCTACAGCGTCGGTGTAGGCCTGATCGATCAACAGCATCAGCAGATGTTTCGTGTGATCAATGACCTTGTCGACATCATCCATGGTGTTCCTGATACGGAGCGCGTAGCGGAACTTCTCGACGCGATCATCCGATATAAGCGCGTACATTTCGCCACGGAGGAGCGTTATTTTGAGGAGTTCGGTTACGAAGGCGCAGCGGAACATATCGCCGAGCATCGGAAGTTCGATGAGACGCTTGCGGGTATCAAGGAGAAGCATGTGGATGACACGACTGGACTGGCTTTCGAGTTGGTGGATTTTCTTGAGGATTGGCTCGTGCGGCACCTGCTTCACACAGACCAGAAATACAAAGAATGCTTCCTGGTTCATGGGTTGAAATGATCCGGAACTTTCCTTTCTACGCCGGCCTCTTTTTTTGATGAGGATATACTGGAAAGGCGCGAGAGAGTTGGCTGCTCTTGTATTGGAAATGGCTGTGCGGTACGATTTTTTTCGTGCGGAATAGCGCTTTAGTTTGGCCTGTTGGGAGGGATCTTCTCTCAGCGGGCTTTTCCTTTTTGATGAAGCAGGTGAAAGAAGTGGTGGGTCCGCTATATCCTCTATCTTCGGAAGTTTCGGAGCGGTATCAGGAGAGATAGGGAGGAAATCAGGATAGAGAAGAGGAAGAAGAGGATAAGTGGGACAGACTCTCCCAATATGAGGTAGTTTCTTGTGATAGTGGCCGCAAAACCTCCATAGAGCACGGAAGTGAAGATGAAGGTGAGTCCGGGAAGGGAGGTGCTGAGGAATTCCGGATCATCCGTCTCGAAATTTGGAAAAAGGGCACCGAGAGCCAGCCCGTAGAGTGTCGCCGTAGCTGAAGCGATGCCGATGACTTCGAAGACGAGCGTATGCTGGGAGAGGGAGAGTGTGACCGCCATGGTATTGAGGAGTGAGAAGAGGAGGCCGAGAAACACCATAAGAGGAACATAGAAGCCGGCTCGTGCGAGAAGCGTCTTGAACTTGTCGAATGGGGCGTTTGCGATGACCCAGTACATTTTCCGTTCCATGCTGAAGGAAGGAAAGACGAATCGGAGAATGAACATATTGACGAAGTAGATGGCCGCAGCTATCTGGAGAGTGATGACGATATAGGGGGTCGTAGTCGGACGCTCGGAGAGCTGATGGTTCAGAATGAAGAGCGAACCGCTTTGGAGCAGCCAGATAAGACAGAAAAATCCGAACCAGCTCATGCCTCGCGCATTGCGGAAAAAGGTGACGGTTTCTTTCCGGAAGAGTGCGTCGAACGGTCCGGAAGCGCGTGAAATAGCACTGATCGAGAAACGAACCTGTAGCCTTTGGGTGGAATCGGTTTCCTGGAGGTGTTGCCAGAATGAAAGGTGGTCCTTTCTCAGAAGCAGAAACGGGATAAGCGCGATGTTGATGAGGGCGGCGAGCACTAATATGTTTTTGAAAAGGAGACTTTTATCATCGTGACTTGCCGCAAAGAATGCGAGTGCTGCCGGATGGGACGGAAGTACGGAGAAATGCGCTTGGATAAGAGAAGTGTCGGCCGCAGTATTTTCGATAGTTTCGGCGGAGAACAGGGTGTTGAGTGGTATCGACCGGGCATGATGCCAAGTGATGACTATCAGGAAAGCGGAGACCAGAAAGACGGATAGGATGAGGAGCTGTTTTTTGAGGAAGGTTTTTCGGAGGAGGAAGAGTATTTTCGCGACCAGAAAAATAAGGGAAATCGCTGAGGCGACGGCGAAAATGAGGAAGAGTGCGAGCACGACGAGCATGAGAAGCGCTCCCGGAAGGGATATCGGGTAAGAGAGGCTCTGTGCGAGGAGGGCGGGAATGACAAGGATCAGCATCGGCCAGAGTGAGGAAAAGAACATGCGCCCGAAGACAAGGAATGGTATCAGAGAGAATTTCGGAGAAAGCGCGAGGAGGAGCTTGTCTTTCCCTGAAAAGAGAGTGAAAAGTCCAGTGATAAGCGCGCTCATGAATGCCAGGATGAGAATCGTCAGCATGAAGAGTTCGGAGAGGTAGAGGAGAAGAGCTTCTTTGAAATAGTCTGAGAGTGCGAGGAAACGGAATCCATGGAGGAAAAACGAGAAAATCCCTGTTGAAAGGGCAAGAAGGAGCAGGACGAAGAGAAGGACGGTAGTGATTTTCGCAGTGCGATTCTGGGAAAAGTACCGCGTGATTCTTCGGGAAAAATGGTACGAGAAAAGTGAGAACACAATCTTAGGCAGTGATGATGTTGTAAATGGTTTCGAGGGAAGCGGATGGGTCCTGCTGTGCACGTTCACGGATCTCCGTGAGACTTCCTGCCTCGATGAGCTTTCCGTGCTTGAGGATACCGATACGATTCGAGATGGTTTCAGCGACTGGAAGCGTATGCGTGACAAGAAGCACCGAACCGCCCTGTTCGGCGAATCCAGTGAAGATATCCTTGGCGACGAGCGCGCTTTCGGGGTCGAGACCGACGATGGGTTCATCGATGAGAAGGAGTTTCGGTTCGTGGAGCAGTGCGGCGAGAATACTGAATTTTTGTTTGTTTCCGCGTGAATACCCATCGAAATCGTCCATTTCGCTTCCATCGATCCGGAAGAGAGGAAGGAGTTCCTGGATCTTCTGCTTTCTTCTGTTCTCATCGACTCCGTAGAGCGCTCCAACGAAATGGAGGAATTCTTCACCGGTCATGCCGGGCCAAGTCGCCGGTTCATCCGGGATATACCCGATGAGGGATTTGGTCTTGAGCGGTTCTTTGACGGTATCGTCCTGACCGACGGTGACGGTTCCTTGGTCCGGTCGGAGGAGACCGACGATCATCTTGAGGAGAGTTGTTTTGCCGGAACCATTCGACCCGATCAGGGAAAAGATTTCTCCCGGGTCGATCGAAAAACTGACGTCGTCGACAGCAGTCTTCTCGCTGAAGTGCTTGGTGATATGGGAGAGGGTGAGCATAGTCGGTCGAAGGAAGTGAATGAAAGCGGATGCTCCGCATTGTAACAAAAAACACTCTGTATGGGAACCGATATATTCGCGTATTTGCAAGGAAAGAAGGTCTTTGTTAGGATACGGGAATGGTTCAACGATATCGCATTATGGGATCGGGAGAAATGGCATGCTGTCAGCAGGGCCGTTCTTCTGATGTTGTCTGAGTGCGAAAGACAAGGAGTAATCATCAGGGACCGGCCGAAAAGAAGGCCGGATTTTTGTTCATTGGGAAAGGAAAGACGATGTGCGACTGCGATTTGATAACGCGAATCATACCAGGTGATGAGAATAGGCATTCTGGAAGGTCCGTATCGGGACCAGAGAATCCAGTGGCGGTTTGTCCTCCGTCGTTTACGGACCCGGACGATCGGGGTGTGGGCGATACGTCCTCTCCTCTCTCTCCGAAAGAGGAGATGGAAAGGTAAGATGATGAGCGGCCAGGTATATCGTTACCGGGCCGCTTTTTTGATGATATCAGATGCTCTGGGCGGGCCCTTCAAACCGCTGGCGTTCTGAGTGGCGCGATATGTGAAGCGAGAAAGGTGTAGGCGCCGAGGACCTCGGTCGAATCGGCGGTAATTCCTGGGTAGCGGTTGACTTCGAGGAGATATGGGAGGCCGGTAAATTTGTCGATAATAATATCCGCCCGTGACCAAGAGAGGCCAAGCAGACCACTGGCTTGAATAGCGAGAGCCTGAATATTTTGAGGGATATCAGTTATCTGAGCGAAGTGTTCCTCAGCTCCGTTACAGGTATTATTGCGGAATTCTCCCTGAGAGGGATAACTCTTCTCACCTGAAACGACTTCGCCATTGACGACCATGATGCCCCAGTCATATTCATTTTGGATGAAACGCTGAAGAAGAAATCGTTTATTTTTTGGGAGGCTAGCCATTTTTTTGAGGAGGTCTGATTCAGTAGTGACGAGTTCAGAATCCTTCCCTTTAGATCCTCGAATGTCTTTAATAATGAGCGGATAACCGCATACGTGTTTAATCAGTGGCATGCTCGCTTCAAAGTTCACGCGACTGACATAGACGGTATCGGGAATAGGGAGACCATGCAAGGCGAACACCATGCAGTCGGTGATCTTAGAAGTATTTTTTTCGGCGTAGGAATGAGGTGTTTTGGTAAATTCAAAGTAGAGCCTGAGAGCATAGGCGATGTCTCGGCAATTCCAGCCGGACGTGAGCCATACGAAAGAAAAGTTCCGAGTATCGATATCCTGATGGAGTACGCGGACCTCTCCTGGCCGGAAGGAGAGCGAGATGTCGCGATATTGTCCGGCGGTATGCCGTATCGGGAAAGGAAACCTTTGGAGGGCCTGTTTGGTGCTCTGGGCCGATGGAAGGCTGAGCAGAGTGAAGGTATCGGGTTTCATAGAAGGGAAAATCAAAAGGATGGATAAGAGATTTCCCTTGAATAAGCCTGTTTGTGTGCGAAAGAGCACGGAAAGAGGAATATGGCCTGAAACGACCGAAAACGAGAGAATCTCTTGTAATTATATAATACTTTTTATACTCTGTAAAGTGCATTCGGGAGAGCCGGTCCGGTTGTTGCCTGGCGGTCGAATTGGTATGATGGAAAGAAGAGAATGAAAAAGAACTATGTGTCTTGCGATACCGGGAAAAATCGAAACCGTGGAAGGACAGAAGGCTCTGGTCAACTTCGGCGGTGTCAAAAGACGCGTTGACTTGTCTTTTCTTAAAGATGCGGCCAAAAATGATTGGGTGTTGGTTCATGTCGGTTTCGCGCTGCAGAAAATAGACGAGGCGTCCGCCCGTGAAGCC
Source organism: uncultured Bdellovibrionales bacterium (assembly GCA_964395165.1). GTDB lineage: Bacteria > Patescibacteriota > Minisyncoccia > Moranbacterales > UBA1568 > JAGOSP01. The sequence continues at coordinate 27,255 of CAYMZY010000006.1, read as the reverse complement.
TATCATCTGTTAGCGGATACCCGGCCAGCCGATTTGGATGCGGAATTAAAGGCAATGTCATGAAAAGTCCGCTGCTGGCCGAGATCGAAGCGATGGCGAAGGATATGGGCGAGGTCCGGATTATGGAAGTGTGTGGTGGGCACACGAACACCGTGATGCGTTTCGGTCTGCGCGATGTCCTGCCATCGAATGTCCGCTTGATTTCCGGTCCCGGGTGTCCGGTGTGCGTGACATCGCAGCACGATATCGATTCGATGGTGGAGCTTGCGCTTTCGGGAGTTCCGGTGGCGACGTACGGGGATATGATCAATGTCCCTGGAACGAAGATGAGCCTAGTGGATGCGCAGAACCTCGGGGCGGATGTGCGGATGGTCTATTCGATCGACCAGATCATCAATGAGAAAGAGCGGGTGTTTTTCGCAGTCGGATTCGAGACGACGACGCCGATGACGGCCAAGCTTCTCTCGGCCGGCATCAGAGTATTTACGGCGCACAAGGTGATGCCGCCGGCCATGCGGGTGTTGACGCAGGAAATGAATCTGGATGGATTCATCGATCCGGGTCATGTCTCGGCAATCATCGGGAGCGATGTGTGGGGAACTATGGATATTCCTTTGCCGCAGGTCATTTCCGGTTTCAAGCCGGACCAGCTTCTCCATGCGATTCTGACTTTGCTCGGGCTTATCAAGAATCGGGAAATTCGGGTGGTGAATGATTATCCCGAAGTCGTCTTTCCGGATGGCAATCCGATCGCCAAGCGGATGATCAGAGAAACATTGAAACCGGTGGATGCCGAGTGGCGAGGTATGGGCGTGATTCCGCTTTCGGGACTGGCACCGATTGACGAGCGGCTCGATGCCCGATTGATTTACGCAGATCTTTTCAAGGATATCGTGAGTGTCGAGCATCCTGAATGCCGGTGCGGGGAAATCGTGCGTGGGCTCGTGGAGCCGAGACAATGTCCGCTCTTCGGTACCGTGTGTACGCCGGAGAATCCGAAGGGTGCCTGCATGGTGAGTGATTCCGAAGGAGCGTGCGCGATCGCCTATAAGTATGGGAAAAGCTTGGCTGAAGTATGAAGAAAAAAGACGAATCATGTCTGACTGGACAGTGTCCGAAGCCGATTGATCGTGATATGCATACGATCAAATTGAGCGAGGGAAGCGGTGGTCGGGAGATGCAGGCTCTGATCGGAACGATGCGTTCGCAGTTTGGACCAGCTGCCGGCTGGGAGCATGCGACGGATGACGGTGCGACGTTTGCCCTCGGGAGGGAACATTTGGTCTTCACGACTGATGCTTATGTCGTGACACCGATCTTCTTTCCGGGCGGGAACATCGGTAAGATTGCGTTTTGCGGTACGGTGAACGATCTGGCAGTGATGGGTGCACGACCGATCGGGATCTCGCTTTCGCTTATCTTGGAAGAAGGTTTTTCGAAAGAGGAATTTGTAAGAATCATCGAGACGATTGGAACCTTGTCAAAGGAAACCGGCATTCCGGTGGTGACGGGCGATACCAAGGTCGTTGAGCGCGGAGGTGTCGATAAGATCATCATTAATACGAGTGGTGTTGGTCTTGCTGTGCGCGTGCTGGAAGCGCCGATTATCGAGGGAGACGTAGTGATTGTCTCGGGCGGTTTGGGTGAACATGGGGCAGCACTGCTTGCGCGACGTTTTGAACTTGAGACAACGCTCGAGACCGATTGTAAACCATTGCACCAGGAGCTATCGGCAATCGGATCTCTCATTAAGCAAGCTAAGGATATTACTCGCGGGGGTTTGGCAGCTATTTTGAATGAATTATCTGAAAGAAATTCTGTGGCGATTACTGTCGATGAAGAGTTGGTTCCTCTCCATGATGAAGTGCGCGCCCTGACCGAAATGCTCGGTATCGATGTCTATAGTCTGGCGAGCGAAGGGCGTTTCGTTTGCGTGGCGGCACCGGAACATGCGTCGCAGGTGCTTGATACACTCCGGACTTTTAATGCCGCTGCGGAGCAAATCGGTCGCGTATCGGTCGGGCGTGGAGTATCGGTTCAAACCGCATACGGAAAGAAGATTCTCTCCATGCCGTCGGGCAATATCGTCCCGCGCATCTGCTGAAATTCTCGGAGAATGCCTTTCAGGCGGTTTCGGATTTGAGGTATGCAGCGATTTGGCCGAAGCTGATGCCACCGTCACCAGCCGGAACATCCCGGTTGATGAGTACGCCTTTGGAAAGGAGGTATTCAGTCATGATGCGGTTGTAGGCGCAACCACCGGCCCAGACGATGGGCTTTTTTCGTTGTGCGGCGATGGAATGGAGACCGGCGGCGAGATAATGCTGTACCGTAGCCGCGAGACGGCCTTTGTCCTCGTGGAGGTTTTCGATCAGATATCGGAAGAGCGGAGCGGTCTTGAGTACGGAACCCTCGATGATGGGAGCGAGATTGAAGGGTTTCGTTGAACGGGCCTCGAGAAGCATGGCTGGCCGGCCATCGTAGGTTCGTTCATCGCAGAAATCGAGGAGGGCGGCGGCAGCATCAAGGATTCGGCCGCAGCTTGAGGTAAGCGGGGCATGAAACTTTTCACTGAACTGTCTTTCAAGCAGGGTAAATTCAAGGGGAGAGAAACGATTGTCGAAGAATGACACTGTTTCTTCGGAGGATAGGAAGGAGCGGAGTATGGAGTAGAGCATGCGGTGTGGAAAGCGTCCAGCCGCATCGCCGCCGAGTTGCGGATGAAGTTCAAGATGTCCGATGCGCTGGTGGTTTTCAAATATTTCTCCACCCCAGAGTGTACCGTCGTCGCCGTAGCCGAGTCCGTCGCAGACAATGGCCGTGAAATCATCGAGCCCATGCTCCGCAGCGGCAGCATAGGCATGCGCGCGGTGATGTTGAATGGGGATGAGTGGAATGTTGAGCGTTTTTGCGAGCTCTTGTCCGTAGAGGGAGGTCTGATATTCCGGATGCGCGTCACAGAGCAGAGCCTGCGGCGTGATCCGGGCGGACGCAAGAAAGCGATCGATGGTGGCCCGATAGCGGGTGAAGGTTTCTGGATGTGTCGTGTTACCGATGTGTTGGGAAAGCGTGATGCGTCCATGACCATCGTACAGGGCGAAAGTATTATTCATTTCGGCACCGAGTGCGAGGAGTGGTGATTCGTTTGTCGAATCGATCGCGATAGAGCGCGGGACGAAGCCACGACTCCGGCGAATAAGTAAAGGCTTTTCGTTGATGACCTTAAGTACGGAATCGTCGGCCGCTTGGGCAATTCTTCGGTCGTGATCGAGGACGAGTGGAACGAATTGCTCAGTCTGGTCGATCGTGAGCGGGGCATGCATGAGGTTGGAAGAGGTGCAGATGAGCGGGTGTGGGAAGTGTTCAAAGAGAAGAATATGGAGTGCGGTCGAGGCGAGCATAATGCCGATCGTGTCGAGCTCGCTCGCGTCCGGTGATTGGGCGTTCTTGTACGCGAGAACAATGGGACGTTCCGGTGAAAGCAATACCTGTTCCTCTTCGGGGGTGAGTGCTGCGATACTGCGCGCCATTGCGATATTGCGGCACAATATGGCATAGGGTTTCCATCGTCTCCCGGTCAGAGTGTCGAGTTTCTCGACGGTCTTTTTCTCCGTGTTGCAGAAGAGATGAAAGCCGCCGACGCCTTTGACGGCGACGATCTCGTCTTTTCGGAACGCATGGCCGAGGTATCGGAGCTTATCCGTATCGTTCGTGAGATCGAGGGGTTTTCCGTGTTCGTAGAGGGTGAGTTTTGGTCCACAGGCAGGACAGGCGATCGTTTGGGCATGGAAACGCCGATCGGATGGATCCGTATATTCTTTCTGACAGTCGGGACATATCGCGAAGTCACGCATCGTCGTCGTCGCGCGATCATAGGGGCCCGATTCCGCTATGGTGAAGCGCGGTCCGCAGAGAGTACAGGTGAGAAAAAAATAACCATATCTCCGGTTCTTCGGATCGGTAAGTTCCGTGAGACAGTCGTCGCAGAGAAAGAAGTCTGGTGGTGTCTCAGCATGTCCCTTTCCTGTGCTGGTATGGATGGTAAATCCCGTGTAGTGTTCTTCGACGGTTTCGGTGCGTATGGAATCGATGCGTATGTGCGGCGGTAAGTTTGACAAGATGTCTCGGAAGGCAGAGGCATTGTCAATGACGATTACGACGCCCTCGCCTGTATTCTGGATGAAGCCGGAGAGACCGGCTTGAACGCAGGCATTGTATATATAGGGTCGAAAACCGATTCCTTGGATGGCTCCAGTGAGGGTGAAGCGGGAAAAGCGTGGCATGGCAGAGTGAAAAGAGAACGAGGTATTTCCTGAAGTATAACAGAAAAACCCGGAAAAAATCCGGGTTTTTCTGTTATGATCGTACTTTTATGGCTTCACTCCGATAATCAGTCCGTGATCATGGAGGAGCCGGTGGCGTTCGATTGAGATGAATCCTTCTTTGCGCATCCAGGCCTCATATTCTCGCCAGGTATAGAGCATGCCAAGTCCGGTAGCGAGGGAGAGGAAATAAGGTGAACCGACTGCGGCACTGATCGGTCCGGTTTCGTTGTCATGCTGCATCATATTGAAGATGATGACCTTGCCGCCGGAAGGCAGGGAATCGTAGCATTTCCTGAGCAATTCCCGGTCCTTTTTTTCACCCCAGATGGTGAAGAAATGCCCGAAGAGGAGACAGTCCGCTCCTTGAGGAAAAGCATCCGTGAAACATTCGCCAGGAACGACGTCTAGCCGGTCTTGCAGTCCTGATGCCGCGATATTCTTCCGAGCAATCTCAGAGACGGTCGGCGAATCGAATACCGTGGCGTGCAGGTGAGGCCAGCGTTGGGCGATTGCGATAATGTTCGTCCCATCGCCGCCGCCGACGTCGACCAGATGCTTTATGTCTTTCATGTCAATGACACGGACCATGTTCTCATTAGCCTGAACAGAGAGCTCTTGCATGGCTTCCTGGAAAATATTTTCGGTTTCTGGATCGTGAGCGAGTCTTTCGTAGAGAGTCGCTTCATTGCCGGGAAAAACCTGGAGACCAACGTTCTTGTTTTCACGTACCGATTCAAGCAAATAGAAGAGACCTTTGTACATCGCCCGATGCTGAAGTTCGACGTAGGCGGAAATTTTTCGCGGACTATTCTGGTCGAAAAGTAATCCCGAAAGATAGGTATTGGAGTATCGGTTGCCGCGTTTTCGGAGCAATCCGACTACGGTGAGTCCGAGAACCATGATTCTGGCTGGTTGTTCGGCGATACCGAGGTGTCGGGCGATTTCTCGACGGGTAAGTGAACCTTCCTTAGTCAGAAGCGAAAAAAGACCGAGTTGCACGGCTGTCCTCAGAGTCTGAAAAAAAATATGGCCACCGAAAACGAGATACATCCGTTCTACCTGGCGGCGGAGAATCACCTCTTCGGTGAACCAGGTCCATGGGCGTTTCACAATACGATAGAGAAAGTCTTCGGAAAATCGACGGAAGATGGCGCGTTGGTTTTCGTTGATAGGCATAGCTTTTTCGTTTCTTAAAAAATCATTTTCTGATAATCTTGTCCGGCTTCCGGATGCACTCTCTTGCTCGGCATGACCTTCCAGATTTCATCATTTACGAAATATACCAAACAATGTTTTCTCTCGCAAGAGAAGCATTGTAGGGGTAAATCCCTGTTTCGTGGCCCCTTTTTGGGGATGTTATACGAATTTATGTATTTTATGTATCACCTTTTATTGTAGGGAGAAGGAATGGTATCGAGTGCGGGAACCGAGCGTGCTCTTTCGGGATTTTTCTGACGCTGGTATACTTTGGGGAGAATTATTCGGTTTTTTCGGAGGTCGTTTTTGATGAAAAGATTAAGAGGGGTAATTCGGTAGAAAATAAGATGATGTCGGAAAGCGGATTGCAGGAAATTCTCAACGATCTCGATGTTCGACCGCGTGGCAATAATCTCTTTCCTTTCGCCGTCTTCGATTATGATAATACCATCGTTGAAAATGATCTGCAGCAAGCTTTTATCTCATATGTTTGTCGCCATCGTCTGATACGGGACAAGACATTGATGCACGATATTGTTTTGGCTCAGAACGATCAAGCCTATCATGAGGCCTTTTTTACCCACTACTGGCGACTTTTATCTCAGGGAGTTACGAAAGACGCTTTTCTTTTTTTGTTGCGCGCCCTGTCCGGTTTCCGGTCGGATGAAATGGACGGGCTGGTCCGGGCTATCGTGCAGGAACAAGGAACGGCACTTGGCGAAGAAGAATATCTCGGAGTGCCGATTACGAAGGGGTTTCGTTTGCGTGAGTTGGTGCGGGAGTTGATGCAGGCATGCGTATCACGTGGTATCGCGCCGTATGTCATCACGGCTTCTCCGGAACCTCTCGTGCGTGCCGCACTGCGTTTCTACCGTGTTCCGGCTGCCGGCTGTCTAGGCATCAATTTGAAAGAGCAGGATGGAATCTTCCTGAATCGGCTGATCGAGCCTCTGCCGATCGAAGAGGGGAAGATTACATGTATCCGGAAGCATATCCATACGGATACTCCGCTTCTGGGGGCGGGAGATTCGATGAATGACTACGGTATGCTTAACTATGCATCCGTTCGAGTCGCCATCGATCGGCAGAACGAGTTGACCAGGCTGGCTCGAGAGAACGGCTGGCACATTCTTAAGGCATAATTTCTTTACGAAGATATCTATGGATCGGGCGCACATGTTGGCTAGTCTCAGGAAGCGGGAAGAGGCGTGGGACATAGTGATTATTGGCGGAGGGGCGACGGGCGTGGGTATCGCGGTGGACGCTGCTTCTCGGGGATATGCGGTTTGTCTTTTGGAGCGAAGCGATTTCGGTCAGGGGACATCCAGTCGTTCGACCAAGCTTATCCATGGCGGGGTCCGGTATCTACAACAGGGAAACATCCCTCTAGTGATGGAGTCTCTGCATGAACGAGGGCTGCTTCGCCAGAACGCCCCCCACCTTGTCGAGGAGCTTCCTTTCATCATCCCTGATTATGCCTGGTGGGAAAAGCCCTTTTATGGCGTCGGAATGAAAGTATATGATGTGTTGGCTGGTCGATATGGTTTCAGTGTTTCCGAACTTCTTTCCAAAGAGGAGGTTCTTGAGCGCATACCCACTCTGCGGCAGGACCATTTGCGCGGGGGAACCCTGTATTATGACGGACAATTTGATGATGCTCGCCTTTTGGTGAATTTGGCGCGTACGGCGGCGGAACAGGGAGCAGTGCTGCTGAACCATATGCCGGTCACCGGGCTGGTGTATGATGACCGGAAGATGGTGTGTGGTGTCACATGCCGGGAGAGTGAGACGGGCGAAGTCCATACGTTGTTATCAAAGTGCGTAGTGAATGCCACCGGTCCCTTCACGGATATGGTGAGAAAGATGGATGATCCGGTCGTCGCTCCTATTATGGCCCCGAGTCAGGGAGTACATATCGTTCTCCCTGCAGAGTTTCTGCCGGGCGATTCAGCGATCATGGTGCCGCATACGAGTGATGGCAGGGTCATGTTTGCTATCCCGTGGCGCGGACACACACTGATCGGGACGACTGATACCCCCGTGCAGGATGTTCCGGTCGAACCAGTTCCTTTTTCGGCGGAGGTCGATTTTATTCTGGAAACAGCGGCTCCATATTTTACGAAACAGCCGACGCGAGCAGATATCCAATGCGCGTTTGCGGGTATCCGGCCATTGGCTCGTGGGAACCACGAAGGGGATACAGCATCCCTTTCTCGAGACTTCGTCATCGATATCTCACCTTCCGGATTGCTGACCATGACAGGTGGGAAATGGACGACTTATCGGAAAATGGCTGAGGAGTGCGTTGATCACGCCATTACTTTGGCGAATCTTGAAGCACGGCCTTGTCTTACCCGGACACTGAATATCCATGGGTATTATCAGTACCCCGATAGGCTCGGGTCTTTGCGATACTACGGAACGGACGCGTTTCTGATTCAGGAACTGATGGAAAGTGATACTGCGTACGCACAAAAAATACATCCCTCGCTTTCTGAGACGGTTGCCGAGGTTGTCTGGGCGGTGCGTTTTGAAATGGCACGTACGGTGGATGATATCCTGTCTCGTCGTCTTCGGATCACCTTTCTGGATACGAAGCTCGCTGTCTCGGTCGCACCGGTTGTCGCGACCATCCTTGCGAGAGAGCTCGGGCGTGATGCGCAGTGGCAGCGGCAGCAGGTTGAAGAGTTTACGGCCTTGGCGCAAGGATTCCTTGTTGAGAAAATATGAACCACGATAGAGCTTTGGTACTGAAGGCGTTTCATCCTCAGTTTTTGCTGCTGACTCCCGCTTGTTTCGTTTTAGGGTGGGCGCTCGGAGTCGCGTCTGGAAGCGGAGTCGGATACCCGCAAATTATACTCGCTTTTATCGGGGCTCTGGCAGCACATGTGAGTGTGAACGGTTTTAACGAGTATTTTGATTATCGTTCCGGTCTTGATGAACGGACGAACAAAACTCCATTCAGCGGTGGCAGCGGTGTGTTGCAGGCTCGACCCGATCTTGCTCCTTGGGTCCTGGTGTTTTCGGGCATGGCTTTCGGAATCACTTTGATGGCAGGTGCAGTTTTTGTTTGGGAAGCTTACAATATATTCCTTCTGAGCGCCGGTCTATTGGGACTGTTTCTTATCGTCGCGTACACCCCTTGGCTGACGAAGAATCCGTTTTTCTGCCTGATAGCGCCAGGCCTGGGGTTCGGAATACTCATGGTAGGAGGAGTTTCCTTTGTGATATCCGGTCAAATATCCAATGCCACATGGATTGGCGCACTCATCACTTTTTTTGTCGTGAATAATCTGCTGTTGCTGAATCAATACCCGGATGTCGAGGCAGACAGAACGGTAGGACGTGCGCATTTTCCGCTCGTGTACGGTTTTGGGAAAAGTACTATCGTGTACGGTATTTTTTCCTCGGCTGCGTACGGGCTTCTGCTTTTCGCCCTGATTTTAGGAGTTTTTCCTCTATGGACGGTGTTAGGATGTCTTCCTTTGTTGTGTTTGCCTTGGGTTCTAAAGGGGGCGCTTCGGTATGCAAGCTCAAGCTATCCGCAGCAGGACATCTTGTTTCTGGGCTTCAATGTCTTTGTCGCGGTGGGCACCCCTTTCTTGATTGCGCTTGGATTCTGGTTCGAGAAGGGCGGTTTTTGAAAAAGTCACCTGCTCTTTTCGGTGATTCTCTGGTGTTTCAGAAGGGTCCGTGAAAGCCAATGCAAGAGAAGAGAAACGATGACCACCGTAAAGATGATGGTTGTCAGGATATGATGGGCGGAGGGATTGATACCGGTGCCGATCAGCCAGCTCACACTGCCGAGTATTGCGATGAAAAACACTGCCCCGAGCGCGTCGAAGAGAAGGAATTTTCTGAAGGAAATCCGGGTTTTCAGGACGATAGATACGGAAAGGAGGATGCGTATGCCGACCAGGAACTTGATGATGAAGAGAAGGGAAGCAGGGTAGCGATATATGATATGCCAGGGTAGCGGTTCACCGTTGGCGGCGGTACATTTTCTTTCGAAGAAGGTTTTGATGCTGGTTTTGGAGATGACGTGTACGGCCATGAGGTACCAGAAAATATCGGTGGCCAGGGTGGCAAGCAGAACGAAAGTGATCGTTCCGAGGAAGATATTCGGTTGAGTGGCGGCAAAAATGAAAGCGGCGATGATGACGTTTTCTCCGAGAAGAAAAGTACCGAAGAACACGAAAGCATACCAGTATTCCGGCTGTACGTCGTTGATCAGTTGGGTGAGCAGTGTTTCCATGTCCTGAGCCTCAGTATAGCATGAAGAAGCCTTTCGGAAGGGGTGGATTTTTGGTAGACTGATACTTGAGAGATTTCATGAAATGGTAATTTTCTAAGTCATCCCTAGAATTATGTCTCACTTGAGCGAGTCGACGATAGAGCGGATCATCACGGCTGCACATGAAGCCCCTTCAGGAGACAACATGCGTCCGTGGACATTTCGGGTTTCTGGGGAGAGTATCGAGGTTTTTTTCGAAGAGAAAAGCCTTATGGACAGCATCGTGTATAGTATTCCGCCGATACTGCCAGGAGATATGATTTCTTTGGGGGCTTTGGCGGAGAACATTCGTATCGCGGCTTCTGGGGAGCATCTGAATACTGAAATCGAGTCTGTCGCGGAAGCGGGGACAGTGATGATGCGTATCCGTCTTTCAGATTCGAATGAGACGGTTGATCCTCTCTTGCCGACATTGCCCACCCGGCGGACGGACCGGCGACCTTTCGAGCAGACGGCAGTATCGGAATCAGTACGAGAGCGGGCTGATTCTTACGCACGGCTTTATGGTGGAAAGATAGTCTGGGTTGATGATGTATCCGAGCGGTCTCGGGTGGCGCGGTTGGCCGAGTCCTTCGAACGGGTGCTTTGGCGGAATCCGGTTCTGAGAAAGTATATCAGCAGCTCATTCCGTTTTGGAAGCGACGCAAAGGAAGGTATTACCCTTGCGCATATGGGTCTCGGGTGGCGGCGGTTTTTTTTCCCGACTTTTTTCCGTTTGGCACAGCGTATCCCGGTGCTTTTCGTGTTCATGGGTTTATTTTCCGGTTGGAACATGAAGGCTTTGGTTCGAAAATCGGCAGCGGTAGGAGTGCTCATTCTTGAAAAGTCTTGCGAACAGCGACAGACATACTTCGATGGCGGACGTGCGTTGGAACGACTTTGGCTTTCTTTGAATGCCGACGGAATCGCTCTGCAGCCTTTGTATGGTTTGGGTGGAATCATCTTTAATCAACGGTTGAAAGTCGGCGGCTTTTCCGAATCGGAGATGATCTGGCAGACGGGAGCGATTCATATGCTCCAGGAACTTTTTCCCGGGCTGGAACAGGGAACCCCGATTATCTTTTTCCGTATCGGAAAGTCTGTTCTCTCTCCACTTCCGTCTGTTCCGCATCAGCCGCCTCATATCATATGGAATTAAACTATGACTCATTCATTTTCTTCCGAGGAAGAACGCGTATTTTTTCAAGAAGCCTTTTCGAGGAATAAGGGTCTTTTGACGGAGGCAGAGCAGGAGCGTCTTCGTCAATCGACGGTAGCGGTCGCCGGTCTTGGCGGAGTGGGGGGCATTGAAGCAGTGGGCCTTGCTCGACTCGGTGTCGGTCATTTTCACTTGAGTGACCCAGATACTTTTGAGGTGGCCAACTTTAATCGTCAGGCGGGCGCAATGATGAGTACGGTAGGTAAACAGAAGGCGGAGGTTATTATGGCGATGATTCATGATATCAATCCTTTCGCCCAGGTGAAGGTATGGAATACCGCCTTGGATGAGACAAGTGTCGGCCCGTTTCTCGATGGGGCGGACATCGTAGTTGACGGTATCGACTTCTTCGCCCCAAAAGCGAGAAGACTTCTGTATCATGCGGCCCGTGAGAAGGGGCTGTTCGTGGTGGGTGCCGGACCGATTGGGTTCGGATCAGCCTTGTTGGTTTTTGATCCGAAGGGGATGGATTTCGATACGTATTTCGATATTCACGACGGGATGAGCGAGAAGGATATGACTATCTATTATGGTCTCGGGGTGACACCGAGTCTGCTTCAGCGCAGTTATTTTCGTCCGGAAAAAATCGATTTTGATAAGAAGTCCGGAGCATCGTTGTCGATAGGCACGTTTTTCGCGGCTGGGTTCGTGTTGACGAACGTCGCTAAAGTATTGCTCGGGCATCCGGTATCCTGTGCCCCCGCATCGATGCACTTTGATCCATATGTGGAAAAATTGAAGCGGCCATGGCTTTTATGGGGGAATCGGGGTTTGCTTCAGAGAATAAAGATCGCTGTTGCGCTCTTTCAAATACGAAAACACGAACAGGACCGCTAGGATTCCTGTTCTGGAAGAGAAGGAAGTCTAAAGTGTATCGTGGACTGGAAGTTCTGGTTGATCAGTGGCACCCGCAAAATTCTTTCGGGCGATATAACGCCAGATATCTTTGTACCAGATAGCGTAGGCATTATCGCTTGGATGTATCCGGTCCTCTGCGTAATAGGTGGATTGAGTGTCTTTTTTGAGGGAATCATTGTTGGTCGATAGATCGATGGCATAGGCGCCTCGCTCGGTGGTGATATGGAGGAAGAGGTCTCGGATCTTTTTGGAACGTTTGCCGAGCATAACCCTGAGGGGCGCTGGAAAGAGCGGGGCGGATCCGATATTGGAATAGATGAGGAACAACACGCGGTTGTTGCTGATCCGGTTCGCCTCATCAACGATGAGCATGAGGGAGTATTTGAGTGACCGGAGGGAAGTGAAGTGCCAAGCGTCGTTGCCGCCGACGCTGATGATGGTGAGGTCGAAGGTTTCATTTTTTACCTGCTCGAGCTGTTCAAGTACGTCCATGGTGCGGGCGCCATTTTGTCCTAAATTACGGATTTCGCAGGTTGGTAGAAATTTTCCGAGTCTTCCGGCAATCGAGAACTCGGCCTTGGTGGCACCGACACCGACTGCGGTACTGTCGCCGAGGATGAGTATGCGTTTTCCGCCTTTGAATGCCTGTGAGTATTTGCTGGAACTCTGTGAGGCATTCCGGTGGATGGTGAGGAACCAGAGCATGCGGAGGGTGCTCAGTACGACGATATAGACCGTCCCGATGATAAGCCAATTGAAAAATCCGAGTCCGCGGATATTTTCGAAGAATATTTCCAACATAGTCGTATTTTCCATATTCAGGCTCAGTCTTATTGGGTACGATCGGTACCTATCGGTTTTTGGGAATCTTTGAAAGAGGTTTTTTTGAAAGAAATGGGGTGATGTGTTCGAACCATAGGGCGTACCCGGCATCGCTCGGATGGATTCCGTCTTCAGCATAGAGTTTTTTCGGGTTGCGCGCAAAGGGACAAAAGGGGAATTCAGTGAAGAGGGGAATATGAGTGATTTCCTCCGTGGCAGCCACCTGAGCGTAAAGCGTCTCGACTGCCCGATGCTCGATTTCGAAAAGGCGGTCGGCTGGAAAGCGGAAAAAAGGCGCAGACCGGACATTGCTGGATGAGGCGATGTAGATGTTCGGAGAGAGTTTTTTAGCTGATTTGATGCTTCTCAAAAGATTTTTCCGGATGGTCGGCATAGGTGTGAGTCGGAGGATATCGATGCCGCCGATCAGGATGAATATGCGGTCGAATGAAGATTTTTCCTGGGAGACGGAATCGATGATGGTTGGAAGATCCTGGAGCGAGAGAGCATTGACACCGCGATTCCAGATATTGTGGTCAGGAAAGGCTGCTCCGATTCTTCCAACGAGCGAGTGTTCCGGTTTGGAGGCACCCGTGCCAAAAATGGTGCTGTCACCGAGAACTAAAAACGAGTATGGGAGCGAATCGCCTTCTCGGGAAAACGGCTGAGTGCTCTGGCTGAGTCGATGTGCCTTGCGCCAATGAACGACGAGTCTGGATAGCTCAAAGATGATGATGGCAATAACGAGGATCAAGAGAACGGAGAAAATATCATTCATAGTATTTTAGAGAAAAAAGAGCGGTTCTTTTCCTGTTTCGAAGTCGGCAGGAAAAAGAATATCGGGTGGGTTTTTAGGGAGGAATCGGAAGGAGTTCGTGTCGGTATCTTTGAGAAAGAGTATCCTTCCAAGGGCTGGGGCATTCTTGAGGTTTGGATAGGGTTTTTCTGATCCGAGTATCTTGAAGCCGAACTGCTGGTAGAGGGGTTCGTGTTTCGGATTGATTGTGATGACGAATGCGTCGATTTTCAGAAACAATCCGCGGGCAAATATGGAAGCATAGAGAGCTGGAAGGATTTTTTTCGAGTCGGGATTTGTCGGAACGGTACTTCTGACCGCTAACCGGCCTATTTCTCCGAGATGGACGCCTTGCCCTCTCAGCGCGGACAATTCTTCGTGAAAAACCGTGTCGATGGGCAGTCCTCTTTCCGTATCGGGTATGAGGGCGATAGTTCCGGAAATCGTTCCGGAGTCATCCTTGGTTATGAGAACCGTCGTATCAGGAAAGGCGGTCCTGATATCGGTAAGTACCGGGTCCTTGGGGAGGCGATAATGGGACGTCCGGTATTCCTGGTCCACGAGAAGGTTGGCTTGGGTGAAATCTTGTTGATCGGCAGCTTTCCAGAGAGCGATGGCCATACGTGGTTACATAGGGGGGCGTATAATAAGAAGTTTTCCAGTCATGCCTGAACGGAAAATCGAATCGGGTTGTCCGGTGAATTCCGCTTCGACATGGAAATAAGTACTCGCGTCTTTCTGGATTTCCTTGTCTCTTATCCGACGGATGATTCCGGGAAGATTTTTATCTGGGAATGCATCGAAACGGAATGAGACGGATTTTCCGGTAGGGACGTCACCGAGGTATTCTTCCGGTACATCGGTATCGACACGGATCGATTTGGTTGAGAGAATGACAGCTGGTTGATAGGCCGGAAGTGATTCGGACTGGTTCGGATAGATTTTTGTGATAACGAGGCCGTCTTTCGGACAGCGCAAAGTCGCTTTTTCGATGGCATCATCAGCCTGGGCAAGAGATTGGACCGCCGCATCGAGAGCTGCCTGGGCAATGGCAATATCCTGGATACGTGATCCGGCCTGATAGAGGTCGAAAGTACTTTCGGAAATGGAAGTATTTTTTGCCGCATCACGGTACGCGCTTTCGGTTCCGGTGAGGGAAGAGGAGCGTTCAGCTACCTGGAGCCTGGCGGTAGAAAGTCCTCCCTTCCAGGCATCAAGGGTTGTGGCATCGATGCCGTCGGCGCTGGAAAGGGAATTGGTGGCGGATGATAGATCGTCGAGAAAATTTCGGACGCTTCTGAGACGTTTCTTGTATTTCAGAATGGCAGATTTTATTTCGTTGGTGTCCATGTTTCCGAGGGAGTCGACATCGTCTTTCCAGTCGTCCAAAAGCCGTTCTATTTCTTTCCGATCGGATATGAGAGAGACACTCGAACTGCTTTCATGGGGAGTGAAGCGGAGAACCGGACTTATGGTATCGCCTCCAAGGAACAGTCGATCGGCCGTATTGCGGATCGCATCATCCGAAGCCTCGAATGTGCTTCGGAGAGCATCGATCGTTCCCTGGCGAGCGTTTTTGAAAGAGGTTGTTGCTGCCAGGGTTTGTTTTTGAAATATGAGGAGCTCTTCGGGACGGGTTCCGATTTTCGCTTTGGCGAGTTCGTTCTTCGCTTGTGTCACGGCGGCTTCGGCTTGGCCGCGCTGGGATTCGAGACTGTTCGTGTCAAGTTTGAGGATAGCCTCATCTTTTTCAAGCACGGATCCTTCCTGTGAAAATATCTTATCGATTTTCCCGGGCAGAGTGAACGAGAGTGTGAACTCCTCTTCTGGGACGATTTTCGCATTATTGATCTGGAGAGACCCGTCGCTTTTTTTTGCTGCCGTTTCAGGGGTGTTCGGATTTAACGCATCAGTATTTGACTCCTGTCGTTGGCGGACAAAAACGAAAACAGCCCCGATGGAAACGAAGAGCGCAAGGGCAATCACGAGAAACAAAAAATGTCGTTTCATGTCTTCATGATACCGCGGAACCGATGTTTTTTCCAACTTGCGAAACAAGCTTGCCGTCATTCAAGGTGATAACCCGATCAGCCGCTTTGGTTTGCTCAGGTTCGTGCGTGACAAGCACGATGGTTTTTCCGAGACGATCACGCACATCTCGGAGCAGAGCAATGACGTTTTTCGCGTTGGCGGTATCAAGATGAGCAGTCGGTTCGTCGGCCAGAATAAGGCGGGAATTTTTGGCGATAGCCCGACCGATGGCGATACGTTGTTGTTCCCCACCCGAGAGCTCTCTCGGGTATCGGCCGGCTCGGTTTTCAAGTCCGAGATATCGAAGAATCTCCAGGGCTTCTTGTTTTGCACGTGAGGTGGACATGCCTTGGAGTTCGAGCTGTATCGCGATGTTTTCCATGGACGTGAATTGGTCGAGTAGGTTGAAGGCTTGGAAAACGAAGCTGACGAATTGGAGCCGGTAGCGGGTCTGATTCTGTTCAGAGAGTCGGGTGAGGTTTCTATCTGAAATCAAGATATCGCCGCTTGTCGGAAGATCGAGAAGGCCGATGAGGTTAAGAAGGGTACTTTTTCCTGATCCGGAACGTCCGATAATAGCGAGAAATTCTCCCTGATAGATATCGAAAGAAATGTCATCGAGGGCGCAGATGGGATTTGGCGTGTCGAGTAGGTATCGCTTGCTTACGCCGCGGATGGAGAGGATCGGAGTTGGGGGAGGTGTTTCGAGAGGTAGGCTCATATGACATTTCTCAGGATATCGACAATCGTGGTTCGTACAGAGAGGATGGAGGGGATGATGCTTCCTGCGATGGAGGCCGTGAAGATGAGGAGAAAAGATGACCAGATCTTCTGGATATCCATGACAAAACGGAAGTCGCCGATAAGCAGTGGTGTCGGGTGTGCGTTGGAATACCAGAACATGAGTGCGAAAATCGCGACACCGAAGAGGTAGGCGACCGTGGAGAAGAATGCCGCTTGAAAGACGGTGGCGCTGATTATGAGTCTATTTTCTGCCCCGAGTGATTTGAGGATACCGATCTGGCGCCGTTGATGAAGGATATTGATGTACATGACGACAGAAACGATGATAAAGATGGTCACGAGGAGTAGTTTGTGGATGGAGCCGGTGATGAAAGCTACGGCCTCCAAAATATTGCTGATATAGCCGGATTCCTCTTCCCAGGTATGGACGATTATGCCCTGCGGATAGGCCTGACGGATCTTTTCTTGCACGGCTGATGCTTCTGTCGGGTTTTTGAGACGGATGACGATTTGAGCATTCCTTTGCCGGAGGTCCGTTTTTTCAAGTTCTGCTTTCGGGAGAAGGGCTGCCCAGTTCGGAAAGAATGATTTGGCATCTATGACACCGCGAATAGTGAGGGGCCGCCAGACCCCCTTGGCTGAGAGTAGGAAAACCTCGTCCCCTATAGGTGGGCGTTCATCATCGGAGGAGGTCCCGATAAGTGTGTCCGCCAGGGTGAGACCGAGGACAATGCTTTGGGAGTCCGGCATATCGGAGAGGAATTGTCCGTCGATGACCTGAAAAGGGAGCTGACTTACACGCCGTTCTTTTTCTGGGTCGATTCCGATAATGAGGTAAGGAGAGGAACGTTTTTCTTCGTAACGCACGATACCTTCTGAAAGACTACGGACGCTCGTCGCGGCGATTTCGGGCCAGGAATCGAGATCTGAAGCGATCTGTTCGGCTTTCGGTATGCTTGTTTTTTCGCTTTCTGGTAGAATGACAATATCGGAGAGCCAGCCTCGGGCACCTGCGGAGAGCATATCTCGGAAGCTGTTCAGGGTCGAATTAGTGGAAAGGATAGCAGTTGAAGCGATAGCGAGAGCGGCGATGGTAAGAAGAGAAGCGAAAGGGCTTCGGTTGAGGTCTCGGGTGGCGATTTTGAGGGCGATACGGAAAATGTGCATAGGGTTTCGTATAGCGCCAGTATACCATTAAGGAAAGTGTGGAGTCATGTGTTTATTTTTTATATGACATTGAAACGGAGATTGATTCAGTGGGGGCAGGATAGCGTGGTTACGCTTTCCCAGATTATGCTGTATGTCACAACGGTGGTGTTTATCCGGCTGATGATTCGTGCGAATCGGCGTCTTCCGACGAATAAACGGGATGTCCGTCGAGGTATCCTACTGGCCGCGAACCACCGTTCGAGGATGGATCCATTCGTCGTGGTCATGCATCTTCCGGTTACCATGTTTCTCCGGATTTTACCGATTCGCTTTCCGGTGCATCATGAGTTCATGCAACGGAAACGTTTCCGGTATATACTTTTTTTTCTCGGATGCTATAATATCGGCAATACTCCGCGGGAGAAGATGCTTGGAATGCTCCGAACCAAGGAATACTTGGATCAAAGACGGACAGTATTTTTGTTCCCCGAGGGAAAGATCAATCGGGAGAATATCGGAGATTTCCAGCAGGGAATTGAGTTTTTTGTGGAGGGAGGACAGCGGGTGGTGCTTATCCGTATCGACGGACTGGAGCGTTCTCTTGGCGCATTGTTTCGGCGGGGTAATAAGATATTTTTTAGTCATATCTTCAGTACTCAGGATGAGAAGCGAAAATCATCAGCTCTTCGGGCTCTTATCGAGGCATCATGATTTTTTGTCTTGTCACGATATCCGTTGCGCGTCCATGCAGATAAACGAAGATGATCGGGCTGAGCGCATCACTGACCTTTCGGAATTCGATCGGATACTGTGTCAGCGCCTTGATTTCCGACGACAATACGGTTTCATAGCCAGTCGTTTGGCGCTGTGTGCTCTTGTTCAGGAACAAGGCATCATTCTGGATAAGGGGGCATCTGTACGTTCCAAAGAAGACGGCTCTCCTTTCTTGATGGTTTCCACAGAGTCTCCGCAGAGGAACAGTGCCCGTTTTGTAAGTATCAGTCATACGAATCAGATTGCCTTTGTGGCATTTGGCCCGGATGTATTGGGGGCGGACATTGAGTCTATCAGGAAGGATGATCGGAATTGGGCTGAGGCGTTCCTTTCGTCCGATGAGATTGGGAGAAAGAAAGAGATTGTTGAGCGGGAGAAGGTTGATTCTGGAACGGTGCTTACCGCGTGGTGGTCGGCAAAAGAATCCTATCTAAAGGCGATCGGTACGGGACTTCGTACTCATCCGCGACGGATAACCTGTTCCTTTGACTGGCCGCGGGCGACATTTTGTATATCGCAACCCGGGAGAGCTTCTAGCAGGGGAGTGTTTTCCTTGGAAAAAGGTGGCTATGTCGTCGCACTTACCCTATTAAATTGATGTTGAGAAAGGAAGTCTATGGAAACGCTGGCAGAGAAAGTGATCCGGTTAGTTGTTGAAGAAACCGGCCGATCAATGGGAAGCATCGCTGAAACAGACTGCATCGATGACTTGACGGATGACTCTATCCGCCTATTCATGCTGGTCACCCGGTTCGAACGCGAATTTGGTTTCAAGGCCAAATATGAGGACCTGATGAATA
This sequence comes from uncultured Bdellovibrionales bacterium, assembly GCA_964395165.1. Taxonomy (GTDB): domain Bacteria; phylum Patescibacteriota; class Minisyncoccia; order Moranbacterales; family UBA1568; genus JAGOSP01. The sequence goes on along the minus strand of CAYMZY010000006.1, from coordinate 8,267 downwards.
TCGTGACTGTCGGCGACATCGTTCGGTACCTCGAAAAAAAATAGGAAGCCTGAAACGCTCGGTCGTATCCATATCTTTTTATCACGTCGAAAGGACGAGGAGTAAGAGATTTTTTTGATGAAAAAATGGTATTATAAAAGCGTGTGACTTGTTTTCGGGTGACCATTCTGAATCTGGAATCGGGTGTGAGTGGGTAATTTTTTTAAAAGGCATATGCATCTTCCAAATGAGTTTCTGAATACTGGAACGGCTGCTGGTTTCGCGGGAGTCGCAGCGTTGGCGGTCGGATTGGCGGTACAGAAGGTTCGAAGTATGTTTCTGAAGAAAATTCCGATAGTGAAGGCGCGTTTGGCGACATTTCCGGATACGGGTGCTGATCGGAGCATAAGTCTGCAGAGTCGACTTTCAAAACTTGGAGAAGAAAAGATGTGGCGGATGGCCGCTGTTGGATCATTTATTTTTTCCGCCCAGATGGTGAATTTTCCGATTGGTGGCGGAACATCCGGACACCTGCTCGGTGGAGCGCTGGCAGCTCTTATTCTGGGTCCTCTCGAGGCCCTTCTCGTGATGACGACCATACTGGTGGTGCAGGCACTGATCTTTGCGGATGGGGGGATACTCGCTCTTGGGGCGAATATCTTCAACATGGGGATTGTCGGCGCGATCGGCGGGTATTCGTATTTCAGATTTCTTACGAGAGATTCGAAGAGTGCTGGAGTGAATTTCTGGTTGAGTGCATTCGTGGCGGCTTGGTTTTCAGTCGTGTTCGCAGCAATTGCGGCTTCATTCGAAATTGCCTGGTCAGGAACAAGGCCGTTCTCGATCGTGTTACCAACGATGACGCTCATGCATGTCTTGATCGGTCTGGTTGAAGGAGCGATCACTGTTGTGGTTCTAGTTCTGTTGCACCGGAAGAAATTCCCGTTGGAAGCTCTGAAGAAAGAAAAAATATATGCGAAGAAGTAGATGGATCGCGGTTTTGGTGGCTGCTTTTTTCGTCGGTGGATATGTATCGCTCCTTGCATCCTCATCACCGGATGGATTGGAAAAGGTTGCTGAAATGCAGGGGTTTTTGACACTGGCAGCGCAATCATCCGGAGGAATACTCGCGGACTATCGGATGCCTGGAGTTGACAATGTTTCTCTTTCAACATCGCTCACCGGCATGATCGGGACCCTGTTCGTTTTCGGGATGCTTTTTTTTCTAGGGAAATACCTCTATCGCTCTTCGGAGGCGGAATAGGAAGAATGTGTGGTTCGGTGCGAACCGATATTCGATGTATCCGGATTTTTTCCGGTGCTTTTTTTGTCCGTTTTTGACATACCCCCCAGGGGGTATTATAATTTGAGTGTAATGTAGGATATGAAAACGATTTCGTATGAATGTTGAAAAAATGAGGCTTATCCGTAGACTGAAGATCATCGAGGGACAGGTACGAGGACTACAGGAGATGTTGGAGAGGGACGTCTACTGTATTGATATCATTACTCAGACTTCCGCCGTGAAGCAGGGGCTTACCAATATCGAGGATAAGCTCATGGAATCGCATCTCGGAAGTTGTCTGATTCGGCAGATGAAAAATGGTCAGGAAGAGCAGGCCCAGGCGGAGATCTTGAAGGTCTATCGATTAAAACGGAAATAACTTGGTATCCATCAAATAACGGCTCTCTTATGCAAAAAGTTTCACCGTATCTCGCAGTATCATTCGCTATTATAGCCGGGCTTGTTGGTTTTGGAGCCGGGTATGTGCTTACTCCAGAGTATGCTATGTACGATAAAAGTCGCATGGATCTCGGTCGTCCTGATCGGACGCTTGATCTTCGTTATATGAATGCGATGATCGCTCATCATCGAGGTGCGATCTTGCTTGCGAAGCAGGCGGAACAGAGCGAACGAAAAGAAGTGCGAGACTTGGCTGTAGCGATTCAGAAAAGTGAGCCAGTATTGATTGATGAATTGTACCAGTGGAAACGTGATTGGTATGGCGATCGTCGTCCTGTGACAGACCCGTTTGTCGCGAGACTTGGGAATTACGACGCTACTTTTGACCTTCGTTTTTTGAATGCACTGATTGCTCATCACGAAAACGGTATTCTGATGACCAAGGAAGTACGACTGAAATCGAGTCGAAACTCCGTCCTTGATAATGCAGACGCTGTTGAGACATTCCTGAACGGGGGACTTACAATGCTTCGGGGCTGGAGAAGTGAGTGGTATAACCTGTAAGTCGTATGAACACTCAAAAATTTTCTGTAAAAGGGATGCATTGTGCGAGCTGTTCCGCTATTATCACGAAGCATCTTTTGAAATTGGATGGCGTCAGTGATGTGGACGTGAATATCGCGACTGAGCAAGCGAAGATTCTTTTTGATACAGATCGAGTCAATCTGGAAAAAATGAATCAGGTCTTAGACCCTCTCGGATATTCTTTTACATCTGAAACAGAGCCGAATACAACGCAACCTGCAGGAGACAAGGAGGAGTCATTGATAAGTGAGCAAATAAAAACACATTTTGTTCTCCCATTAGCAATGGTATTTTTTGGGTTGATGTTGTGGGAAATTACCGCTCGAATATATTTCTTCATACCGAATTTTCCATTTCCGATGGAGTTTTGGAACATCTTCTCGTTGGTCATAGCAACAATAGTGATTTTCTGGATAGGTAGACCGTTTCTGTCTGGCGTACTTCGTTTCATTCGATTCGGAGTGGCTGATATGAATACACTTATCGGTATAGGAACGCTTGTCGCATACGTGTATAGCGCGATGATCGTGCTTGTACCATCATTTCGTGGGTATTTCCGTTTACCAGAAGAAACCTATTTCGACGTGGTGATTGTGGTGATTGGTTTTGTTACTTTGGGGAAGTACCTTGAAGCACGCGCCAAATCGAGAACAGGTGATGCTATCGCCGAATTGCTTCACCTTCAAGTAAAGACAGCGCTTGTGCTTCGTGATGGCAAAGAGACGGAGGTGGATGTCGATTCCGTCGTTCCTGGAGACTGTATACGAGTTAAGCCGGCTGGTCGCATCCCGGCAGATGGGACCATTATTGATGGGTTCTCATATATAGACGAGTCAATGCTTTCTGGCGAACCAATGCCAGTTGAAAAAAAGCAAGATGATTCTGTTCGTGCTGGTACATTGAATACGACTGGCACATTCGTATTCCGTGTGACAGAAGTGGGACAATCTACTCTTTTGGCCCGAATTATTCGAATGGTGGAAGATGCTCAGGGGAGCAAGGCTCCTATTCAAGCGCTTGCTGACCGGATCTCGGCGGTTTTTGTGCCAACGGTTTTAGGGTTTGCGGTACTCATGGTTTTCGTCTGGCTTTTCTTTGGTACTCCAGTTTACGGTTTCTCTCAGTCTGTATCTTTCGCTTTCCTGTCGTTTGTTGGCATACTTGTTATCGCTTGTCCTTGTGCACTTGGACTAGCTACACCGACATCGATCATTGTTGGAGTCGGCAAGGGTGCGAAAGAAGGAATTCTGGTGAAAGATGCTGAAACATTGGAGCAGTTGTCTCGGGCGCAAGTGGTCGTGATAGATAAAACGGGAACACTGACGAGAGGCAATCCAGAATTGATTTCTATTCGAACAGAATCTGGATACGAAGAAGCTCAAATTCTTGCTATTGCAACCGCATTGGAAACACATTCTGAACATCCTATTGCGCAAGCTTTCATCCGATTCGCAACGAAAAAAAATATACCCCTCCTGCCGGTGAGTGATTTCACGGTAGAAAGAGGGAGGGGTGTGATGGGGACGGTTGCCGGAGAAACGTATTCTTTTGGAAGTTTTGGATGGATGAAGGAGCAAGGATTTTCGATGGATGAAGATGCATTGAATCAAGAAGCAAATGAAGGGAAAATCCCTCTGGTTCTTTGTTCTCAAGAAAAAGTCCTTGGCGTCTTTTTTGTCGCAGACAAAGTAAAGAAGGAAAGTCGTCGGGCCGTAGAAGAAATGTATACACTTGGGTTGAGAGTCATTATGTTGACGGGAGACCACGAACGAGTAGCTCGTTATATTGGCGAGCAGGTAGGTATTCACGAGATTATCGCAGAAGCATTACCGGATGATAAGTTTTCGGCCATTAAACGTCTTCAAGGAGAAGGGAATATCGTAGCGATGGTGGGAGATGGAATCAATGATGCGCCAGCACTCGCACAGGCGAATATCGGTATCGCGATGGCGACTGGTACTGATGCAGCGATTGAATCGGCTGGTATTACTTTGCTACATGGAGATATCAGGAAACTCGTGAAGGCTATTCGATTGTCTCGGATGACACTGACTGGCATCAAACAAAATCTCTTTCTCGCGTTTGTCTTTAATGTCATCGGTATCCCGCTTGCGGCCGGGATTTTGTATCCGATTTTTGGTTGGTTTTTGAGTCCTGCTTTTGCCGGATTAGCCATGTCTTTCTCTAGCGTGACTGTGGTCGGTAATGCCTTGCGCTTGAAAGGGAAAAAATTATAAAGAACAATCTCAACAATATGACCGATATCAAGACATACATATTCCATATTACCGGCATGCATTGTAAAGCATGTATTCTTCTTACCGAAGATGAACTTCGTGAGCACCCGCAAGTCATCTCTGCAAAATCAAATCTTGGAACGCGACTGGTAGAAGTACGGGGAGACTTCGGATTGATGTCCCCGGAAACTCTTGTCTCGGAGCTGAATCAGCTTTTGGGAAAGCATGGGTATCGACTTTCGATCGATCGACCGGAAGAGGAGCGTAGCCTGAACGACTTTCACGTGGCGCTACCATCTGCTCTCTTGTTCATCGGGCTTTTCGTTCTGCTTCAGGAAAACGGACTGATGGATCTAGTGAATATCAAAGAAGAAGTATCCTACGGAACAGCCTTCCTGATCGGAGTCGTCGCTTCACTCTCCTCATGTCTCGCAGTGGTCGGCGGTCTTGTTCTATCGGTTTCGGCGAGCTTCGCGAAGCAGGGAGATGACATCAAGCCGCAGCTTCTCTTCCACGTGGGGCGACTGATCGCTTTCTTCTTTTTGGGAGGGATGATTGGTGCGCTCGGTTCGCATTTCACTCTGAGTGCGACAGGAACCTTTGTCCTGAGCGCGCTTACAGGCGTGATCATGCTCTTTCTTGGTCTCAATCTGCTCGATATTTTTTTCTGGACCAAAAGAGTCCAGTTCGGAATGCCGAAGCGCATCGGGGAATTCGCCTATCGGCTGAAGGATATGAACCATCGTTTTACCCCGTTTCTTCTCGGAGCAGTGACCTTCTTTCTTCCGTGCGGATTCACCCAATCGATGCAGGTATACACGTTGTCGGCCGGAAGTTTCCTGGTCGGAGCCCTGACGATGACCGCTTTTGCCTTGGGAACGTTTCCGGTACTCGCGCTTTTGAGTTTCGGTCCGTTGGGTATCCGTTCGAGCGCGTATACGGGGGTCTTCTTCAAGACGGTCGGATTGATCGTGATCGCATTCGCGTTACTCACCCTGTACGGGAGCCTGGTCGCGATTGGGGTTCTTCCACCGGTGCTGAATGTGTGAAATAGGGGAAGTTTTTTATCTGCTGACACCATACGTATGAAAATATTTTTTTGGATCATTGTGTCCGTCGCACTGCTTATCGGTGGGTATCTGGTCATACAACTGTTTTTTTCGACTGGGACTCAGACTGTTTCTCGCGAAGAAGGGAACGCGAATAACGTGACTGAAGCCGAAGGGAAACAATATGTCGAGGTCCGGGCGAAAGGGGGGTATGCTCCCAGGGTGAGCATGGTGAAAGCCGGAATTCCAACCATACTTCGTCTTCGGACGGAAGGGACATTCGATTGTTCTTCCCAGGTGCGTATCCCGAGCCTGAACGTGAGTCAATCCCTCTCGCCATCCGGGGTGACCGAAGTCGATCTCGGTATCCTGAAGCCGGGAACTCTTCAGGGTGCGTGCAGTATGGGTATGTATTCGTTCGAGATTCGCGCGGAAGAGTGAGGAGAGTTTGCTTTTTGGCTCGAGTACGCTACGATAGGGGTATGAAAATCTCTCTCACTGCCATAATCAGGGAGTCCGTGGAGTCCGCCCAGCAGCAGGGTCTGTTGGCGGATTTCGTGCTGCCTACCTTCCAGGTCGATCGGCCGGAAGAAGCGGCATTCGGAGAATATACGTCGAATGTCGCTCTGATGGCAGCGAAGATTTCCGGACTGAATCCTCGGGCATTGGCGGAAATTCTGAGTGAGGTGATACTGAAGAATACCGGAGAGAGGGCACTTTTCGAGAGGATCGAAGTGGCTGGTCCTGGACACCTGAATTTCTTTCTATCCCAAAAAACGCTCGGTTGTGTTGTGGATACGATCCTTCTCGAAGGAACGGGTTATGGGAATCTGTCCGTCGGACGGGGCCAGAAGGTCAATAACGAATTCATCTCAGCTAATCCGACCGGACCGCTTCATCTCGGTAATGGACGGGGCGGTTTTTTCGGGGATGCACTCGCACGCGTCCTGCGTAAGACCGGGTGCGATGTGACCAATGAGTATTACGTGAATGATGCTGGTGAGCAGATCATGAAGCTTGGACACAGCGTCCTTCAGGACAGCGAGGCAGTATATGCCGGGGAATACATCGATATGTTGCATGAGCGGTTGATAGGAAAAACCGTCGGGGAAAAAGACGCGAGGATGGTCGGTGAACAGGCGGTCCAATCGATTCTGCGTGAGTATATCCAGCCGACGCTTCTCAAGAAGATGAACATTCGTTTTGACGTGTTCACTTCCGAAAAACATGACATCATCGAACGGAAGTATGTCGATAAGGCGCTCGTATTTTTGGGTGAGAAAAATCTGACCTATGAATCGGAGTCCGCCGTTTGGCTTAAGACAAAGGAATTCGGCGATGATAAGGATCGGGTGCTCGTGAAGGGTGATGGAACTCGGACTTACTTCGCTTCCGACTGCGGGTACATCCTTTCCAAGATGGAGCGCGGTTTCAATCGTTTCATTCTGACACTCGGTGCCGACCATCATGGATACCAGGCACGATTGCGTGCCGCGGCTGAGGCGCTCGGTTTTGTCGGGCGGTTTGATTTCGTCTTCGTTCAGATGGTGCGGCTGATGAAGGATGGACAGGAGGTGCGTATGAGCAAGCGGTCGGGGAATGTCGTGTCGATCGATGAGCTTATCGAAAAAGTGGGCGCGGATGTCGCCCGATTCTTCTTCCTGTTGTACAGTCCTGATACGCACATGAATTTCGACCTTGGATTGGCCGAAGAACGATCGCAGAAAAATCCGGTCTACTATGTCCAATATGCGCATGCCCGGCTTTCAAGTATCCTGCGTAAGGCCGAAGTGGAAGGGCTCGATACCAAGAACGGAGACGTTTCGCTTCTGATACATCCGAAGGAGCGCCTGTTGCTGGCAGAGCTTCTTTCTTTCCCCGATTTGTTGGCTGAGGTGTCGGAAAACTACACTGTGCATCATTTGCCTCAATATGCTATCCGTTTGGCTGATCGATTCCATTCTTTTTACGATTCCTGTCGGGTGATCGATATCGAGCAGCCTCGATTATCAGAAGCCCGTATCCGGTTGGTCAGGAGTGTCGCCTCGGTTTTGGGCGAAACCCTTCATCTGATCGGGGTCGCCGCGCCGGAAAGCATGTGAGAAAACAAAAGTATGATCCAAAGGCTTCCCAGAAGATACCGGGAAAAATATGCGAGACCGAAAGGAGTCAGTGCCCAGATTCTCTCTTTCGCTTTCAGGGTCATCGGACCGGTAGCGCTTTTTTTCGTCATAGCGATAGGCCTTGATATTTATTCTTTGTTCTGATAACCCGTTTACGATATGGAATCGATGACACAGGCGATAAAGCTATACCTTGTTCGACATGGGGAGGCGGAGCATAACGTGCTTCGTGTCGGCTCGTCGTTGCCTGAGATCACCGATCGACACCTGACCGAAAGGGGAAAGGAGCAGGTCCGGTCGGTAGCGGAATCACTCAAGGGCAAGTCCATCGCCGCCATTATCAGTTCGCCACTGGTACGGACGCGCGAAACGGCTGCCATTATCTCGGAAGCGATCGGAGTCCCGGTCGATATTGATGATCGCTTGCATGAAACCACTCTTGGCATATTCAATGAAAAACCGATACAACTTTTTTTTGATAAATATTCGAAACCGGAAATGCGCATCAGTCCTGACGAGAAGGATGGAGTAGAGAGTTATATAGATATGCGAGGCAGATTAGAGCGCTTTCTTGGTGATTTAGCACAGCACTATCCTGGCCAGTCAGTGG
>CAYMZY010000005.1:0-38459 GCA_964395165.1 uncultured Bdellovibrionales bacterium | reverse complement strand
CGGGAACTAGCACCTCAAGCTAGCGCGTATACCAATTCCGCCACCTGGGCATATAACGTAGGATATTACTCCTGCGTCTTTCCGGCAACCGATACTCTTTCTTCACCCTTTACCGCTTCGACGAACACTTCCGGAGATGTCTCTTCCATTGTTCCTTCTTCGGGAACGACGATTTTCTTGAGTTTCACTTCCTTGAGCTTCTTCGAAAGCACCTTGACGGACTTATCACGAACGAAATATAACTTCGCACGACGTGCCCGAGTACGCTTAACAAACTCGATTCGGTCAATTTGCGGTGAATACAAAGGAAGAACCAATTCGACGCCAACGCCAAAGGAAACCTTGCGCACGGTTACGGTCGGAGAAGAGCTCTGTCCTCCACGCGAAGCAATCACAGTTCCCTGAAAGGCTTGTAGACGCTCTTTTCCTCCTTCTTTGATTTTGCGGAAAATCTTCACGACATCTCCGATATGGATATCCGGAAATTGCTTGGTGTCGCGAATAACCTTATTGAAAGCGATAAGTTCCTGATGCATAGCCTTACAACGAAAATCAGTTTAACAAGTTCTTCACAACAGACGAAGACACGGTTTTGACCGTGATTTCAAGGTCTCACTAGCATAACCAATTACTCGGAAGCCGTCAAGTCGGCAAGCAGATCGGAAAAATCAGATGGCAGCGGTGCCTCGATATCATACATTTTGCCGAAAAGACTGAAAGAAAGCCGTCCCGCATGCAGCATCTGCCTTGGTGCAATAAGCATATTCGACTTCCGACGAAACCCGTATAGACGATCACCTACAATCGGATGTTGTATCGCGGAAAAATGTATTCGGATCTGATGCGTTCGGCCAGTCTTCGGATGAACCTCGATGAAATCGTTGTTTCTGAAACGGGTCAACAATCGAAAATGCGTCAAAGCGGACCGCGCCTCGACATCACTCGTTGCGCGACGAATAGAGCGCTTTTCGCTATGTGGAATACGGGTAATCGGAAAATCAATACTGCCTGATACTTTCGAGAGGCACCCTTCCACAAGGGCGAAATAGGTCTTCTCCATCTCCCGTTCCTCAAAAAGACGTTTTAGCTCAATAAAAGCCTTCTGTGTTTTTGCGATCACAAGGATTCCCGATGTCTCCTTGTCAAGCCGATGGACGATACCAGGGCGAAGCGGCACTTCGCCAACTTGCACAACTTGTGGATAATATCCGATAACCCAGTCGACAAGCGATATGTCTCCCATCCGGACAGCGTGCGTCAATAAACCGGCCGGCTTGTTGATAAAAAGCACCGACTCATCCTCAAAAAGCACTTCCGGATCAGCGGCGCATCCCCCTGGAAGAATCCGTGGTTTTAAACAATCAGGAGCCATTTCAAGCGAAACGATATCGTTCATCTGAATCTTCTTATCCGGCTTCTCTGCCCTTTTGCCATTATGCACGACTTGTCCACATCGGATCATCCCCGTAATCATGGCACGCGAAAAAACGCCCAGATTTTCTTTCTGCAAGGAAGTAGACAAAAAGTTATCGAGACGGATTCCTTCATCCCGATGTTTTGCGGTATAGGTTTTTCGGTCTTCTGACGATCGCATACTCAGACACTCGCCCCGCGTTCACAATTTAAACTTTGAATAACGAGAATTGAAATTGTACCAGAAAATACCATTTTGTACAGCCCACTATCTTTCCGGTCGATACCCTGGCATGCTCTCATCCAAAAAACGACTTAAGTCTGCCTGTTCATCACCGGATAAGACCGATTCTCCCTCTCCATTTCTCCACCAGGCAAACTCCGGATTCTTGTGTGTATGGTTTCCAATTAAATACTATATATAGTTTATTCTCCTTGATTATTCCACATTCTCTATCATAATATTCCACGAAAATAAGCTCTCTTCCTGAATGTTTGACAAGAAAAAATCCGGGCGGTACTCTACGATAACCTCTAAAAATTTAAATCAAAATCTTATGCAAAATGATATGTGTTGCGGCGGGGGATGCGGCGGAAATGAGCTCCCTATCATCGGCCAGGAAATACCGGATATCCATTTCGAAATGTTCCACAAGAACGGATTCCGAAAAACGAATTTAGCTGAGTTTCAGGGTAAATGGCTGGTTCTCTTCTTTTACCCGGCCGATTTCACCTTCGTATGTCCAACAGAACTCGAGGATCTTGCCCGGCATTACGAAAAGTTCCAGGAGATGGGAGTTGAAGTTTGCGGTGTCAGTACGGATACCGTTTTTACACACAAAGCCTGGCATGATCACTCGAAGGCTATTGCGCAGGTCACCTATCCGCTTATCGCTGACCCGACAAGTATCCTCTCCTGCTCATTCGGGGTCTACATCGAGGAAGAAGGTCTGGCTCGCCGAGGAACGTTCATCATCGATCCAGATGGAATATTGCAGGCTTATGAAGTCCATGCCAACAATATCGGCCGGAGCGTCGATGAACTCATCCGAAAGATAGAGGCGGCTCAGTTTGTACGTGAACACGGAGGAGAAGTCTGCCCAGCTAACTGGAAGCCGGGTTCGAAAACCCTCACGCCGGGCATCGAACTTGTCGGAAAAATCTAACGCCTATGACCTCCTACACACCAAAAGACTTCTCTACTCTGCTTGGAATGAAGGGTCTGTCAGATACGTTGCTCTCAAATCATCTCGCCCTCTACGAGGGCTACGTGAAGAATGTCAACGCACTTCAGGAACTCTTCCAGACAAAAACAATAGGCACGCCGGAATATGCTGAGCTTAGGCGTCGATTCGGCTGGGAGTGGAATGGTATGCGTCTCCATGAGCTCTATTTCGAAAACCTAAATCGCGAAGAAAACGCTACGGATCCAGAAACCTCCCTGAAAAACAGGCTTGCGGAATCATTCGGGACTTTCGAAGCTTGGAGCGAGGAATTCTTTGGTCTCGCCCTTATGCGAGGCATCGGCTGGGTCGTATTATCCAAGGATACCACCACCGGACAACTCTTCAATATCTGGATCAACGAACACGATGGCGGACACCTTGCCGGAAACACACCGCTTCTCGTCCTCGATGTCTTTGAGCACGCGTATATGACCGACTACGGTATCAAACGAGCTGATTACGTCGCCCTTTGCAAGACGCATATTGACTGGAATACGGTTTCAAAACGTCTTTCTGCTTGAATCAAAGGGCCCCCGCCCAAGACACTACTGACCACTGCTGACCAGTCACTTTTCAACACTTCGTGTTTTGCCTTCAAGCAAGATAACTCTTAATGGCGCCCTGTCGCAAACCCAAAATTATGCCTATAGAAAAAATCCGCCGCAGAGACGGGGAGGTCATCCCTTTTGATCGACGACGCATCGAACGGGCGATCGAACTTGCCTGTGATGCCGTCGCCGTCACTGATAAGGCATTCATCCCGGAATTGACCGATGAAGTCATCAAGGATGTTGAGCGCGTCTATTCCGAGATCTTCGTCCATCGAGTGCCGACTGTTGAAGATATCCAGGATATCGTCGAGCGCGAACTCGTCAAATCAAATCGGTTCGATCTGGCAAAAACCTATATCCTCTACCGGGAAGAACGGAAAAAGGAACGGGAAGAGCGTCATGAACGTCTCGTACGTGAATTCGAAGAAAAAACACTGAAAGTAACCAAGTCTGATGAGTCCAAGGAGTACTTCGACGTCAAGAAGCTTCGGGTGGTTTTTGATCGAGCCGCTAAAGGGTACGAGGAAGAATGCCGATTCGAAGACCTTATGGACTCCTTCAAGAAGAATCTCGTCGATGATATCAGAACCTCCGATATTGAGACGCTCCTGGTAAAGACCTGCATCGATCTGGTCACTGTCGAAAATATCTCCTGGCAAAATATCGCCGCCCGTATCCTTCTCGGAGGACTCTACAAGAAAGCGACCAAAAACAGGGGTCTTGCCCAAAAAGATATTTATTCGGCAGCAGCCTTCAAGGCACACTTCGATCATTACATCGAAAAGGGTCTTTACTACAAAGACTTCTACCAATACTATTCTGAAGAGGATATCCTTGAGGCCGGGAAACACCTTTCAAAGGAAACCGACGAAAACTACGAATATACGACTATCGTCTCTTTCATCAAGCGCTACCTTCTCAATCCGAACAAGATCATCCGTGAATTACCACAAGAAATGTACCTCTCTATAGGACTTTTCCTGGCAATTCCTGAAAAAAAGGAAAAGCGACTTGAGCTTGCGCTTAAGATATATGAGCACTGTTCAAAACAGCGGATTTCCCTCCCGACTCCGACACTACTGAACTCCCGCACCAACTACCACCAGCTTTCAAGCTGCTTCAAAATCAATGTCGATGATGATCTCCGCGGTATCTACCATGCCGTAGAGAATATGGCCCAGATTTCCAAATTCGGCGGGGGAGTTGGGGTATATCTCGGAAATATCCGCTCAAGAGGAAGCTCTATCCGTGGTGTCAAAGGAATGTCCGGAGGTGTCAATCCTTGGATAAAGGTCATCAATGATACCGCTATCGCGGTCAATCAACTCGGAGCCCGACTCGGAGCGATTTCTGTCACGCTTGATGTCTGGCACCTCGATATCTATGACTTTTTCGATTTACAAACCGAAACGGGTGATATCCGAGCCAAAGCTTTCGATATTTTTCCAGCTGTTTCCATACCAGATCTCTTCATGCGACGTCTCCAGGAAGATCGGGATTGGACATTGTTCGATCCACATGAAATAGAGGCTCTCTATGGGAAATCGCTTCAGGACCACTTCGGAAGCGAATTCGACCACTTCTATGAAGAACTGGAACGAGACGAGCGACTCACGATGAAAAAAACCACCAAAGCCAAAGAACTTTTCAAAAAATTCCTCAAGACCACAGTGGAAACCGGTATGCCATATGTCTTTTTCCGAGATACCGTCAATCGGTTGAATCCAAACAAGCATGCCGGAAACATCTATTCCACCCAGCTTTGCACTGAAATATGCCAAAATACTTCCGCCTCAAAATTCACCGAGGAAACCATCGAGGACGGGAAGATCGTACTGCGCTATGAACCAGGCGATTTGGTCGTCTGCAACCTCGCCTCCATCAATATCGCCACTGTCAATGAGCCACGCGTTATCGCTGATGTCTTTCCGGTGCTCATGCGCATTCTCGACAATGTCATCACCCTCAACTACTACCCGATCAAAGAAGCTGAACGTACTGCACTTCGTTATCGAAGTGTCGGAGTCGGATACCTCGGATTAGCCGAATACCTCGCTACCCGGAAAATTGCTTATGATACTGAAGAAGCACGAGCAGAGACCGATCGTCTCTTCGAACGCTACGCATTTCATACCTACCGCTCTTCAGTCGATCTGGCACAGGAAAGAGGAAGCTATCCTCTTTTCAAGGGGAGTGAATACTCCAAAGGTCGTCTTCTCGGGCGAGGATCGGACTGGTATGAACAACACACCGCCTTCGGCAAGGAGTGGAAGACTCTGTTCACCGATATGAAACAACACGGTGTTCGCTTCGCCTACCATACCGCTCCGGCTCCGAATACTTCGACAGCAGGGGTTGTCGGGACCACCGCCGCTCTTCTCCCGATCTACAAGCGGTACTTCATCGAAACAAACCTTTCCGCCCCGACCATCCGGGTCGCTCCAAAGCTTTCCAAAGAAAACTTCTGGTTCTACAAGGAATATATCCATGTGGATATGGCCGATGTCATCGATCTGATTGCCGTCGTCTATAAGTGGGTCGACCAATCCATCAGTTTCGAGTGGATGATCGACCCTTCACACGTCAGCCCTGCACAGCTCTACGGCTACTATATGCAGGCCTGGGAAAAGGAAATAAAGACTGTCTACTATGTCAGAAGCCTTTCCGGTGAAGTGAAAGATGATTGTGTCAGCTGTAGTGGTTGACACTGGTCATGAGCCAAGACGAGAGTATCGGTTCGCCGGATCGGACACTCAGAAAAATCTCCTCTACTCCAAAAATACCGAACCATAAGCGACCGGAAAATCCTATCGGATATCCACTCTTTATCCATCTTTATTCCTGAGACGACTATGTCAGAAATACTCCACGCCAATAAGCTTTTCAACCCGAAAGGGAATGACGCCACCGAGTACCGAACCATCATCAAGGGTTCGACTACGGGGCTTTTCAATCTCAACGCAACAAAATATCCTTGGGCAAAATCACTCTACCAGGTCATGATCGGAAACTTCTGGGTTCCTGAGAAGGTTTCCGGGCTCAAAGATGACGCCCGTATGTTCCATAACGACCTCTCACTCGAAGAACAGCGGGCCTACAAAGGAATCTTGTCCTTCCTGATCTTTCTAGATTCAATTCAGACAGTCAATCTTCCTCATTTCTCAGACTATGTCACTTCCCCGGAGGTCAACCTCATCCTCTCCATCCAGGCTTACCAGGAGGCGATACACTCTCAATCCTATGCCACCATACTTGAAACAGTGGTCGAGAGCAAAGAACGCGATGAAATCTATTACTTCTGGCGAAATGATGCCATCTTACTCAAACGCAACCAATATATCGGTCAAATATATCAGGATTTTATCGACCAACCCTCCGATAAAAATTTCTTCCGTGGCATCGTTGCGAACTTCCTCCTCGAATCGATTTACTTTTACAACGGTTTCGCATTCTTCGATACGCTGGTATACCACATGAAAATGTTGGCTACCGGCCGCATGATTGCCTATATCCGGCGCGATGAGCTTACCCATGTCACTATATTCGCCAATATCATCCGGGATATCAAGAAAGAATTCCCTGATCTCTACGATGAATCGCTCATACTCAGCATGATGGATGAGGCTGTCAAACAGGAGATCGAGTGGAGCCAACACATACTCGGTGCAAAAATCCCCGGCATAAATGGTGAAACCACCGAAAATTACACCCGATGGCTCGCGAACAAGCGCCTGGCGATGCTGAATATCGATCCGCTTTATCCGGATGCTATCGATAACCCATACAAACATCTCGACCGACTCCAGGATGTGAACGGCGACAAAGGAAACTTTTTCGAAACGACTGTCGTCAACTACACTCAATCAACCAGCATGAACGGAAGCTGGGATTTCTGATCTTCTCTTCGCGAAACAAGCCGCCCAGACAAAAAAATGAATCCTTTTAGAGAGGATTCATTTTGTTTCCGAAGAGAATTTCGTGCTATACTGGAAAAAAATAACTATGCGATTCACGTATTTTTCTTTCATTTTCCCTTTTTTCGTAGCCGCATTCGGTCTCTTCTCTTTCATACCGAGCGTCCGAGCCGAAGTGTTCAGCCCCGATGAATGCGAAGCCGTACTGGGTACCTGCAAAAGAAGTATTTTCGGTAGTAACTGTTCAGACGGCGAAACAGAAGTTGCCAAATGTAATGTAGGTGCGAAAAGCTGCTGTAAAATCGTAAAAGACTCGAGCGAAACCGTTCTTACTGGAGACGCTGCCTTAACTGAGTTCCGGGGCGATATGGATTCCGGAAGCTACACGACGGCTCTCGAAAAGGCCCCGGTCAAGTCCGGAGCCGGTATAGTTGCTTCTGGACCGCCTGATGGTGACACTTCAGCTACAACAGGTGCCGTCGCCAACCTCAACTACACACTGCTTGAAAAGATACCTGGTCAAGAAAGCACTACCGGGAATCTACCAGGTTACGTTCAGGCCGTTCTTAATGCTACCATGATGATTATCGTCCTTTCGGCGATTTTCATGGTTTCGATAGGCGGTTTTCTCTACCTGACAAGCGCCGGGAACACCTCCCGTGCCAACCAAGCCAAAGGCATCATTACTGATGCTATTCTCGGCCTCATCCTAGCCCTCACTTCCTACCTCATTCTCTATATCATCAACCCGGACCTCGTGACGCTCCGAATCAGTTCGCTCTCAACCAGCATGTCTCCCACAAATTCCATTCCGGCCAGCTCTTCACCGACCGGCGTCGCGGTGCCGTCAACCAGCACTTCCTCTGGAGATACCTATACTCATGCTGATGCAGTAGCCGCACTCAGCGCCAAAGGTATCATAACGACCAGTTCCGGAAGTTGCAGCGATCCAAAAAGAAAAGAGTGCACCAGTCTTGAAGGTATACCGAAAAGCACTATCGCGAACGTCATCGCTCTCAAGGAAAAATCGGGTTGCTCTTTCAATGTTACCGGCGGAACGGAAACTGGCCACAAAAGCCATGGGCCCGGAAAACCGATTGTCGATGTAAGCGAAGCACCCTGTCTCGAAGAAAAGTTTCGAGGCCAAAAAGCCTCACTCGGAAGCCAATATAATATCCAATCCATCTGCGCCGATTCAAACAGCCGCGAAGCCGCCTATGGGTGCAGCTACGTTGAACCTGCGCCTCATTTCCACATTCAATTCAGCAGCTAGGTCGCATGAAAACATTTTTTGGTATCAGCATCGGTATCTTTTGCGTCCTCTTTCTTTTCTGGGGAGTGTATAATTTCAGCTTTAAAAGTAACCCAAACATACCAACAGTCTCGGAATCGGGAACTATCACCAAAGAATCCTCTCCTTTTAGTCTTTTCAAGACATCAACCAATATCGAGCCCATCATTCAAGAAAAAGTTCTCAGCGCCGCGACAGATGGTCGTTCCCTCTTCTTCTACTCTCTTGATGATCAAGCCTTCAAAAAATCCACCTTGGATGGAAAAGACAAAGAAACACTGCTTTCCAACCTGCCTGGCATACCGAAACGTATCGTCTGGTCCCCATCCAAAGAAAAGGCCCTCGTACAGATAAAACTTCCGGATAACGCGACTCTCTGGCACACGGTTGACCTGACATTAAGAACACTCCTCCCACTCAAACCCGAAATGTCGAGAGTCGCCTGGGATAACACCGGAAGCAAGATACTCTACCAGTATACTGACCAAAAAACCGGTGAAAGAAGCCTCAACATAGCTTCCATAGACGGGAAAGACTGGAGAAACATCACCTCGCTCGGTACGAAAGAGTTTTTTCTTGCTCCTATACCAGCCAGCGTACTTGTAAGCTTCTGGCAACGGCCCGGTGCCAGAGAAAAAGGATCTCTCAACACCGTACCTCTTGCCGGAGGAGTTTCGAAGATTGTTCTCTCGGACCGACTCGGTGCCGATTTCCTCTGGTCACCCTCGGGAGATCGGGTGCTTATGAGTACCACAGACCCTTCCCATCCGGAGAAATCAGTCCTTTCACTCATGAACTCTACGGGTGGCGAACTCAGAACACTTGAAAATACCTCTTCATTCATCGGGAAAACGACCTGGTCAAAAAACGGACGAACTATTTACTACGCACTTCCTGGATCCCTTCCCGAATCCGCGGTACTGCCGAATGACTACTATGAGAAGAATCTTCATTCACAGGACTCTTTCTGGAGAATGGACACCGAAAGCAACAAAACTGAGCGTCTAGTCGACCTGAAAGATCTCACGGAAGCCTACGATGCGACCGATCTTTTCCTCTCTGCCAAAGAGGATGCCCTCTATTTTATCGAGCGGAAGAACCAGAAGCTCTACCGAATCGAGTTTTGATTTTCTTTTAAGAAAATCCCTGAAAATAAAGCTAATTCCAACCAAAATATAAAGCAGAATTCAGCTCGAAAATAAGGCACATCCGACAGTCCGGAAACAAACACACCCAGGAAGAGCGCCGTCATGAGCGCTCGTTCTTTTTTTCTCGGTATTTCTCTTAAGGAACGGAATAAGAATACGCACAGCCCTATACTCGCAGATACACCAATAATTCCAGAGGAAAGCCACAGAGCTAAAAACAAATTATGCGGATGAGGTACAGCCCATTCCAAGTACGGCGGATAAAAACGTTGGTATTCAAGATAAACCGACTGAAAACGACCAGGACCGATACCGGTAAACGGTGAGTCCTGTATCATTCTTATTGCCGAATGCCAAATCATCTCTCTGGATGAGAGCGATGACCGCCCATCGACATGAACCAAAGAGTTCCATTTTTTCACTTCCTCTTCCCCGCTCCAGAAAGTACACCCGACTATCAAAAGAAGGCTTATTATCGTCACTTTCAAAAATAGGCGCTTCCAAGACAGATATCCACGTGATATCCACAAAAAAGAAACCAGGGCGATAAAAACAGCCCCAAGAGCACCGTACGACTGAGTCAGAAAAAGCGTTCCACTGACTATCACCCAGGAAGACATATCCGCTATCCGAATTTTTTCCCCCGAAAACACGTGGATTCCCCAAAGTATCACTCCTGGAACGAGAAAAATGGCGAGGAGATTCGGTGAGTCGAACCAGGCATTGAGACGGTGATCATAGGTAAGACCATACAAAAAACCAGAGATAAGAGCAGAGATAGCTGCCAACAAAAACATTTGACGAAGATGCCAGAGTACACGACGTCGATGCCTAGGGTCTCCTAAAATAGGCGTCACCCCAAACCAGAACACTACTGGCATGAAAAAAAAGCTTTTTATCTGGCCCAGACCCGCAGGTGTTTTTGGATGAACTATATAAGAGATAAGAAGTCCTCCAAGCAGAGCCGCCGCGAACCAGGCTACTTTTCTGGAGGCCGGAGCCTTGAAAACGTTTATTACCTTTCCGGTAAACCAGAATGGGCTCGAGACAAGCAGTCCTATTTCCAACGGGTACAGAGGTATACCGAAAGGCAAAAACTGAACCGAGGCGAACGGAAGAAGCCAGATACACGCTATGAGAGCATAAAGAGAATTATTTTTGATCATATGATCCGTTTCCTAGTGCCAGAACAAACAGGAGTGCTGGTAGAACCTGAACCGAAAAAATTGGCATTTCGACGAGTGAATGACCAAAAAAAATCATCAAGGAAGAAAAAATGGCTAAAGAAAAACCTTTTGTTCCCTTCAAAGAATGTGCACAAGCAATCCACAATGTTCTTCCGTAGAAAAAAAGCAGAAAGAAAGTCCCGATAATCCCTATCTCGACAGCAAGATCCAGCCAGAGATTGTGCACATATATAGGATCTCGTCTTTCCGCCGATGGCTTCACTGTCAAAGGATAATTCCCTAGACCGACACCTGTCCAGGGATACGCGCCGACACTGACCGCCGCCTCTCGATAGAGGTTTAGTCGAGCCGATACGGATCCATCCTCTTGAGAAAAACTTGACTGGAAACGTTCTGAAACCGGATTGGGGAACAAGAAAAGGCTTCCGATTAGACATGACCCGATAAGAACTTTCCTTACATGCCTGTTCCCTTGAAAAGAAAAGAGGATTGCAAGAGTGAAAAAAGCAAGGGCGAGACCGAGATATGCCCCACGAGAAAAGGTGAGTAGGTCGGCAACAAGAATAACCGCCGTTATCCACCTCCAGAAAACCGCTCTATTGTGCCAAGAAAAAAATACCGCGAAGGGAATAGAAAGACCAAGAAAAAAAGCATGCATATGCGGATCGGGGAAAAAAGCTGATGCCCGCATAATCGTTTCTCCAGAAACATTTGCCAGGAGACTCGGATATTCTGCTACGACAGCAGAAAACATATCCCCGAGGAAAAGTGGTAAAAGAACCTTCGTCCACCATGCGAACAGCACCCCGATCGGTATGAAAAGCTGCAAAACTACCTGAAAAATACCCGTCAAAGCTGACAAGAAAGCCCCGAAAACAAATGCTTGCGCAAGAGAAACCCCATAAGACTCGCTCCTACTCGTTTTCTCAAGAAATACGAAGTAGAGGGGCAAAAATGAGGCTAAGAAAAATAGTTTCCGCCATGCCCAGGAAGGTTCATTTGAAATGAAAACGGAGAAAACAAATGCGAAGCAGAGGGAGGCGAAAAGTACCGTCTGGAGGTTCCATGGAATACGAAGCGTCCGGCTCCATATACCGGATATAAACCACAAAATAATGATGCCGACCGAGAGTACACGGGCAGACGGAAGATCGATCCCTTCCGTAGGTGATAAGGCGAACTGGAATGGAAGAAAAAAAAGGAAAAAGCGCAAAACGAACATATCGTATGCTTAAAAAAAGAGAAGGGACCGAGAAGACCGAATGAATCTAAACAAGAAACACCAACCGGAACCATAATATTTCCTTACGTAGGAATCCTGTGAATGGAAATAAATCCGCTTCTGTTTTTCTTTCCCTTCGCAATGGCTTCCGCCTCCGTAATGCCAAAAAGACGCCTTTTCACTCTTCTGAATATGGAAACCTTTTTCCTTCGCCCGACGACAGAAGTCAACGTCCTCGTAATAAAGAAAGTATCCCTCATCGAAACCACCAAGGAGATCGAAGTCCTTCTTTTTTAAGGCAAGCGCTGCTCCACTTGCCCACGCAAGCGATCCTCGGGAAAAAAAGGCCCACATAGAAGGAAACGGGAAAACATTCTGGAACAGGATACGCCAAGGAGAAACGCGTTTCCCGCTACTCCACGGCTCTTCTCGACCGTTCTGAAGAAGTATAGGGGCGATGATCACCTTTTCTTCGATCTCAAGCTCCTGAAACCAGGGTTCCAAAGACGATGAGAGAAGCCGTGTATCTGGATTGAGAAAAAACAGCGTACTTCCATTCCCGATCTCGGCGCCACGGTTGCAGGCATACGAGAATCCGGAATTCGTTTTCATATCCACAATACGGACAGAATCTGTTTTCCGAAACATTTTTCGGAGAAAACCGCTCTCATCAGGATCGTTATTCACGATAATCACTTCTCCCTTTAAAAAAAAGTCCGGGGGAAGACTCCGAAACATACGCCCAAGCGAAGAAGCGCTCCGATAGTTCACCGTAATGAGAGAATACTCCGGATCAGTGTTTCTTGCGGAAAAAGTCACCATAAGCCTGCCGTACAAGAGCAGCTTCCTTTCCTCCCAAAAGCAAGCAATCCAGCCAATTTTTTAGCCTCCGTATTGTAGCATACATTCTCATATAGCCCGTTTTTATGCCGGAAGTATGTTTGAAAAAGAAGAGGAGGCCAGAGTAAACCAAATAATAAGTTTTCTGAGGATGGACTTGGCTGACTTCTTCGTGGTCCACCTTCGATTCAGGGACCACACAGAGCTGAAAACCCGCCCGCTTCGCCCGAACACAGAAATCGGTGTCCTCGTAATACAGGAAATAGCTCTCATCAAACTCTCCCACCGAATCTACCGCTGTTAGAGGAAAAAAAAGGGCGCAGCCAGTGAGAAAATCCTCGCTCCCTTCGGTCCGAACACAGATTACCTTCCGATGCAAAGCCCGCATACGCCACCAGGAAAGTTCTCCTCCTGAAAACCACACTTCTCCCTGACTATTGAAAATAATCGGCGAAAAGAGTGCCCGCGGTATCACCCGAGCAGCAAGAATAAGTCTTGATAAGGCGTTTTTCCGTGCCCGTGCATCCGGATTAAAAAGCCAGGCATGTGTCACCCCAAGCTCCCTTGCTTTTCTCAGACCCTGATTCACCGCTTTCGCGAATCCAACATTTTCCGAATTACGGATAGTAACAAGCTGAGGGAAATCTTTTTGGGCAAGGTGGAGAGAATCATCCCGAGAAGCATTATCAACGACGATCAATACGTCCGGCGATCTCTCAAGCTGGACCAGAGACCAAATGGCTGCGACAAGGTCGTTTCCGCTGTCATAGTTCACCAAAATGACCGCCACTCTTTCTGAAATCGTATTCTGTTCCATATCTCTTTCAAACTACTTAAACGGAAGGCTGAATCGATGCCATTTTCACAGAGAAAAAAGGGCTCAAGAGACAACTGGCACATCGACCGGTTCGTCATTTTCTTTTGAGAAAAGGCTCATCACTTCAGCGGAAGAAATAGCCCGAGTCAACCAGAGAAGGCCGATGTACACAATCAAAGAAACACTCCCTGCCACGATGAACGGGGATTCCAAAAGAAAATACAGGGTGATCGCCATACCCAAGGCCGATACCGCCACTTTGCCGATTCCACTTAATCGGGGCCTGAATCGAAGATTCCGATACGCAAGAGAGCTTGTCAGAATGACGACAAGACCTTCAGTCAAAACAGCAGCTGTCGCTGCTCCAAAGTAGGAATAACGGGAAACAACGAATAAATTTAGAACGATATTAAAGGCAGCCACGAAAAAAAGCGCCTGCATAAGCTTTTTCTGCAAATGCCCGACTATGAGCAGCATATTGAAAAAATGCCCAAAAAAGATACAGGCCAAAGAAAATGCCAGTATGCGCAAAACAGGAACTGAAGCAGAAAATTCAGGACCACTGATAATCTGCACGATATCACGAGCCAAAAAAACGGTTCCGAGAACCAAGGGGAGTACTATGATAACGAATACCTTGAATGTCTTATTAGCGATTTCTGTGAATTTTTTCCTATCTGATACGAAATACCGCGCAAGCAAGGGAAGAACTAATCCCGCAAGCATGGCCGGGAAAAAAACAAGATTTTCAATGATCTTGTAGGCGACATTATACACACCGACATCAGCACTGGTCTGAAACAAGGAAAGAAGAATCGTATCGGTTTTGAAGTAAGCGAAAGTGATGATAGCAGTAGCTCCCATCGGCAAAGATTCCTTCAAAAAACCCCTCCAAAATGAAAAGTCGAATCTCAACGAAAAACGAATGAATCTCCGGCTGACAAGCAGAACGGTCAGGACATTGAAAGCAAGAGCTATCAAAACAGAGAAGACTATCGGTAAAAATCCGAGGTCGAATTTGACGATACAGGCGATGAGACTCACCTGGATAAGCTTGCCGGCAAATTCAGCCATAGCTACCCGATCCATGGCTATCCGCTTCTGAAAGACACCATTCATCACGAGGGACAAGGAACTGAACAGGGATGCGCAGGAAACAATAAGGATACCCCACTTCACTTCCACAGGGTAGTCGAAGAAAAAAATGGCGATCGGCGCTACCACGATAAGAATCATCGAGCTCACCAACCGAAGACCAACGACATTTCCAAGGATATTCCTTTCATCAGCACCCTCCTTAGCGATTTCCCGAGCTGTCACTTGTCCGAGCCCGAGATCACCGATTGCGGAAAAAAAAGAAAAAAATGCCAGGACTGTCGCATACTTTCCGAATCCGTCCTGGCCAAGATACCCGGTAATCAACCGTACCAGAAAAAGCGATAGTATCACGGTCGATACTACCTTGAGCGCGGAATTAAAAACGACATTGTAGGCAAGTTTACGCGCGATGGCCATGTCTCTAGCATACCCTATTCCTCCGTTCCTGGCACGTCGTCAGAAGAAATCTTCGGACGGATAAATATTTTCCTCTGTTCTCCTGTTCCAACACTCTCGGTTCTCACCTTCGGATGGCCGGAAAGATATCGATGCACCATTTTTCTCTCAAAGGAGAACATCGGCCGCAATGCCACGGAAGCATTTTGAGAAAGCATTTCCGCGACCGCCTTATCGACATCCCGAAAAAGAAGAACTTCTTTTTCTTTTATGTAATCATTGATATCCAGAGTAACACCCGTAACAGCCTGGCTTCTCTTCCGGTACAAGGAACGGAAAAGGTGTTGCAGAGCAGAAAGATTCGCTCCTCTCTGACCGATCAAAAAGTGTTGGCCTTCCTTGACCGAAAAAGCTACCCGCAGGGAACCTTCCTCGAGAGGATCCTCGGAGATGATCACTTCCGTATCGAAACCGAGTTTTTGGGCCAATTCTGTCGCTAGCTCTCGAACAACCTCTCTTTCTTCCGGTGTTACCTGCATAGACGTGCTTTCATTATGCGATTATCTGCCACCTGCCTTCTGAATGTTGAGTATATACTGTTGCTGGGCGATCATAAAGAGCGTTGAAACGAACCAGTACAGAGTCAACGCTGCAGCCAACTTTATACCGAAAAGCAGAATCATGGCCGGCATGATGATAACCATCTGTTTGTTCATTATCGAGGCGATATCTGGCTCTCCTGTCGCGCTCTCCTCTTGTTTCGGCTGACTCTTTATCATCATTTTCAGCTGGAAATATTGGGCTATCGCCGTCATACCAGCGAGAACAACACTTGGTGCGGTCAGATCGAGAAAATGCAAGAAAAAGTGGTTTATGGATTCAGAATGGGAAATAAACCCATACATATCCGCTCCATTCACCGCGAAACCGTTTCCTGAAGTATTGAAAATGATCCGATAAATGGCGAAAAAAAAGAACATCTGAATAATCAAAGGGAGGCACCCTCCGAATGGATTCACCTTGTTTTCTTTGTAAAAATTCATGATTTCCCTCGTCTGCCGCTCTTTATCGTCTTTATATTTAGTCTGTAGAGCCTTGATCTTCGGTTGGACTTCCTGAAGTTTCTTCTGTGACTCGATCTGCTTGTTTGTCAGGGGAATAAGGAAGGTTTTCAGGAGGATCGTCGTCAGGATGATAGCGATACCGAAATCGTGCCAAGCGATATCGTAGAAAAAAATAAGGATGTTATAGAGCGGTCGATAAAATACCTCATGAAAAAACATACTGAACATAGTTTGTGGCCCCGCATTAGTGAATTTTCCCGAAAACCAAAGACAAAGAAACCTTTAAAGCTTCACTGGAAACCCGTATCGGTTTCTTTGTTGCGAAAACAACTACATTATACCCTTCCGGCCACTTTTTTTGAAGTGAACGGGCCGCCTCTCGAGCCAGACGCTTAAACCGATTCCGATCACTCGCTTTTTTCGCATACTTTTTCGCTATAAGAAAAGAAAACTTTGTCACGTTCTGATTGTTTTTTTGAAAACGAGCCCCAATATCCATGACAAAAAGAGGCTTTCCTTTGCGGAAAACCTCGTCAATATCTTCTTTATGTAACCGATGTGCCGACGGAAGCATACGGAATTAGACCATGGTAAGCCTTTTTCGTCCAATACGTCGTCGATTCTTGATAACATTCCGCCCATCAGAGGTGCTCATACGCTTGAGAAAGCCATGGCGACGAGTTCTTCGACGAGTTTTCGGCTGATACGTACGCTTCATAACCAATACCTTAAATTCAAGTACTCGACAACTCTATCAGTCTTTCAAAAAAAAATCAAGCCCTCTCTTATCCACGATAAATACCGATTATACACAGAATCGTCGAGAACGAAGTGGCTGGAAAAGACAAAGATCGCATGCTATAATGCCACTCACGCGGAAAAATACCTTTTCTCCGTTTTGTTTTCAACACCCATCATATTCTAAATTGTGCATTTGTGGATAATCCGAATCTCACCTCACACGAAGAGCTCTGGAAGGCTGTTCTCGATCAGATCGAACTTTCCATTTCCAAAGCAAACTTCATTACATGGTTCAAAAACACCTCTATCCTCTCTCTGGAAAATGGGAAAGTCATTATCGGTGTCCCGAACGGTTTCGCGAAAGAGTGGCTAGAAAATAAATACAATCACTACCTCCTTCGGGCCTTTCACGCCGCACAAAGGGAAGTTTCGGAAATCCACTGTCAAATTACACCAGACAAACCGATCACCCCGTCACTTCCACGCGAACCGATGCGTTCCCTGGATGCGATACAACGCCCATCCTTGGACGGATTCCTTCGGAAAAAACTCGTGGAATCGCCCGCTATCCGTCCCCAAATCGAATTCTCACAAGAAAAACCCCATATTACCAACCTGAACGACCGGTATCTTTTCGACAATTTCATCGTGGCTGAAAACAATGAACTGGCAAAAGCGGCTTGTTATGCCGTTTCCCAGAATCTCGGGACTATCTATAATCCGCTTTTCATCTACGGAGGAGTCGGACTCGGAAAAACACATCTTCTTCAGTCCATAGGCAATGAAATAACCCTTCGTTCCCCTGAAAAAAAGATCAAATACATCACTTCCGAACGCTTCACCACCGAACTGATCGACTCGATTAAGAATCAGAAAACCGACCAATTCAAAGAATACTATCAACAAATGGACCTCCTTATCATCGATGATGTCCAATTCCTTTCCGGAAAAGAAAAGACTCAAATAGAGTTTTTCCACATCTTCAATGCTCTCTATCAGCTGAATAAGCAGATTGTCATCTCCAGTGACCGTCCACCGAAGGCTATCGCTACTCTCGAAGACCGCCTCAGATCCCGATTCGAGGGAGGCATGATTGCTGATATCAGCCGACCAAACCTCGAAACCCGCATCGCGATCCTTGAGGCGAAGGCTCATGAGCGCAATATCTCCATCGATGAACAGTCCGTTCGATTCATCGCCGAACATATCACCCAGAACATCCGAGAACTCGAAGGGGCACTCAATAGAGTGCATGCCTTTTCAGAGTTTCATAAAATACCGACTACGCTCGCTGTCACCACACGAGTTCTGGAACAGCTCATCGAAAATAACCGGAAAAGCATTAAATCTGAGGATATTTTCCGCATCATCATAGATTACTATGGTGTTTCAGAGGAGAATCTCATCAAAAAAGGACGAAAAAAAGAAGTCGTCCACTCCCGACAAATGGCCATGTATTTCTTTCGAAACGAACTCCAGATGTCACTTACCGCTATCGGCACCCTCCTTGGGGGAAGAGACCACACAACCGTTCTCCATGCCTGCGAAAAAATAGAGCGTGGTCTTCATGAGAATATCCGATTAAAGGAGGAAATAAACACTCTCAAGGAGCGGCTTTACTATGATACCTGTGGATAACCCTGTATAAAAGTGTTTTTTATCTGTATATTCCCCCTATGACTAGATACCTGATGTGGAAAAATAAGACAGTCTTACCTCCATCCATACATCGTTAACACTTACCCTTCACTTACCCACAAATCCTAGCTACCTTCTTTTTCCTTCAAAAGAAACAAAAAACTACTTATCCACCTATCCACACTCCTAATAGTAATAAGATATTTTTTTAAAAAACTTTTCAATCATTAAGAATAGAATCTCTACTGATTCGAACTACAACCCATTATGAAACTTATCTGTACCCAGGAGAATCTTTCTCGATCGATCGCGTATCTTGAACGTATCACGGGGAAACAATCGACACTGCCTATTTTGAGCAATATTCTCGTCGAGGCTGAAAATGGAAGACTGAAACTATCGGCAACGAATCTTGAAATCGGGGTTGTGGTGAATATCGGTGCGAAAATAGAAGAGGAGGGGCGAATAACTATACCGGCTAAGCTTATAGGGAGTTTTATTCATAATCTTCCATCGGGAGATATCCTGAATCTTGAGACTGAGGAGACGTCGCTTGTCATTAAGAGTTCCCAATATGAAGGAAAGATAAAGGGCATGGATGGGAAGGATTTTCCGATCATCCCGCATTTTCAGGGAGAATACCCATTCATTTTTCCAGCACAGAGCTTCAAGAACGCCCTTTCCCAGATACTTTTCTGTGTGAGCCAGAATGAATCACGAATGGAACTGACTGGTATAAATATCTTGTTCGAAGGAAAGTCACTTTATTTGGCAGCCACGGACAGTTTTCGTTTGGCTGAACAGATATTCGAACTTCCTTACGAAACACCGTCCGGACAATCATTTATCGTTCCGAGTGCGACTTGTCAAGAATTATTAAGGATCATTACTCAGGAAAGCAAGGAAATATCGGTGGCGATCGAGGAAAATCAGGTATTTTTTGAGGTGGATGGTGTTCGGATGGTTTCTCGGCTTATACATGGGAAATATCCTGATTATAAACAGATTATCCCCACCTCCTTCCTTTCAACCTATCAAATGAAACGGGAAGAACTTATTCGTGCGGTGAAAATCACAAGTGTTCTTTCCTCGTATAATGCCGGAGAGATAACTCTTCATTTTTCTTCGGGCTCCCAGGAGTGTCGTATCGAAGCGGTTTCTCAGGAGGTGGGTCAAAACAAAGCCAGAGTACCGATCGAGAGTCAATCGGGTGAAGATGGTGAGCAGTTGTTCACATTCAATCCACGGTACGTTCTTGAGGGGTTGAATGCACTGCGAGGGGAATATGTAGTTCTTTCTGTGAATAACGCTGCTTCTCCAATAGTGTTGCGAGAAACGGATGGGGAGCAGGAGAAGACGCAGTATCTTTATATCGTGATGCCGGTCAGAAAATAGGAAGTTTTTTATGCGTGCACTCAGGGATTTGATAGGGAAAAACGGAGGAATTCCAGTTCAAGAAAAACAGGAATTAGATGATAAGACTGTTTTTTTTGCTTTTGAAAAGGTAATAGCCTTGTGGTACGGTTTCAAAGGGAGGGAAAACATCTTTCCGGAGAGCTGGAAAGATGGAACTCTTTCTATCCGGGTTCGAAGCTCGCTTTGGCTGAATGAGCTTCTTTTGGAAAAAGAAAAACTCCAGAATTCGGTGAATGATTTTTTGGGAGGGGAACCGGTGAAGCATATCACCTTTAAGCGTGGGTAGGGTATGCTTGTTTTTAGAAGTTCACCTGAATTTTTCCGGAATCTGAAGACGTGTTTCCGTTATCATCGGTGACTTCAACGGAAACGGTCATGTTAGAACCGTTTTTTTCGTCTGGAACCGAGTAGTTAATCGAGTAAGGTTTCGATGAGGTGGAGCCGATCTCATTGCCATCTATGGAGTAACGAACCGATTTCACTCCGTATGGCGCATCTACAGAAACCGTAAGGTCGATATTTTGTGAACTGTAGGATCCAGCCCCGGTAAAGCGGATATTCGGTTGGAATCCGGAGAAATCACTCGATTTACAGTCATCCTTCGGTGGCTCATCGAGTATGACGCCTTTTTTGTCTGAGTAGTAGTCTTTTACACCTTTCTCCCAATTTTTATATTGAGAATCCCGATCGGGTTTTTCGGGTATCAGTCCACGCGGATTTTCCCGGTCGATGTAGAACAGGATATCGTGTGGGCTTACGAAATCCTTTTTTTCGATATCTTTATCCCGACAGTACTTATTGGCCCGACAATAGGCATTCTTTTCTCCGGGAATCTCGCAAACTTTCAGATTTTCCTTTTGTTCGAGTTTTCCAGCGAGCATCGGCTTATTGGTCTGCTCATCCCCATCCCCGATTTCGTCATCCGGGTTATATTTCGGGAATTCTTCAGTAGCGGTATTCACGAGGGCTTTATCGAAGAATGCACGCCAGATGGGAGCAGCGACATTGACACCGTCCGCACCCTCGGTCATAGGGCTGTTATCGTTATTACCCGCCCAGACGCCGACAGCGAGCGAGGGAGTGTATCCGATAGTCCATCCATCGCGGAATTCATTGGTAGTGCCTGTTTTTGCGGCCACAAGACGATCCTTGAAGGCAAGGGGGCTGTTTTCTCCGAATACCCAGGCACGATTGTCATTGTTCGACATGACCGAGTCGAGCATGGCGACGTATTTTTGGTCGACAACCTGTTCACCCGGGTTATCCTGGTATTCTTCAAGCACCGTTCCCTTCGAATCTTCTACACGAAGAATCGCTGTTTTCTCATGTTTTACACCGTTGTTGGCGAGTGTGGCATAGGCGTTGACATGGTCGAGAAGTTTGACCTCACCGCCACCGAGCACGAGAGAGAGTCCGAGCTGGTCTGGATGATTGAGATCGGTAATCCCGAGATTCTTGGCGAGAGCGATGGCATCTTTCACGCCGACCAGATAGAGGGTCTTTACGGCGGGGATGTTCAGCGACCCACCCAGAGCCTTCATCATCGGGAGTGGTCCGTGGAACTTCCCGTCATAATTGTTCGGTTCGTAGCTTTTTCCTTCGGCAGTTTCGAACTGTGTTTTAGTGTCATACATCAGGGTTTCCGGCAAATAGCCTTTTGTGAAGGCAGTCAGGTAAACATAGGGCTTGAAAGAAGAGCCTGGTTGTCTCAGGGAGACGGCGACATTGAAGTTTGGTTCAAAAACACAGGTTTTTCCGGAAACACAACCGACTGGCTCAGGGGCCCCGAAATAATCTTTTGATCCGACTAAGGAGAGGATCTGACCGGTTTTCGGGTCGATGGCGACAAGAGCGGCATTGGCGGCTTTCCAGCGCTTATTCTTGTCGGCGTTCGTACGAACGGCTTCTTCGGCGGCCATCTGTTTGTCCCAGTCGAGCGTCGTGATGACCTTGAGGCCGTTTTGTTCGATGTTCTGATCCCCATACTTTCCCTGGAGATACTCACGCACGTACATGACGAAGTGTGGAGCGGCGATGATGTTTTTCTGGGGCTTGATTTTTTGAAGGGTATCGATGGCGATAGCCTCATCTGCCTGTTCGTTGGTGATATAGCCGAGTTCCGCCATTTGTTTCAGGGCGTAATTCTTACGGTTCACGACTCGTTCCGGACGCGAGCCATACGGAGAGTAGAAGGCGGTTCCGCGTGGCAGGGAGGCGAGGAGGGCAGCTTCATCGAGAGTAATTTCCCGGGCCGATTTCCCGAAAAAAGTCTGCGCGGCCGCTTCGATGCCATAGGCATTGGATCCGTAAGGGATCTCATTGAGGTACATGCTGAGAATCTCATCTTTGCTGAATTTCGCTTCGATTTCCAGGGACAGAATGACTTCCTTGACCTTTCTCGTGAGCGTTCTTTCATTGGAAAGGAGGGAGTTTTTGACGAATTGTTGGGTGATGGTCGAGGCGCCTTGGGCAGCATCGAAGGTGATGATATCTTTCAGGGCAGCGCGGAGAATAGCTTTCGGTTGGATGCCGAAGTGGTGATAGAAGTCTTGATCTTCCAGGGAGAGAGTCGCTGCAATCAGTGATTCTGGAATATCCTTGAAATCGATGATCGTGCGTTTTTCTTCGCCATGCACTTCGTAGAGGAGGTGTGTGCCGGTCCGGTCGTAGATCTTGGTCGATTCGATGATGAAGCGATTGTTGACATTCCCTGGGTTTGGGAGATCCTTGGCGATGAAAGCGAAGAGTGCGGCCGTTGTGAGAAAGCCGAGAATAAGCAGGGTCACGAAGACCTTGAGGGTGATATGGAGGATTTTTTTGGTTTGTGATGAAACCACTGCTTCTTTGAGGTCCTGCTCGTTTTTTTTTCTCAGAAACAAAGGATTTTTCATAAAAAACCGCTTAATCAAGTAAGCGGAGTATAGCGGAAAAAGAGGGAAAACTCAAGGAAAAAAGTGTGATCTTGAGAATGAAGCAGATCAGCTTTCGTATTATGAAGGATTGGTATCGTGTGGACGGAACGGGGTTTGTGACATGATATAGAGGACATTCCGGTGTTCGGCTCCGACGAAGTCGTTTCCGCCATCCGGAGTGGCGGTTTCGTTTTCGGTGTCGATGAGGAAGTTTCCGTCCGGAGCGAGCGAATGGCTCGCTTCCGAGAGGATGAGCTCCTCAATCCCAGATATGTATCCGCATATTTTTGCGCACACCAGGAACTCGAATTTGTTATCGAGCGATATTTTCCGGAAGTTGTCCCTTATGATGCTTTCGGCGGCATGAAGCATCTTTGTGTAGATAGCCAGGTCTGCCTGCCTGATTTTCGTGCTGTAGAATTTTGATGCCCCGATGATGCAGTGGGTGAAGAAGTATAATCGCAACTTAAGCGATTCATCCGTCGATGAGGTTCCGATCCGGAAGTATTTTTCCGGGTTCACCAGTGATGCTGGTGTCCGCAGGTAGTCGTCGAGAAGATAGAGGTAGTTTATAGCATGAGTCGAAAGCACTTGCATCGCATGAGGGTCATCTTCCAAGGCATTCTTCAGTTTGATGAGTTCGGTTTCCGAAACGATCTTTCGGATGTGCGGACGCAAATCTATCCCGTAAATCTCCCTTGAGAAGAGATTCTTGAAAAGAAGATTCAGAAACGGTTCGAGATCCGGGTATTTTTCGAAAAAGACTTGCCGTTTTTCTTTTGCGATCATACGGGTTTCGGAGAGAGTCTTTCTGGTAGAAATCTTTTCGAGTATCTTTTGATGGTCGCTCTGGGATATCCCGATGTATTCCTTTTGGAGTTCATCTAGATTTCTCATTAAGGACACGTTGTTGCTCCAGAGAAATATCCGCGAAAGGAAATGGAATTTCTTTTCATAGAGGAATCGCATCTGTGAGAGGTATTCCTCGGAGATAAGTTCCGGCAGGGAGGAGAAATCTTTCCTTCTGACAAGGCGTTGACCGTATCGGATGATTTCCCTTCCGACATCGATACCGGTTGCTTCCTGGAAGCCTTTCCATTGAGGGACAGTGTTGACTTCTAAAAAGAAGTACGTTCCGGTTTCTTCATCGAAGATGATGTCAACTCCGCACAGAGAAAGCTCGAAAATCGAAGCGACAATAGTGCCGATTCGTCGCAGTTCAGATAGGATCTTCGGGTCAGTGACAACCTCGGCATGTCCTCCTTGTGAGATATTATTGAGGAATCCTCCTTTTGCCGGAGTTCTTTTGATGGCGCCAAGAAGCCTCCCTCCGAGGATAAACGCCCGGTAGTCACCCGAATTTCTGATGAAGTTCTGGTAGACTTGCCGATGGATATCCTGGGTGAATTGACCGAGTTCGCTCTCGTTGTTGATGAGCTCGACTCCTTTTCCCTTCGATCCATTGTTCGGCTTTTGGATAAACGGATACCGCAGGAGACCATCCTTTATCGCAGTCGTCCGTTCATCGACCGAGCGGAATACGAATGTCGGGATACATCGTACCCATTTGGTTTTCTGTGAGACGTATTCCTGTTGGAAGACTTTTTCGGTCGCCCGGGGAAGTCGCGCAAGGCACCGGTTGATAAGCGTCCGTTTTGTGAGGATAAGCCGCATTGTTTCGAGCCGTTCGGGCCCACATCCGAGTGAAGAGGACCGCCAGAGGACAACATCGCCCAGATCGGCAGGGAGAATTCCCGGGTTAGAAATATCCTTGATGTCCATATCGCACCCGAGTTCCGCGGCCGCTTCGCCTAGTTTTTGGACCTGCCATTCGGTATTTTTGCAGATGACGGTAATTTTCATAGTGTTTGAGTGGATATTTTTTAGGGAAGATCTGATCACCGGTGCGGCTGAAAACAAATCAGTGGGGACAAGGGTGTCATCTCAGCTTACTTTGAAAGACAGTCAGAAGTTCCGCATAAAGCCGCTCCATCGAGGGTTTTTCTTCGGGAGTGAAATAGAGCCCCGGCATTGAATTGAGTTCCACTACCCAGGGACGTTCGGTCTCGTCAAACATGACATCGATAGTGTAGATCTTTGGGTTGAATGAGGAAAAGGTTTTTCGTGAGTGCTCGATGATCGGGGCGAGCGAATCGGGGAGTTTTTCGGTTGGAACGATAAGAAGAGATCCTCCTTGGGCGAGGTTCGCGAGATAACTGTTGGGCTGAGGGCTGCGGATGTAGGAGTATATCAAGGAGTCGTTCACGAACACGAGTCTGAGGTCGTGAAGACCGGTCTTTATTCCGGGTACGCCGCGAGAGGAATCGATGAATTCCTGGAGTATGTGTTCTCCGTGGAAATTGATTTCTGGGGCGGCGGTTTTTTCGAAGACTTGGACTCCATTTCCGCCGCTATCACAGATAGGCTTGAGTACGGCGAGCGGAGTCGATATTTTACCGATGTGGAGAGAGAGCTCTTCTGGATTTCGGACGACGTGATTCTCTTTTGACCACTCGGCAAAAATCAGTCCTGTCAGGAACTTATCGTCGATAACCCGAGTGAAGGTGAGGTCATTGATAATGGGGAAGTTTTCCCCGATGAGCTCTTTCTTGTAATACACCTCCGTTCGCCCTTTCGTCTTATCGTAGATGATATCTGGCGATACATTGTCTGTGCGGCTCCAATTACCACCTGGTCCGTCGTAAATCCACGCGTGTTTGAAGAAGTGGTTTTCGTAATCGTACCATTCGTAAGATGCCCGGTACATCTGTATGCCGTTTTGCTTGCAAAGCGTATAGAAAAATTCGTATGAGTATTGATAATCTTTGTTCGCAAAGGGTTTGGCTTTTTCCCAGTCGCTTTTTCCGAAAAGGATGAGTACTTTTTTCATAAGGACTATTTGTTCGTATCGATAAGAAATTTTCCGAGATTTCGCCGGCCGATGATGATGGGGTATTCGAGGTGTGAACGGTTGACGATAGATGCTCGGGCGGGAATTTCCAAAGTATCGAGCACGAAGGACAGGTCGACTTTCGGACGCATGGTGAATCCGTTCGAAGAGTAGGTGAAGGCGATGCCTTTGAGGTCCGGGTGTGCGGACAGGTATGTGGCATCGTATTCGTCGGAGACTTTCTTGAGGTCGGATCGTTCGGAGGAAGTCGGTTTCGGGATGGAAGAGAAGAAGCTGATCACGTCTTCAAAACCGAGTTGTTTGGCGAGTTCAGTATCGATGGAGGTGGAATCGGCGCCGGTGTCGATCTTGGCCTCGACCGTGATTTCTCTCCCGTTCTTGCCGATGAGCCGCACCTTCTCAATGCAGCCGATGACGCGGCGGCCGGAAATCTCCTCGATCTCCTCTTCGATTTCGCCGCCAAAGAGATTGCGTCCGAGGCGCACCCCGCGTTCTGCTGTCTTGATATTGATACCGCGCACCCGGTCGAGCCGTTCCTTGAGTCCGGCGAAGTTGGCCAACTGGATGGAGAGGCCGGGACGGGCATTGAGTTCGAGAATCACCGGTCCCTGATCGCGGTCGATGGCGATGTCGGCACCGAGGAAGCCGAGCGAGGAAATCGATTGGGCCTCGACAGCCATGGTGAGAATCTGTTTCCAGTAGGGAATCTTGATACCGGAGAGCGGGAGACGGGTTCCGGGAACTGATTCGATGACCTGTCCCTTGCCCATGATGGCGGAAGTGGTGGTTCCAGTCGCGAGGTCGATACCGACTCCGATCGCTCCTTGTTGGAGATTCGCTTTGCCATCGGAAGCGCGGGTCGGAAGACGGAGCATCGCCATGACCGGGATGCGGTTGAAAACGATGACGCGGATATCCGGGATACCTTTGTAGCTGTAGGGTTTGAAAAGTTTGAGGAGTTTGAGGCGCTCTTCGAAAAAGGCGATGTCGGGAGTATTGGAAAGCGAAAATGATCCATCGAGGATGTTTTCGATGTGAGTTTTGAGGTCTTCGATGGTCACGATACTGCCATTAGCCTTGATCCAGGCGTCTGGACGGTTTTTCTTGCGGGCATAGACGACCAGGATACCTTCGCCGCCGAATCCGCGATTCGGTTTGAGCGCGAAGCTCGCTGGGAGGGTGGTCCAATCGAAATTTTCCAGTTCTTCGCGAGAACGGATCTTGCCGATCAGGGCGGAGACGGGGAGCTTGGATCGGGTGAGGATGTGCTTGCAGAGAAGTTTCTGGTCGGCGATCTTCATCCCGCGGCGACGGTTGAACGGACGCACGAAATCAAGGTTGCGGGCGTTCATCCCGAGCAGTTTCCGGCTGTTTTTCCAGTATTCGAACATAGACCTCTTCATTTAGAGTCGTGTGGAGTGGTGCGAATTGATGATGTGTCTAAGGATTTCAGCAGGTATTAGTCGAGTAACGAAGCGAGTTTTTTCCGATGTCCCATGTTTCCGAACATGCAGCAAGGAAAAAATTCGCTTCGTTACTCGGCGGGTGAGGAGAGGTCTCAGAGATGTTTGAAGACCTGGCGGAAGCGCCAGTACTCGGAGAGACGGAGGCCGGACCACTTGCCGAGGGTGATATTGATGATGAAGGTGAGCGCGATAATCCAGAGTGGGTAGGTGAGGAGCATATCCGTCACGAAAGTCGATTTGATCAGGAAGTATCCGACAGTGGAGATGATCAACGTTTCCGCAGCCAGGATGAGCGCGATGCGGGTCCCTTTTTCGATCTGGGTCGAGACGAACTTTTCGGCCAGGGTGATCATGATGAGAAGCGGGAATACCGAAGCTCCGGCGAATCCGGTGCGCTGGTTGTGTCCCCCGACGAGCAGGAGAAGGAGTATGGCCAAGGAAATGATGGAGAGCGTAATCGCCACGCGAGGGAGATAGAGGAGGCGGAAGCGTCTGAGGCCGAAGCGGGAGAGCATGCCGACGATGATAATGGACGCGAAGACAGCCACACCGTATTTGAGTTCTCCCATAGCGAAGAGGGCGAAAGTGATGATAGAAGGGGTGTAGATGCCGAAGGCCTTGATCCCGATGACCTGGCGGAAAATTGCCACGAGTGTCGCAATAATCGGAAGCATGAGGAGGAGGGTGACCGTGAGGACAGGAACCCCTTCAGATGCGAAATACTGGACGAGCGGGTGATAGTGCATAAGAGGTGATGATGAC
Source organism: uncultured Bdellovibrionales bacterium (assembly GCA_964395165.1). Lineage (GTDB taxonomy): Bacteria > Patescibacteriota > Minisyncoccia > Moranbacterales > UBA1568 > JAGOSP01. Next base: position 10,446 of record CAYMZY010000005.1, on the reverse strand, counting down.
GAGTAAAATTCAAAAAATCAGTTTCTACAAAATCGCCCGACTACCGTTTGTGTATAGCCTCTACTTTCCGGCGGCTGGCATGACAGAGGGCGATGGCAAGCGCATCGGCGGTATCATCGGGTTTCGGGATAGCGCTGAGTTTGAGAATCGCCTTGACCATGAGCTGTACCTGAGCTTTTTCGGCGCGGCCGTAATTGGTGAGGGCCTGTTTCACCTCGAGTGGGGTGTAACCAGAGATATTAACACGTAAACGCTCTAAAGTCAATAGTATAGCTCCGCGAGCCTGAGCCACCGAAATGACGGTTTTTTGATTATTAAAAAAGAAAAGTTCTTCAACGCCCGCCTCCTCTGGATGGTACAGCTCGATGATCTGTTCGATATTGTCCGATATTTCCAGTAGACGCTTTTCGAGAGGGAGATCTTTGGATGTGGAAATATGCCCATACGCGATGGAAATCGTTTCGGCGCCATTTTGTTCGATGATCCCCCAACCGACCGTCGCGGTGCCGGGATCGATACCGAGTATACGCATAGGGAATCAATTTATGACTCACGGCTTACCACTTACAATTTACCATGAATAATCGTTGTGGGAGCCAAGTCATCAGGGTTTTATAGATCAGAAAAGGAAAGAGCGGAGTTTGCGTGGAGTGGTTTTGAAATGTCCCACAGGGAGAGGAAAACAGCCTTCATCGAAGCGGCATAACTGGGGCTAGAAAAGCGAAAGAAAAAATTCTCCTCCAGGGAAGACCAAAAGAGAACCTCATCATCGACTATGGTGTACATGACTGAAAAAGGGATATTTTCGGGAAGAATGCGAGTGTCTCGATCGTAGCGAAAATTTCCGGCTGGAGTATAGTCGGTATCAGCGAGCAGTTCCGTCGTATCGGTGGCTGGAAACAATGTGTCGATGTGAATGCCTTTTTGAACGCGGGATTTCCAGAGGGTATGCAGGTCATGTTCGCTAAAGAGTTGAGAGAGAAGTGCCCGATTACCAAGCGTATAGACCTGTTTCGTCTTTGATCGCAAGATTGACTGGGCAAGATATCGGGCGCCGTCGCGGCCAGAGTAGAGCCGTATAGGATGCAGTAGCTGCTCACCTTTTTTGAGTGAGTCGATTGTTTCGGTAAGCTCATTGGCGAGCCTTCTCTTCCCTTCGACAAGAGACTGTATATTTTCGCTGTTGGTGCTGACAAGATACCTCTTCTTTCCTTTGAGGACGACTTCAATTAATCCAAGGCTTGTAAGGACGGGGATGTTTTCATAGATGGTGGGGCGTTGAATATGCGTGTCCCGGGAGATCTCAAGAATGGTTGAATGGCCTTGCTTCACGATGGAAAGGTAAATATGAGCCTGTTTTTTAGTGAGACCCAAAGCAATTAATTTTTCGCTGAGTTCGCTTTGGAGAGGCATGTGATTAAATGTGTATATTATAACCGACAACAATATAGTACATAATAATAGTTTGCTTAAAATAAATCAATAAAAAGTATCATATTACTATACAAGATTATGACACTCGTCTTGATAGGTGATGTATTTACTGGTATTGTGTGTGGTTCTGGAAACAGAACGATTGATGTCTTTTAACAATATTTCATCGAGAGTGAGGAAAAAAATGGAAAAGAGATATGAGCCGCTACGGCTGGAAGAGCCGAGATGGGGAGGGTTTCGCTTGGCGATCGGAAAGGATGAGGACTTACCGGCGGATGAGGTTGGGCATAATGGCGTCTATTGGCTCGTTCGGAATTTCCAGCCGCCGGAGACAGATTTTGTTGGACTTTATCTGTATGCATGGTGGAAGCACGGTTTTAATCCTATTGGGATTCCCGCAATACAGGCCGTTTTGATGGAAGGGGAGTGTTTGGTGTATGCGCCACACCTTCCGAGATATGCGAATATGGATACATTGGCGCAGTATGCTCAGGTGGCCATCACTCGAGCGGGAATCTACGCTTCTACCTCCTATCATGCGTCGCCGTCTTATGAGATTTCTGTCACGAAGACCTTAATCGAAAAGGCTATTTTGGTTTCTCCACGGAGAATACGGGTCATCATCTGCGGGCCATGGTGGCAGAGAATAGAGAGGTGGATGCATCAACAGACCTTCAAAATGGCATGCGTGTTATTGTAGCGGAAAATAAGGCGCTGGGTGTAACAGGGCTTCGCATTATGACTCTGGGAGAATAAGGGTATGAAGGCGGACGCATATTATGCGCCCGCTTTTCCATTTGCCGGATATGTCTCTCACGCCAAGTTATCCCATACCGTCTGGACATCCTGGTGGTCTTCGAGCAGCTCTTTGAGCTTCTCGAATTTCTCTAGGTCGTCCAGGGAGAGCGATGCAGTCTGATTAGGGAGATAACCGAGTTCGGCGCTCTCAGGTTCGAAGTCCTTGCTGGTGAAGTAGGTTCGGACAGCCTGAAGATTCTCCGGACGGGTGATGGCGAGAAAGACGTCTTCCTCGACACGGAAGTCATCAGCACCAGAGTCGAGTACCATGAGCTCAAGTGTTTCGGCTGAGTATTTTTCTAGGGGAAAAACGATGATGCCGACGTGGTCGAACATGAAGGAGACAGAACCGCTCGGAACGAACTTGCCGCCGTTCTTGGTGAGAATAGTTTTGACATCGCCGACGCTTCGGTTTTTGTTGTCTGTCAGGCCTTCGATGAGAAGTGCGATCTGGCCGGGCCCGTAGGCCTCATAGAGGACGGAATCGATGATAGCGCCGTCTTTCTGTTCGCCGCTTCCGGCCTTGATGGCTCGCTCGATATTCTCTTTCGGCATGTTCATACTGCGGGCGGTATCGATGGCGAGACGCAGCTTGAAGTTCATGGTCGGGTCGGTACCTTCGCGGGCGGCGATGGTTATGATTCGGCCATGCTTGGTGAAGACAGCGCCGCGCTTGGCGTCATTGACGCCTTTTTTGTGCCGGATACCGGCCCAGTGGGAATGTCCTGACATAGAAAAAGAGAAAAGGAATATAAAGCGAAGCGTAGACAGAAAAACGAAAAAAATCAAGAGAAAGGCTTCTCTTGATTTTTTGAAAAGCGTCCGGTTTCAGACGACGCGTTTGCCGATGGAAATTTTCTCGTTAATCTGGCGCGCTTCTTCTGGGGTACCTGATCGGGAGAGTTGCATCACCATATCTTTGATCGTGTAGGGATCGGGAATCTGTCGGAAGACGAAGCGTTCTTCTTCGGCTGCGGTCTGGACGTAGACATCGCCAAAATTGAGAATGGTTGGAATGAAGCCGTCGACGACGGAAGTCACGTCTTGAATCCTGGAAAACTGGAGTTCGCTGACTTCGCGATTGAAAAGGCCTTTCTGCTCTATGTTGACGATGCGTTCGTTGGTGATGATCCAGACATCAAAGTAGTAGTCTACCCAGATGAGGAATACATACAGCCAGATGAAAAGGAGGAAAGTATTGAGAAGGAAGAGAAGGAGAAGTGGCGGAAGCGCGTCAGTGGTGATCGGCGCGGCTTTCGGAAGGATGGAGAAGATGACGACAAGGAAGATCGTCGCACATCCGATGCCGATGTACTGCAGGATGATATTGAACCAGTGACGATGGATGATACGGAGTACGTCCTCGTTTTCACGTTGGCCTTGAAAATGGTATCGGGAGAAGGGAGATATCATAAGGAAGCAATTAAAAACCGCTGGATCGCGAGAATGATGCGCTTCCGCCAAGGAGCGCTTCGAGAGGTAGGCTGGAAAAGAGTGAGATGTTGATGAAGAAGAGGAGGATGAATACGACCAGGAAAAAGGAAACGCCGAAAATCGCATTGGTACGGCAGAGCGAATAACGGAGGATATGGAACACGATGAATCCCGCTGATGCGAGATAGGTGATGATGAGTACGGAATAGAAAGCCCAAGCGATGAATTGCATGAAGATTTTTATTTCAATTCAATTCTATCGTATCCACTTCCAGTTGCCCAGGGTCCTGTCTAGTGTCTTTCAGATAAATTTTTCCCGTTGGCTTTCGGGCATGACGAGTCCGAGGTGCTTGTAACCGGCTTCGGTGACGATGCGTCCGCGGGGGGTGCGGGCGATGAAGCCGAGTTGGATCAGGTATGGCTCATAGACATCTTCGATAGTCTCTTCTTCCTCTCCGATGACCGAGGCGACCGCTCGGATTCCGGCTGGGCCACCGCGGAACTTTTCGATGATAGCGCGGAGCATATGGCGGTCAGTCGGTTCGAGGCCGAGCGGATCGATTTCGAAGAGGCCAAGAGCCTCACGGGCCGAATCGGTATCGATCTTGTTTTCACGGTGGACTTGGGCGTAGTCGCGGACGCGCTTCAGGATGCGGTTGGCGACGCGCGGGGTCTGGCGGCTGGAGTGAGCGATGATGTCGGCGCCGGCATCATCGAGCTCAACTCCGAGGATGCGGGCCGAGCGGAGAACGATGCGCTTGATTTCGGTCGGCGTATAGAATTCGAGTCGGTGGGTGGAGCCGAAGCGATTGCGAAGAGGATTCGAGAGCGAGCCGAGTTTCGTGGTGGCCCCGATGAGGGTGAATTTGGGAAGATCAAGCTGTATGGTTCTGGCTGAAGGGCCTTTGCCGATGATGATGTCAAGCTTATAGTCTTCCATTGCCGGATAGAGGACTTCTTCGATGGATTTGTTGAGCCGGTGGATCTCGTCGATGAAGAGTACATCTCCGGGTTCGAGATTGGTCAGAATGGAACCGAGATCGCCAACTTTTTCGATCGCCGGTCCGGACGTGATACGGATATTCACTCCCATTTCTTTCGCGATGATATGGGAGAGCGTAGTCTTGCCAAGCCCAGCTGAACCGTAGAGAAGCACGTGCTCGATATTCTCACCGCGATGTTTGGCGGCTTCGATAAAGATGTGAAGGTTGCGTTTGATCTTCTCTTGTCCGACATAGTCCGCGAACGTCTGGGGACGTAGTGTACTGTCAAGAACTTCTTCCTCAGGGAGGGATTCAGTAGTGGTAAGCATAGAGTGAAGTCTGTGGTTGGATGATTTACGGGGTCCGAGAGAATCACCCGGGATGTATTCGGAGACGCGTAGGACAAACAAGGTATCGTTTGCCTTTTTTGAATCGGGTGACCCGAGGAGGTTTTTTGGAAATCGTATCGATGGATGGCTTCAGAAAGAGAAAAATTGAAGCTTTATTGGTACAGACTACCACGTCTTGACAAGAAATTCAAGCTGTGCTAACATAAAAAGTCGTTGTGCTTTCAAAGCGTTCGACGAGTTTATTTGAGAAAGACCTTGTTTTTCCGGAAGGATGACTTGATCTGTAGACAATCGGAGGTCTCTATCTTTGCCTCTGATCTCGGGAACTTTTTGTCCCGCACCTATTTGGGATCGGTTTCCCCCCGTAACCGGAAGGGGAAATCTTTTTGTGTGAGCCGGAGCAGGCTCGTATCTCAAAGAGGCGCGGGATTTGTCCAGATCGGGTAGGGTGGTTTCGGCTGCGCTATTCCTCGACACTGTTCCTTTCCTCTCGCTCCCATGTGAGAGGCCTGTCTACAGATCAAGATATCTTTCTTTCGTGAAAATCCCCGCTCTGGATTCTTGAGCGGGGATTTTTTCTTTTTTTCCGAGGCATCAGATTTCCGTGACGCGTTTGACTTCTTCGATCGAAGTCCGGCCTTCGAGTACGGCCAGTATTCCGTCCTGTGCCATGGTAATCATTCCAAGTTCGACCGCTCGTTCCTCGATCTCGTGGACGAGCGCATTTCTTCCGATAAGTTCCTGGATATCCGTTTCGATAGGAAGTGCCTCCACGATGGTCATCCGTCCAGTATAACCAGTGCCGTTGCAGGTCGGACAGCCGACTGCATGCCAGATTGTTCGGGAAGAAGGAATATCGATACCAGCAGCCGGTGAGACGGATCGGATGACTGATTCGATAAGGGTCAGTTCTTCGGATGTTGGAGCCGATTCCTGTTTGCAGTGGTCGCAGAGCTGCCGGACCAGCCTTTGTGCCATGAAGAGATTGCTCGCATTGGCAAGATCGTCAGGAGAAACGCCCATCTTGATGATACGGGAGACGGTGCCGGCTGCCGAATTGGCGTGGAGCGTCGAAAGGACGAGGTGTCCAGTGGAAGCCGACTGGATGGCGGCCTCGGCCGTTTCGTTGTCGCGGATTTCACCGATCATGATGATATCCGGGTTCTGGCGCATCAATGCGCGGAGCGCGGTGGCGAAGGTATAGTCAGCCTCGTCATTTGTTTGTGTTTGGAGAAGACCGGAAATCTGGTATTCAATCGGGTCTTCGACGGTGATAATCTTGATTTCTGGCTTATTGAGACGAGCAAGAACGCTGTAGAGGGTCGTCGTCTTTCCGGATCCCGTCGGACCGGTATTGAGTATCATGCCATAGGGCTTCTCGATAGCGGTGAGTAGCCGGTTGAGGCTTTGTTTTCGGATATTGAGAGATGAGAGATCGAGTTTGGTCACGGATTGGTTCAAAAGGCGCATGACGACGGTTTCGCCGAATCCGCCGAGGATGATGGAGAGACGTATATCCACCTTGTTTCCCTCGACATTCTCATTCGCCTTTTCCAGGTTGATGGAAAACCGGCTATCTGTGACCCCGGCCACTTCTCCGGATTTGAGACCGCCGAGAAGCTTGATCTCTCCCATGAAGCCAGGATATTCATTGAGAGGGAAGGAAGCGACAGTCTGGAGGATACCATCGATTCGGAAGCGGACTTCGAAGGTGGTCTCGCTCGGTTCGATATGGATATCCCCAGCTTTCATCGCGATCGCTGCGGCGAAAAGAGTCGGGAGCCGGAGACCGGAGTCTTGTTTTTTGATGAACTCCTCGAAAGATTGAAGGGAATCAAGCGCGTGTTTCGTTTCCGCATAGAGGGTTTCAGTGACGAGAGATGCGCGAGAGAGGGAGCTCGGCATGAGTTTCGCGTAGATATTCTGGAGGATTTCAGTCTGGTCGGCGACGCGCCAGACCTCATCGAGCGTGGTGATACCCTCGAGAGCTTTCAGGATTCCGTCCTGGGTCATCGTGATCATGCCGTTTTCGAGGGCGACCTTGAAGATTTCCTCTTCACTCCCCATGCCATTGACGATTTCCGAGATTTCGGGGGTCATGGTGAGCACTTCGAAGATACCGATGCGCCCTTTGTATCCGGTCATATGGCAGTGCTGGCAACCCTTCGCTTGCCAGAGTTCCTCGATATTCTTCGGGATGGAGACTTTGGCTTTCGGCGAGATGATGGAGATGAGTCTTGTGATGGAATCGAATGTCGTTTTGGCGGGTACGTAGGATATGCGGCAGTGTTGGCAGAGTTTCCGGACTAGCCGTTGGGCGATGATGATATTCATGGCAGAAGTGATCAGGGTCGGTTTGACACTGAGCTCGATGAGCCTCGGTACTGCGGCCGCTGCGGAGTTGGCGTGGATAGTCGAGAAAAGGAGATGCCCTGTGAGGGCGGCGTTGATGGCGATATCAGCGGTTTCGTCATCTCGGATTTCACCGACGAGAACGATATCGGGATCCTGTCGGACGATGGCTCGGAGTGCGGTAGCGAAGGTGTAGCTCCGGTCTTTGGCGACTTCAGTCTGGACGATTCCCTGGAGGGAATATTCGATCGGATCTTCGATAGTGATGATTTTCGTTCCGGCGCCGTTGAGCGTCGAGAGGAGGGTGTAGAGGGTCGTCGTCTTTCCGGATCCCGTCGGACCGGTATTGAGTATCATGCCGTGCGGCTTGCGGATTTCTTTCATGACCTGCTCATTCGCTAGTCCGCGGAGACCGAGATCATTGACATCCACGATAATGTCGTCGCTCGAAAGGAGACGCATATTGATGCTTTCCCCATATTTCCCCGGAATCGAGTTGACGCGGATGTCGATGCGTTTTCCTTCGATATCGATATAGAAATGTCCGTCCTGCGCTTCTTTCCTGATGTTCAAGCGCATTTTCCCGAGCATCTTCACACGTGAAAGAAGAAGATGATAGACGGTTTCCGGCAGATTTCCGATATCTTGGAGGACGCCATCAATGCGGAAACGCAGCCGTGTCTCATTTTCTTCCGTTTCGAAGTGGATGTCGCTCGCGTTGAGCTTTCTGGCCCCGGCAAGGATGATTTCCATGGCACGGGAGGTATTGATATCCCGGCTTTCCTTGAGAGAAAGAAGTTCTTTGAAGTCCTGGTCGAACCGTTCGAGGTCCTCTCCGTTCAGAGAGACCCGGACAAGGTCGAGGTTGTCGATGAATGTCCGTCGTTTGTACTGCTCGACTGCCCGATCGAATGACGGATGCGAAACGACATATATTTCGCTTTCCCATCCGTTCTTGGTGCTTATCTCCGCGATGAAATCGAGCGTTTTCTGGTTATTCGGATCGAGGATGGCAAAACGGACCTCGAGTGTTTTTTTGTGGAAGAGAACAACTCCGAGCTCGAGCGCTTTTTCTTCTGGTATCAGGAGCACGTCTTCGGAGCCGATAGGGAAAATATGGAGGTCGATGTAGGGATAGCCGGAATTCTGGGCGAGTTGGGAAGCGACTTCCTCGATGGAAGAAGTTCTGAGCTTTTTGAGTATCGAAGCGGTCTTTTCGATTTTCGGATCGATGATTCCTCCGTCCTGGACAACCTTGACCATATTTTTTTGTATTGTAATTCGAGTCCATTCTAGCGCACAACAGGGAATTGTGGAATGAAAAAAATCAGCCGGAGTGGCTGATATGGGACAGAAAGGTATCCATTCGAAAAAGGAGCAGCTCAGGCCTCCGTTTGATCGAGGAGCGGGAGGAGATGTGACTGAAGATAGACCTCCGCAGTTTCAAGTGAGTTTGCTGCAAAGGAGAATGCCAGAATATCGCCCTGCATTTCCGATTCCGGCAAGGAGTGGTGGAGTTTGTGAAGCATTTCGGTGTTGTGACATTTGAGCAGAGCCCGGATAGCCACCGGGCTTTCCTGGAAGAAGAGAATAAATGTCGTCGCGAGGGAGAAGCTGCCGCGGATCTTTTCCAACACGAGAGAGAGATCGTGCGTATGTGCGCGGGATTGTACGAGATCTTCAAGTGAGACGGGAGCGAGTATGAGCTTATGCTTCTCATCCCAGCGGACATGGGAGAGTGCCCGACCCCAGAGTTTGAGGAGAGGCAAAGGCTCGGTCCGGTAGAGTGCGCGGACGATTTTCTGTTGATCGGCACCGTGTCCAATCAAGCCGGCGGCGGCTTTCAGGGCCTTCGGCGTAGTATTCTTTTTTTGGAAGCTTTCGGTGGCTGACATGATTCCGGAAAGCAACGCTTCGGCAATCGGTTCGGTGATGAAAGTAGGAACTGTCCTCTCGAGGAGCTCAGTGAGAATTTCCGATTTCGACGAAGCGGTGATATCGACCAGATTTATCTGTCCGAAGAGTTCGTTCTGCGAACTCGTGTCGATGTTGATGAGCGGAACTTCGTAGAAGATATCCGGATTATCCTCGAAGATTTTTCCGAGATGCTCCTTGTCGGGAACACCGATGATAATGGCGGCATCGAACCGGTAGTGTGCCGGAATGAATGAGAAGTCCCGAGGGTCGATCGTGCCTTTTTCCGGAGTGAGATAGATGCGGTATTCGTCACCTTCCTGCGCGGTACGGACACCGAGGATTTTGTTGTAGCTCGTGTTGAAGGAGAGGACGAAATCGCGTGCTCCCGAAAGCGCGGAGAGCGTTTCTTTTGGACGAACGATGAAGGGTAATTCACTCAGGGTCGTTTCGATGCGATCCGCAGCGAGGGTGACTGACTTTCCGAGGCGTTCGATGAAGAGCGAGAGGGCAAGCGCCGATGCGATATCGTCTCGGCTCGGATAGGGAGCGAGCAGGATCAGCGGATGGGAGGATTTTTTGATGAGATCGTGGAATTGCTGATCGGGGGAGAGGGACATAGCGTGTGGATTCGGATAGGCGGAAAAAAGCGGACGAGATAAGAAACCAGCCTAGCAGGGGAAGAATGAAACGTCAAATAAGCGCCGTTTTTGAAAAATACGGCTGAAGGTTCCGACCAGAAACTGGAGCTTTCTGATCGACGAAAGGCTATTTTTCTGGTATAGCTAAAATGTATCTGTGTTATTGAAGCGCATACGTGCGTATGGAAGAAAAGCAATATTTTTCTGCGACTGCTGAAGAGACTCGGCTTCTTGGAAAAGCTTTCGGGGACACCTTGTCACCGGGAACACTTGTGTGTTTTCGTGGGGATCTCGGTGCTGGTAAGACGACCTTCATCCAGGGGGTGCTGGTGGGCTGTGGTGCCCAGCCGCCTTTCGTGAGTCCGACTTTCATCCTCATGAAAGAGTATGATTTGGATGCGCCGACTGCGAATGGCATCCGGCGTGTGTATCACGCAGATGCCTATCGGATGGAACGGGCCGAAGATTTCGAAAAAATCGGTTTTACCGAATGGTGCGCCGATCCTGAGGGTATCGTCCTTCTCGAATGGCCGGAGCGGA
>CAYMZY010000004.1:0-42516 GCA_964395165.1 uncultured Bdellovibrionales bacterium | reverse complement strand
CTCACCTGTCCGGGCACCCGGCACTGCGATTACAATGTGAAGGAAGTAAGTCCGTGATTCATGATAGAGAGATGTGCAGGAGGGGTGGTGAGTGAGTGCCGGGACGGTATATTTGATGGTATCAGAAGACTGAGAGTATGCTGTGTCCCTACTGTCACTATCCTGAAACGAAAGTCGTCGATTCTCGTCTGACGCAGGAGGGGAAGAGTGTGCGTCGGCGTCGCGAATGTGAACAGTGTCGGACCCGCTTCAGCACCTATGAGGAGCCCGATTTTTATCGGGTAACCGTCATCAAGAAGGATGGACATCGGGAGATATTCGATCGGATGAAGTTGCGGATCGGTCTCGAGAGAGCTTTTGAGAAACGCCCCCTTTGTGATGAGAAGGTGGCACATGTCCTACGGGATGTCGAGCGGCTTATCCGCGATCGCGGATTGAAAGATATTACGAGTCGTGAGATAGGCCGTTTGGCGATGGAACAGCTCCGAGGGGTCGACGAGGTCGCCTATATCCGTTTCGCGAGCGTTTACAAGTCTTTCGGGAGCGCGCAGAGCTTTCGCCGGGTGATCGAGAGTCTCGACGATGAAAAAGCATGAAGCGGTTTTTTCTCCTGGGTACATCGGTGTCGTTTTCCTGCGGAATTGCGACGGGGCTGTTTCTGGATTGGGATACGGCTTGGGTTTGGGCGCTTCTCTGTGTAGTCATAATTATCGCCTGGGGAATTGTTTTTCGGAAGGAGAATATCTTATTTATAATTTGGCTTGGAGCGTGTGTTCTATCCGGGGCATCAGGGGGCATCCATTCGGTAGAGCACTATCGGACACTTGAGGAACAAGAAAATCTACGGGGTATCGGAAAAGTTCGTGGTGAGATGTCAACCGGAGTTTTTGATGCTCATTTCGTCTTGGAGGCGTATGATTGCGAGGAAAGGGTATGTCCGAGAGAATACATCCTGGTTCGGACAGGTCGATACGAGACCTTGACCGATGGAATGACTGTCCACTTCGGTCCCTGTGACTTGAAACGGCCTGAGCGATTCGATTCTCGATTCGATTATCCGATGTACCTTGCTAAGGAAGGGATAGGTTTCGTAGCGCGAGGATGTCCTATCGAGCCGGTAGCCGTTCGGGGCGACCGGTTGCGCAGTAGTCTGCATGAAACAAGGGTATTCATCTCATCGGTCATCGAAGAGCGAATACCGGAACCGGAGGCTGGTTTGGCACGAGGACTTCTTCTCGGGGGAAGCGATGAGCTTCCTGAGGCCCTCGCGAATGATTTCCGTATAGCCGGCCTTTCTCATATCGTGGCGGTTTCAGGATACAATATCTCTGTGTTGGCTGGGGGGCTTTTTCTGTTGGGGGTCGGACTCGGCTGGTACCGGAAGAGGGCCGTATGGGGAGCACTTTTCGGGACGGTACTCTTCGTTCTGTTGGTCGGTGCTCCGGCATCGGCCGTACGGGCCGCCTTGGTCTCAATAGTCGGATTCGTCGCTTTTTCGTTGGCTCGGCCGATTCCGACCACGTCGATTCTCTGTTTCGCGGCCGCAAGTATGCTTTTCTGGAATCCCTTGCTTCTTCGTTACGACGTCGGTTTCCAGCTTTCGTTCCTGGCTACGTTCGCGATTCTCTTTTCTGCTCCATGGCGGAACCGATTTCCTAAATCATCTTGGCTGACAGGGAAATTCAGTGAAGCTCTCCTCCTGACACTTTCCGTGTTGCTTTTTGTCACGCCGGTCACCTTGATTCATTTCGGGACGCTTTCCCCGTATGCATTGGTCGCGAATATTCTGGCCCTTCCTTTGATTCCAGCGGCTTTTCTTTCTTCTCTTTGTACGGTGGTTCTCGGATGGATTCCGGGTATAGGTGCAGCGATAGGATGGATCGCATATGGTATGCTGCATGGCCTCGTGGCAATCACAGAAACAGTGGCCCGTCTTCCGGGGGCGAGCGCTTCTTATGCGGGTATTCGCTGGTGGGGTGTTATCATTTGGTATGGGATCTGTCTTTCTTTTTTCTTCTGGCAGCACCGGGTGGCTCAGAAATCACGGGAGAAAGGGCTGAGGTAAGAGTGTATTTGTGATGGTGGCGTATGCGCATCCGTACCTGGAGTATCCTTTTCCTGATAGGATTCTCGGTGTTTTCGGGAGGGTTTCTCGTGATTACCGAGAGAACTTTTTCCTCGCTTCGCGTGGTTTTTTTGGATGTTGGTCAGGGCGATGCCATACTTATCTCTCAGGGCAAGACACAGGTATTGATCGATGGCGGCCGGGATGGGAAAGTCCTGCTCGGAAAACTTGGCCAACAAATGCCTTTTTGGGACAGGCGAATCGAATCGATAGTGGCGACACATCCGGATGCTGATCATGTAGGTGGTTTGGCGGCAGTAGTCAGTCGATACCGTGTCGCCACATACCTTTCGAACGGAGCGGAAGGGGAAAGCGAAGTCTTTCATAATCTGAAGCAATCCCTTGATTCGGACCATTCGATAGAACGGTCAGTCATCGGGACAGGTTCGAAGATCATGTTTCCGGGAGGAGCGGAACTTCGGGTGCTGTTTCCGGAGAATGGTGAAGCTGGCATGATAGGCGAGACGAACGAGGGGAGTATCGTCACCCGGTTGTCATTCGGTGATGCGAGTTTTCTTTTGACGGGTGACCTGCCTCGTGAGGAAACGGTACTTCCGGGTATCGTCCCGACGAAAGTGCTCAAAGTAGCGCACCATGGATCGAAATATTCAACAAGCGATGAGTGGCTTTCAAGGGTGCGGCCTGATGATGCGGTCGTCTCCGTCGGAAAAAATCGATACGGGCATCCATCCGATGAAGTGCTTTCCCGACTCCGGCAAAGAGGTACGCGTATTCTTCGGACTGATCAGCGGGGAGATATCGTATATGTGTGCCGGGAGGCGACTTGTCACCTGGAAGGAAAATGAACCTGATACTTGCTTTTAAAGCGATACCGTGTTACTGTTTTTTTGTAGAGAATAATTTCCTGTGTTTTTTGCAGTTTTAAAGTATTTGTATGGAACAGCACCCGAAGAAAGAACGGTCACTCGTCATCATTAAACCGGACGGCGTCCAGAGGGCGCTTTTGGGAGAAATCATTCATCGTATCGAGCGTACCGGGCTCAAGATGATTGCTTTCAAGTTCCTCGTTCCGACGGAAGCCCAGTCGTGGGAGCATTATCAGAAAACCGACGAATGGTTTCTTTCCAAGGGAAACCGTATCACGGAAGAACGGAAGTCTCACGGGTTGCCGATCGAGAAGGAGCCGATCGAATACGGAAAGGGTATCATCGATACGATTGTGCGTTACTTCACTTCTGGGCCGGTACTGGCCTTCGTTGTCGAAGGAAATCAATCCATTGCTATCGTGAAGAAGCTGGTCGGGAGTACGGAGCCGACTCTGTCTGATGTGGGAACGATACGGGGGGATTTCACTATCGACTCGTACGCGATTTCAAGTCTGGATGAACGAGCGGTTCGCAATCTGGTCCATTGTTCTGATAACCCGGATGATGCCGAGCGGGAAATCAAGATTTGGTTCGACGAAAAGGAATTGGTTCAGTATCGCTTGATTGCCGAGCAGGTGCTGTATGATGTCAACTTGGACGGGATTCTTGAGTAGTAGTAATACCCCTCCAGTATTGGGGAGAGGCAGTACGCACAGCGTGTTGTTTTTCAAATTCAATTTGTCAGAAAGGGAGAAAAGATGCATGTAAAGGGTGTTTTGGGCGGCGTCGTCCTGACCGACGCGACTCGTGGATGCGAGTACAACAAGGCTTGTCAAAGCCATCTATTGAGTTCGACTTGCCAGGAGAGTCTGATGTCTGGCGATTGCCAGTGTCCGGCCAGAGTAGGTATTCTCAATGGTCTTGGTAAAAAAGTCTGTCGCAAGAACAAGAAGAAAGTTTAATAAGGTGTCAAAGAGGAGAGAGGTGGTCCCACGTTGGCCTACCTCTTTTTATTTTACCGGTGGACGAAAAATGAATGAAGTCAAAAAAATACAGCCTTTCTTGACTGTATTTTCGTTGTATTCGATGAAATCAGATCTGGAAGCACTAGGCGATCTTGGACTGTTTGACCAGGGTACGAATAGCCTTGGTGGAGAGCTGAAGCTTCATTCCACCGATGTGCTTTGTCTGAACATTGATCGCAAACGTGCGTCGAGTCTTCACGTTCGAATGGCTTCGGTTGTTTCCGGTCTTGGTGCCGCGCCCGGTCAGGTCACATATTCGACTCATAGACGTAAAATCAGTTGCTTGGTAACGAATCTGAGAGTATCATGGATAGGCAGGAATGGCAAGTGCTCGTTTCATGTTTCGGTTATTTACCTAATTTTTCCCTCGGTATGCTTCAAGAGTCTATCCTGATAGGATTCTATTTTTTGGCCCTTTTGTATTCCGTCATCATTCATGAAGTTTCCCATGGGATGATGGCGTTATGGCTTGGTGATACGACGGCGAAGTACGCCGATCGGCTGAATCTCAATCCGATCAAGCATGTCGATCCATTCGGTTCGGTATTGCTTCCGGCGCTTCTCATTCTGACGACCGGGTCCGCATTCGGATGGGCCAAACCGGTGCCGTATAACCCGTATAATCTGAAGGATCAGAAATGGGGCCCACTCTGGGTCGCTCTTGCCGGCCCTGGCTCAAATCTTATTTTGGCGACGGTAGCAAGCGTTGTCGCACATGCTTTGCCTCTTGCGTTTCTGGCCAAGGAGGATATCGTGACCCGGTTCTTTCGAGCGGTTTATGGTGATGGGTCGTTTTTCGATCGGTTCGGCTCATTGGCGGAGGCGCTCTCCGGATCTTTGTCACAGGTGCTTTTCGGTCTCTTGCTCGTGATTATTTTTTGGAATGTCGTATTGGCCTGTTTCAACCTACTCCCTTTTCCACCCCTCGACGGTTCGAAACTTCTATATGCGCTGTTTCCGATCCGAGAAGAAACGAAGGTCTGGCTCGAGCATTATGGTATTTTTTTCCTTCTTTTTGCTGTTTTTTTCTTGGCTGTACCGATCAGTCTTTTCATTGGTCTTGTCCTGTCTTTCTTTGTGCGGTTGGCTCTGTAAGAAGGGTATTGGAGGGGGATGTTGACAATATCGACTCTCTTCGGTAGGATAAGCATTACTGAACAAGCGAGTGTTCTCTCTTTGTTTTTGACGTAATTTTTTACCAGTGTACCGCTGTGACCACGATTAACCAGCTCATCAAGCGACCACGAAAGATCAGCGTCCGAAAATCCAAGTCCCCGGCGATGACTTTCGTTACCAATACCATCAAAAACCGCATCACCAAGACGCAGAGTCCTTTCAAGCGTGGTGTTTGCGTGAAAGTGACAACGACGACCCCGAAGAAACCAAACTCGGCTTTGCGGAAAATTGCTCGTGTCCGTTTGACGAATGGTATGGAAGTGACGGCTTATATTCCGGGTATCGGACATAATCTGCAGGAACATTCGATTGTCATGATCCGTGGTGGACGCGTGAAGGATCTCCCGGGTGTCCGGTATCATGTCGTGCGCGGTATCTTCGATTCCGCCGGTGTCGCCAATCGGAAGGGGAGCCGTTCAAAATACGGTGCCAAGAAAGAGAAGAAGAAAGACTAGTCTTTAACCAATACCTAATCATCCCTGACGGAAACGACGGAAATCTGAAACAGCTTTTGTGATGAGTCCGATCGTTCATCGTCTAGCGTATCGAATGAAGTATGCCACGAAGAAAGCGAAATTATCAGCGTGAATGGAAGGCCGATTCCCAGTACGAGAATCCTCTGGTCGGTCATTTCGTCTGCATGATCATGTGGAACGGCAAAAAGAGCGTAGCCGAAAAGATCGTCTACAACGCTTTCGATGTGATCCATGAGCGGACGAAAAAGGGCGGGCTGAATACGTTCGAGCAGGCCATCAAGAATGTCGCGCCGATGCTGCAGTTGAAAAGTCGTCGTGTCGGAGGTGCCAACTATCAGGTACCGGTTCCGGTTTCCGGAGAGCGCCGCCAGATTCTCGCTATGCGTTGGATTCGGGATGCCTGTCGGAAGAAGAAGGGAAAGGCGATGTCCGAAAAACTCGCCGATGAACTGATTGACGCTTCGAACAAGGTAGGCACGGCCATCAAGAAGCGAGATGATACGCATCGTATGGCTGAGGCCAACAAGGCATTCGCTCACTTCGCGTAAAAAGGCAAAAACTTCGGTTGAAGGTTTACGAGAGAAGCATGAAAGATCGCCTTGGCGGTCTTTCGTGTTCTCCAATGAGAAAAGAGCAGTTTTCTGGATAAAAAATAAGGTCTGTATGGGGCATAAGAGTGGTGAGGAGTTGAGACGCGACCTTTCGAAAGCGCGCACACGGATACGGATTGGTGGGCGATACCGGCATTACAAGGGTCAGGCGTACACGGTTACCGGATTCGCAGTCGTTGAAGCGACAGATGAGATGGGAGTGTTGTATCAGGCGGACTACGCTGAACTCGCGGGAATCGTTTTTCTGCGGCCGTCTGAAGAATTTCTTTCATCGGTTGAGACGGACGAAGGACGAATACCGCGATTCGCTCTGATATCGTAAATACGGTACACTGTATCTTTGAGAGAGTATCCATATTCATAAATTAATCGTAAATCTAAGATCTTAAGTTGAGTATTCTTATGGCCCGTACGACTCCTATCGATAAGTATCGCAATATCGGCATCATCGCTCATATCGATGCCGGAAAGACCACGACGACTGAGCGCGTCCTTTTCTACACCGGTATCACGCACAAGATCGGTGAAGTGCATGAGGGAGCGGCGACCATGGACTGGATGGAGCAGGAACGTGAGCGCGGTATCACCATCACGTCGGCCGCGACGACCTGTTTCTGGAAGGGGCATCATATCAACATTATCGATACCCCTGGTCACGTGGATTTTACGGTCGAGGTGGAGCGTTCGCTTCGCGTATTGGACGGTGGCGTCGTGGTGTTTGATGGTAAGGAGGGTGTCGAACCGCAATCCGAGACCGTGTGGCGGCAGGCGGAGAAATACGATGTACCACGCATGTGTTTCATCAATAAGATCGATAAGGAAGGTGCCGTGTTCGAAGATGCTCTGTCTTCAATCTGGAACCGTCTGACTCCGAAGGCAGTCGCCATTCAGTATCCACTTGGTCTGCGCGGAGATTTTTTCGGTCTCATCAATCTGATGAACATGAAAGCATACACTTTTGATGGTCCGATGGGGGAGAAGGTCATCGAGGGGGAGATTCCGGCCGAGTATCTGGAAAAGGCAAAGGAGTGGCGTGACAAGATGGTTGAAAAGATTTCCGAAACGGACGATACGTTGACGGAGAAGTATCTCGGTGGAGAAGAGATATCCGAAGCCGAATTGAAGGCGGCTCTGCGTCAGGCAGTCATCGGAACCAAGTTGTATCCGGTCATGACCGGAACTGCGCTCCGGAATAAGGGTATTCAGCTGGTATTGGACGCGGTCGTCGATTACCTTCCGTCGCCACTGGATATCCCGCCATTGTTTGGGACTAATCCGAAGACTGATGTGGAGGAAGTTCGTGAAACGAAGGACGACGCGCCATTTTCGGCTCTGGCTTTCAAGATTGCTACTGATCCGTTCATCGGACAGTTGACGTTTTTCCGTGTGTATTCAGGAACTATCAAGGCCGGATCATACGTCCTCAATTCGACGAAGAACGAGAAAGAGCGCGTCGGACGTATCGTTCGGATGCATGCCAATCACCGCGAAGAAATCGAAGAGCTTGGGGCCGGCGATATCGGGGCTCTGGTCGGGATGAAAGTGACGACCACTGGCAATACGCTGTGCGATCCGGACAAGCCGGTGGTGCTCGAAGCAATCACCTTTCCGGAACCGGTCATTGACATCACCGTCGAACCGAAGACCAAGTCCGATCAGGAGAAGATGGGTATGGCGCTCAAGAAGCTTCTTGAGGAAGATCCGACCTTCCGGGTGCATACGGATGAAGAGACAGCCCAGACAATTCTTTCGGGTATGGGGGAGCTTCATTTGGATATCATCGTCGATCGCATGAAGCGCGAATTCAAGGTTGAAGTCAATGTCGGTCGTCCGCAAGTAGCTTATCGTGAGACGATACGCATCATGTCTGAAGCGGAAGGGAAATATATCCGCCAGTCGGGTGGACGCGGTCAGTATGGGCATTGTTGGATCCGTCTGGAACCGAATGAATCCGGGAAAGGATATGAGTTTTTTGATGAGATCAAGGGTGGTGTCATTCCGCAGGAATTTATCAAACCGATCAATAAGGGTGTCGAAGAGGCTTCTCAGACCGGTGTGCTTGCGGGATATCCGGTAGTGGATATCAAAGCGACTGTGTATGACGGGTCCTTTCATGATGTCGACTCTTCGGAGGCAGCGTTCCGCGTGGCGGGTTCGCTCGCTTTCAAGGAGGCGATGCGAAAGGCTAAACCGGTCATTTTGGAGCCGGTCATGAAAGTGGTGGTTATCACTCCGGAAGCTTCGATGGGTGATATCGTCGGGGATATCAACTCCAAGCGCGGTATGATCAAGGAAATGGCGGATCGCGGTGAAGGTGCTGCCCGTGTCAAGGAGATTACCGCCGAGGTACCACTCGCTTCGATGTTCGGTTATGCGACTCAGATGCGCTCGATGTCTCAGGGCCGCGCCAGCTATTCGATGGAATTCGATCATTATGCTGAAGTGCCAAGTAGTGTCGCTCAGGAAATCATTGGGGCTCGTGCTCCTTCACCGGCGAAGTAAAAAGCTTTCGGATACGGAGTGATTTTTACGGGATTGAATTTATGGAAAATCAGCCTGAAAAGGCTGATTTTCTTGTCAAAGGGAGGATGTTCATCAGGAGACAGCCATTTTGAAATAAAAAACTGGCCTTTTGTAGGCACTTTCAGAAGGAGTGAAGCGGGTTCCTGAGGTTCGGGAACAGGTCGGCAGAGCCGGGCAGAATAACGATTCCCGTTCCCTCTTGACAGGATGAAAATGGCTTGATACTATGTCTCTTGATGCTCCGCTTTGGCACTTTTTTTATTTTGATGAAGTGCTGGGGCGAAACAAAGCCTTTTTAAATAAATAATCGAATTGTAGAGCTATGGCAGAGCAATTTCAGCGGACCAAGCCGCACGTGAACGTCGGGACCATCGGTCATGTCGATCACGGAAAGACAACTTTGACAGCCGCTATCCTGCATGTCTTGTCCCTCAAGGGATTTGCCAAGGCGCGCGGTGTGGATGAAATCGACAAAGCGCCGGAAGAAAAGGCGCGTGGTATCACAATTTCCACCGCACACTGTGAATACGAGTCCGATAATCGCCACTATGCGCATGTCGACTGTCCAGGCCACGCCGACTATATCAAAAACATGATTACCGGTGCCGCTCAAATGGACGGCGCTATCCTTGTGGTAGCCGCGACCGATGGGCCGATGCCGCAGACCCGTGAGCATATCCTTTTGGCGCATCAGGTCGGTGTGCAGAACATCGTGGTCTTCCTGAACAAGGTTGATATGGTGGATGATGAAGAGTTGATCGACTTAGTGGAAGCTGAAGCTCGTGAGCTGCTTTCGAAATATGAATTTGATGGCGATGGTGCTGCGGTCATCCGTGGTTCCGCGGTGAAGGCTCTTGCCGCCACTTCTATCGATGATCCTGCTGCGAAGCCGATTCTTGATCTCATCGATGCTCTCGATGCTAAGATTCCTGAGCCGGTCCGTGACAATGAGAAGCCTTTCCTGATGCCGATTGAAGACATCTTCTCGATCGAAGGTCGCGGAACGGTTGTTACCGGTCGTATCGAACGCGGTGTTGTTAACCTGAACGGAGAAGTGGAAATCGTTGGTCTCCAGGAGAAGACCATGAAGACCGTCGTGACCGGTATCGAGATGTTCAATAAGCAGCTTGATCGAGGACAATGTGGTGACAATGCTGGTCTTTTGATCCGCGGTATCAAGAAAGATGATGTCCAGCGCGGACAGGTGCTTGCCAAGCCAGGATCTATCACTCCACACACTGAATTTGAAAGCGAAGTCTACATTCTTGCCAAGGAAGAAGGTGGACGACACACTCCTTTCTTCAAGGGATACAAGCCGCAGTTCTACATCCGTACAACCGATGTGACCGGCGAAGTGACTCTTCCAGAAGGAACGGAGATGGTGATGCCGGGTGATACCGTGCGTTTGGTCATCAAACTTTTGGCTCCAGTTGCTATGGAAGAGGGTATGCGCTTCGCTATCCGCGAAGGTGGTCGTACTGTCGGTGCTGGTGTTGCGACGAAGATTATCAAATAGTTTTCGAGCGAATTGAGTCCCGGGAGCAGGGAAGTGCTCTTTCCCGGGATGACTATTCTCTTGAATGTAACGAAGAGAAGAAAGTAAGCTCGAGTATCATGGCAACGAAGAAAAAAGTTGATGATGCCCCGATGACACGCGTGCGGATTAAGATCAAGGCATATGACCATAAGGTCATAGACCAATCAGCGCGAAAGATTGTCGAGACGGCTGAGCGCACTGGCGCGGCCATCACCGGACCGGTTCCACTTCCGACCGAAGTGCACAAAGTGACGGTGAATCGCTCGACATTCGTTCATAAGAATGCGCGGGATCAGTTCGAGATGCGAGTGCATAAGAGACTGATCGATATCCTGAATCCGAATGCGAAGACCATCGAAGGTCTGACATCGCTCGACCTGCCCGCAGGCGTCGATGTGGAGATCAAGATGTAAGGAGTGGTCAGAAAGGGGGAAAATGAATAATGTTTACTCGTTCCAGTCCCGGAACACGTCATTATCCGATTAGAGCCCGTGTTGGAAACGACACGTGCAAGATCGGTAGGACAAGGGATACTGAGCGGGTCAGGATACACCGAGGATTTTCGGTGGGAACTGGCTGGCTCTTGGTCCAGCTTTTTGTTTACTGAGATACGATCATGAAATTCATTCTTGGAAAAAAAATCGGTATGACGACCCTCTTCGATGAAACGAAGGGCGCATTGAACGTGACCTTGATCGAATGTGGAAAAAATACCGTCACCCTGCAGCGTACCGAAGAGAAAGACGGGTATATGGCTATCCAGGTGGAAGCGGCGAAGAATGCCCGTAAAACCGTCCGTCATGAGTTTCGTCTCGATCGGCACAGCCGGAACGGAGAGGCAGCTGCTCAAGATATGGCGAAATTCACTCTTGAGAGCGAGCTTGGTGTCGAACAGTTCGTGATAGGGGAAAAGGTATCCGTTTGCGGAATAACGAAAGCAAAGGGGTTTCAGGGTGTCGTCAAGCGGCATGGATTCGCCGGTGGTTGGGCGAGCCACGGTGGAAAGCATGATTTGCGCAAACCGGGTTCTATTGGGTCGACATTTCCAGAACATGTGGTCAAGGGTCGTCGTATGGCGGGACGCATGGGTGGGGATAACTGTACGGTTCGTAATCTGACCATTTCATTTATCGATACCGAAAAGGGGCTTATCGGAGTCCGTGGGGCCGTTCCGGGTGTTAATGGGAGAATCGTTGAAGTGATGAGCCTTAAATAAGTCTATGGCAAAAGTATCCGTTTATAATACGAGTGGAAAGAGAGTCGAAGAAATCGATCTGAAAGATTCGCTTTTCGCTCTTCCTTCGAACGATTCGCTCTTACATCAGGTATACGTCGTGCTGTCGGGAAATCTCCGTCAGGTGATCGCCCATACGAAGACGCGCGCGGAGCGGAGCGGTTCCGGTATCAAGCCTTGGAAGCAGAAGGGAACCGGACGGGCCCGTATCGGTTCTTCTCGCGCACCGCATTGGCGAAAGGGTGGTATCGTTTTCGGACCACGGAGTAACCGGAACTTCATCCGCGAAATCAATCGGAAGATGCGGCAGAAAGCGACTTTGATCGCCCTCTCGGAAAAGATTCGGTCCGGAAAGTTCCTCGTGGTGGACGCCTTCACATTTCCTTCGCAGAAAACGCAGGAGTTCGATGCTTTTCTTAAGGCGCTCCAAATATCCCACCGTGGTCTTGTCGTGGCTTTGGATATTCGTGAGAAAGAGATTGAACGGATGAGCCGGAATGTCGAGAAAGTCGTCAATACGCTTGCGGTTGATTTGAATGCCAAGGAGCTTTTGGATAAGGAGTATTTTCTTATCTCGAAGCAGGGTATCGAGGCGCTGCAGGGAAGGTTCGCTGATTGGATTAAATAAGCGTTATGGCAGTTTTTGGAAAGACAACTCAAGAACAGAAATCAGCCGCTGATCGCCCAGAGACGCCAAAGGTTCTCTCTGGTGCATATGCGAATGGTATTTTGCGGAAGCCTCGTATTACCGAGAAGGCGTATTCCATGAACGCGGGTAATCGCTACGTATTCGAAGTGAACGATACCGCGTCGAAGCCGCAGATCAGACGAGCAGTCGAATCGGTATATGGGGTACATGTGGTCTCAGTCAATACGGTCAGTCTCCCGAGTCGTGTTCGCCGTTTCGGTCGGACAATGGGAAGGAAGTCCGGAGTGAAAAAAGCGATGGTTGAAATTAAGGAAGGTGAGAGTCTTGTGCTCTTCCAGGCAGGAATGTAACGATATGGCGATCAAAATCTACAAACGCAATACCGCTGGGCGGCGCAATATGAGTATCGTAAAGCCTGATGGCATTACCGATAAGCGCCCGGAAAAATCCCTTACGGTCTCGAAGAAGAATTCTGCGGGACGTTCTGGTGGGAAGATTTCGATACGGCATCGTGGAGGCGGGCACAAGCGATTGTACCGGGTGGTGGATTTTCGTCAGAATAAATGGGGGATTCCAGGAAAAATCGCTTCTCTTGAAAAGGATCCGAACCGTTCTGGTCTCATCGCACTGGTCCATTATCATGATGGAGAGAAGCGTTATATCCTCGCTACGCAGGGCATGAAGGTCGGACAGGAGATCTTGTCTGGAGAAGAGGTTCCTATCGTGCAGGGCAATCGGACGAAGTTGGGGAATATCCCCACCGGAACCATCATCTGTAATATTGAAATTCAGATCGGGAGAGGTGGTCAGATCGTCCGGAGCGCCGGGACACAGGCGACCTTGATGGCTCTTGACGGGCCGATGGCGACTATCAAGCTGTCTTCCGGTGAGATTCGTTTGGTTTCAAAGGATTGCTACGCGACTATCGGTCAGGTATCGAACTTCGAACATGGCGCGGAGCACATCGGAAAAGCCGGACGAAGTCGTTGGAAGAACAGGCGTCCGTCGGTACGCGGATCTGCGATGAACCCGGTCGACCATCCGCATGGTGGTGGTGAGGGACGCCAGCCGCTCGGTATGCATCCGAAGACGCCATGGGGAAAGCCCGCTCTTGGGAAGAAGACTCGGAAGCGAACGAAAGCGAGCAATAAGTATATCGTCAAACGGAGAACGAAGAAGAAATAGAATGGAACATGTTCACTGCGCAAGGCGGACAGTACGGTTTTTTCAGGGGTATTGCGCATTCATAAGTGGTCAGTCATAAGCGAATCGAGATATGTCACGAAGTTTAAAGAAAGGACTCTACGTCGATCCTCGGGTACTCAAGAAACTCGAAGGGAAGAAGGTTGGCGATCGAACGGTCATCAAGACCTGGTCTCGTGCTTGCGTTATCGCGCCAGAGATGGTCGGATTCACTTTCGGAGTGCACAATGGAAAGGACTTTATCTCGGTATTTGCGACTGAAGAAATGGTCGGTCATCGGTTGGGAGAATTTTCGCCGACGCGCACCTTCCGCCGTCACGGTGGGAAGATGCAGAAGGAGATCGAACAAGCCGCGAAGCAGCGTGACCTGGATGCCGCCAAGGCTACCAAGACTGCCGCTCCTGCCGCTAAGACTAAGAAGAAATAACGACGTATGAAAGTACACGCATCACTCAAAAATCTTCGGATAGCCCCCCGCAAGGTGCGACTCGTCAGTCATACGATCGTCGGTCTTTCAGCGAACGCGGCTGTCATCGAATTGTCCAAGCAATTGAAGCGCTCATCCGATCCGATGCTAGACCTCCTGAAAAGCGCGATCGCCAATGCGAAGAACAATTTCGGTCTGGATGAGGAGAATCTCTATGTTGCGCAGGTGTGCGTCGGGGATGGGCTTCGGATGAAGCGTTTTGAACCACGCGCTTTCGGTCGCTCCATGCCTATTCTTAAGCGTTCTGCGAATGTCAAGGTGATTTTGGAAGAGCGTGAGGAGGGCAAGAACCGGAAAAAAACTCTGAAGAAACAGGAAATCGTGACTATCAAGGATGCAGCAGCAACGGAGGATATCATCGTGAAGGAAGAAAAGAAAAAATCAGGAATTGTTGATGAGCATAAGAAAGAGGCGAAGCCGAAGACGGCTCTGCGTTCTGTCAAGAAGGTGTTTCAGAGAAAGGCTTCTTAAATAGAGAGAATCACTATGGGTCACAAAACCAATCCAATCGGAATCCGCCTCGGTATCACGGCTGACTGGCAGTCTCGCTGGTTCGCTAATCCGAAACTGTTCAAGACGCAGTTGCGTTCGGATGTCGAAATGCACGATTTCATCATGAAAAAATGGAAGCAAGCGGCTATCGCGAGCGTCCAGATCGAGCGTTCGGCGGCGACTATACGCGTCATCATCGAGACATCCCGTCCCGGAGTTTTGATCGGTCGCGGAGGTACCGGAATCGAGGACCTGGCTCGTGTCGTGAAGAATCACTTCTTCCGTGGAAAGAAGACGGATTTGAAAGTCGAAGTGAAGGAGATTAAACGGTTCGAGGAAAGCGCATCCTTGATTGGTCAGCAGATCGCCGAACAGCTTGAGAAGCGTATTCCGTTTCGACGGGCTCTCAAAGGCATGATCGATCAGGTGACTCAGAACAAGGATATTCTCGGTGTAAAAGTCGAAATTTCCGGTCGTTTGGGTGGCGCGGAGATGCGTCGTCGGGAATGGCTTTCCAAGGGAAAGATTCCGCTTCATACCTTGCGTGCGGATATCGATTTCGCGCGAGTGGAAGCGAACACGACTTATGGGGTCATCGGTATCAAGGTTTGGATATACAAGGGCGAAAAATTTGAAGAACAATCCACAGAATAGGAAGTACGTCTATGCTAACAATGCCTCGAAAAGTCAAGCATCGAAAGGTCCAGCGTGGCGGGTGGTCGGGAAGTCCGGCGACTCGTGGCACGAAAGTGAGCTTTGGGAGCTACGGTCTGAAGACGCTCGAAGAAGGGTTGATTTCTGCACGTCAGATTGAGGCTGCTCGTCGGGCCATGACTCGATCGATACAGCGCGGTGGAAAGGTGTGGATCCGTATTTTTCCGGACAAGCCGATCACCAAGAAGGGCGAGCAGACTCCGATGGGAAAGGGAAAGGGAAGTGTGGATCATTTTGCGGCGAAAGTCCGTGCTGGACGGGTACTGTTCGAGCTTGATGGTATTCCGAAGACGGCGGCGGTAGAGGCTATGCGATTGGCATCACACAAGTTGGCAGTGAAGACAAAGTTCGTCGAACGTCACTCATCACTCTAGAATGAAGCTATGAAAACGAAGGAATTGAGAGAAAAAACGGAAGGCGAGCAGACGAAACTTCTTCATGAGCTTGCAGTGCAGGTGCGCGAACTTCGTTTTAAGATCGCTACCCGTGAAGAAACGAAGCATCACACTCTTCATCAGGCGAAGAAGGATGTCGCTCGTTTGAAGACGCTGCTCGGAGAGCGCGAGCGGTCGCTTGACTAAGCTCGAGAATATTGTTAGAATTGCATTTATCGTTTCATATGGAAAATAAGATGACACAAGTGAATAAAGCGCCGAAATTTCAGGGCACCGTGGTGAGTGATCGTATGGACAAGACGATCGTGGTCGCCGTCGAAACGCTGAAAACGCACCCGAAGTATAAGAAGCAATATATTTCAACTCAGCGTTTCAAAGTGCATGACGCGGAAAACACGTATCGGGTCGGAGATAAGGTTACGTTCCGAGGGTGTCGTCCGATGAGTAAGGACAAGTGTTTTATCGTGATAGCTGACTAATTCAGACGGAAGTGAGGTAGAATTATGATTCAAGCGGAAACTAGATTGAAAGTAGCTGATAACAGTGGTGCCAAGACCATCGAGTGTTTCAAGGTGCTTGGTGGAACCCGGCGCCGGTATGCGAGCGTGGGCGACATCATTGTTGCAGCTGTCAAGTCAGCCGAGCCGAGAGGGGCGGTGAAAAAAGGGGATAAGGTGAAAGCGGTAATCGTCCGCCAGGTAAAGTCGTACCGACGGAAGGATAATTCCTACATCCGTTTCGATGAGAATGCGGCCGTCATTCTTGAAGGAGCTGGACAGGAACCGAAAGGAACCCGCATTTTCGGTCCGGTAGCTCGGGAGCTCCGTGAGAAGGGATTCGCAAAGATCATCTCGTTGGCACCGGAAGTGCTTTAGTGGAGGTTTCTGGAACTGCGTTGGCTTCGATAGCTTTGAGAAGAGAACTTCTAGGACTATCAGAGCGAATGGAGCGAAGGAAATATGGGTGATCGCGCAACTAAAGAAGTCATAAGTAGTGAGGAATATTATGAAGATTAAGAAAGGCGACCAAGTGGAGATTATTGCCGGCAAAGATCGCGGAAAACGAGGTAAGGTCATTCAGGTCCTTGCTACGGTAGAACGCGTCGTGGTTGAGGGTGCCAATCTTATGAAAAGACACCGGAAACCTCGGAAGAAAGGCGAGAAAGGGGAGCGAATCGAACGTCCAGCTCCGCTCCATGTTTCCAATGTCATGCTTGTCTGCCCGGAAACAGGAAAACCGACCCGTATCGGGTACC
Source organism: uncultured Bdellovibrionales bacterium (assembly GCA_964395165.1). GTDB lineage: Bacteria > Patescibacteriota > Minisyncoccia > Moranbacterales > UBA1568 > JAGOSP01. The sequence goes on along the minus strand of CAYMZY010000004.1, from coordinate 25,787 downwards.
GAGTTGAGGGCGGTGAAAAAGTTCGCATGAGCAAGAAGTCAGGAAAAACATTGTAATATCAGGCTACGAGAAAGAGCGTCCTTATGAATCAGGTCATATCAACAAAAGAAGCGTACGCAAAAAAAGCGGTCCCCGGGATCCGCGAGGCGCTTGGTATACAGAATCCGATGGCTATCCCACGTATAGAAAAGATCGTCGTGAATACCGGTATTGGAAAGATCCTCAAGGATTCGAAGCATGTCGAAGAAATCGTTTCTTCTTTGCAGATGATCGTCGGACAGAAAGTGGTGATGACGAAGGCGAGAAAGGCTATTGCTGGATTCAAGATCCGCGAGGGACTGGAGGTCGGGGTTTCAGTGACTCTGCACGGAAAGCGGATGTGGGATTTCTTGGATCGTCTTCTGAATGCGTCGATTCCTCGCGCACGTGATTTCCAGGGGCTGAGTGAGGCCGTGATCGATCAATATGGCAATGTGAATATCGGTATCAAGGATCATACCATTTTTCCTGAAATCGTCCCTGAGAAAGTGCAGCATATATTCGGTTTCCAAGTGAATATCGTGACCACGGCGCGGAATCGGGAAGAAGGAATCCTCCTGTTCCGTTTTCTCGGACTCCCGATCGCACAGAAGGAAACAGAACAGAAAGGCGCCTAAAATGATCTATTGAGAATATTTGCGTTATGGCTAAGACATCAACCTACGTCCGTTCACTCAAGACTCCGAAATTTTCCACCCGGACAGTTCGACGTTGTTGGCGTTGTGGTCGGAAGCATGGATACCTGCGCATGTTCGATCTTTGCCGGATTTGTTTCCGGGAACTGGCGAGTTCGGGTCAGATTCCAGGCGTAAAGAAGTCATCTTGGTAATTGGACAGTCAATGAAGCTCTAAAGAAGGTATAAAAACTATGTTAGATCCAATCGCAGACATGTTGACGAGAGTGAGAAACGCCCAGGCCGCTGGCCGTGCTTCCGTCGTTTTGAGTTTCTCTTCTGTCAAGGAGATTATCGCCCAGATCCTTGTTCGTGAGGGATATGCGTCTCGTGTCGAAAGAAGCGATGAGGATGGTAAGCCAAGCCTTACGGTATGGCTTCGTTATGAACAGGTTTCTCCGACGGAAAAGAAACCGGCTATCACTGAGATCGACCGGGTAAGTAAGGAGGGTTGCCGGATTTATATGAAACGGCATGATATAGAGAAAGTGAAAAACGGATACGGTATCGCTATTGTTTCGACATCGAAGGGTATTATGACCGGAAAAGAGGCGTACCGGAAAGGTCTGGGTGGGGAATATATTTGTAAGGTTTGGTAAAGAACGAGCTTTCCGTGGCGTTAGTCTCAGAATCCCGGTAGGGATTCAGAGCGATGATGAAACGAGGATGTTCATGAAGTTATACTATGAGTAGAATCGGAAAAAAACCAGTAGTCATCCCATCGGGCGTCGAAGTCACGCTTGTTCGGGATATCGTCACCGTCAAGGGTCCGAAAGGGACGCTTTCGTTCACATACCATCATGATGTCTCGGTCAAGAAGACCGACGCTGAGATGACCGTTGAAGTGGTCGGGACGTCGAAAAAAGCCGCTGGTATCTGGGGGACGACCGTCGTTTTGCTTTCCAATATGGTAGAGGGTGTCACTCGGGGATTCGAGAAAAAGCTTGAGCTGAACGGTGTCGGTTATCGTATGGCGGTCCAGGGGGACAAGATGAATCTCGCTTTAGGATTTTCCCATCCGGTGGAAATGGCGATTCCGAGTGGAATCGAGGCGAAAGTCGAAAACAATGTTCTTACCATCAGCGGTATCGATAAGCATCAGGTTGGACAGTTCGCCGCCATTATCCGTGATCTGAAGCCGGTTGAACCGTACAAGGGGAAGGGATTCCGTTATGCCGGCGAGATTGTCCGTCGTAAGGAAGGCAAGAAGACGACTACCTAACATGTTTCTACACTTATGATTAAGAGATTACGCGAAAAAAATCATCGTAAAGCAGCCCGAGATCGTCGGTCGCGCGCCAAGGTTTCCGGTACCCCGGAGTGTCCTCGTTTGACCGTGTTTCGGAGCCTCAAGAGCATCTCTGTCCAGGCAATCGATGATGTGGCAGGCAAGACCCTTGCGGTTGCGGATTTGCGTGAGCTTGGTGGAACACTCGGTAATACGGTGCCTGGAGCGAAGGCAGTCGGTATGCTGATTGCAGAGAAGTGTCTGAAGGTCGGCGTAAAACAGGCGGTCTTCGATCGAGGGTCCTCCTTGTATCACGGGAAGGTCCAGGCGTTGGCGGAGGGTGCTCGTGAAGGTGGCTTGGAATTCTAAGGGAGTTAGAAAATAACCTATTTGTTTGATAGAGTGAGCATATGGCAACAAAGCAAGACGGAAGAAAAGGGAAGAGCGGCGGTATGCGACGTGAGCGTCCGGAGTACGAGCAGAAAATGCTCGATTTGAGTCGTGTCACCCGCGTCGTGAAGGGTGGTCGACGTTTCCGTTTTCGAGCGACATTGGTCATCGGGAATCGTAAGGGCAAGGTCGGTGTCGGCGTCGCCAAGGGTTCCGATGTCTCCGATTCCATCCAGAAGGCATACAATGATGCCAAAAAGAACCTTATCACAGTGGCATTGGATACTGATACCATGACGATTCCGCATGCGGTTCTCGTGAAATTGGGGGCTGCCAAAGTGCTCTTGAAGCCTGGATTCAAGGGACAGGGAGTCATTGCTGGTGGAGCCGTGCGTGCGGTCGTCGATCTGCTTGGGGTCAAAGATATCGTTTCCAAATCACTTGGAGCATCGAATCCGCTCAATGTGGCTCGTGCGACGGTGAAAGCCCTTGGGACACTGAAAACTCCGAAGAAAATGGTCATCACGACAGCTCCTGCCAAAGAAGCGGAAGCTGCCGATCTGGTCAAATAAGAGAAGAGATTTTTGATAATGAAGAGCTATGCAAATCCATGAACTCACTCTTGCTCCTCGCAAGGAAGTCAAGCGTATCGGTCGCGGAGGTAAGCGCGGTACGACATCCGGACGAGGCACGAAGGGACAGGGCGCACACGGCAAGAAGAAAGACCCCCTTTTCGAAGGTGGGCGGTCGACCTTGATCGATCGCATGAAGAAATCACGCGGTTTCAAGTCTCCTCACGCGAAAAAGGTTACGCTGACATTTACTCAGATCAATGCTCGATATGTCGATGGTGAGACCATCACGATTGAAACGTTGCTCGCGAAGCATATGATTACTCCCCGTGATGCCAAATCCGGAGTAAAGATCGTCGCGACTGGGAAGCTTTCAAAAAAAGTGACTCTCGGAGAAGGGATTCTCGTATCCGAGACCGCCAAAGGTTTCTTCAAATAAAACGTTTTCGGATTTCATCGGAAAGCTCGCTCTCGCGCTGCCTTCAGGTAGGATCCTCGTAAGACTTTCATGATTCAAGCGATCACGAATATCCTGAGTGTCAAGGAGTTGCGGAATAAGATTCTCTTTATTCTTGCGGTTCTCATCGTGTATCGTTTGGCGGCCAATATCCCGTTGCCAGGAGTGGATGCGGTTCAACTGAAGCGCTTTTTCGATGAGAATGCCCTGATGGGGCTTTTGAACGTCTTTTCGGGAGGAGGGCTGTCGAATATTTCGATCATGTTGCTTGGAGTCGGACCGTACATTACGGCATCGATCATCATGCAGCTTATGACGACCATCGTTCCGAAACTGGAACGCCTTTATAAGGAAGAAGGGGAAACGGGACGGCAGAAATTCAACATGTGGACGCGATGGCTGACAGTCCCTTTTGCAGCAGTGCAGTCGTATGCGATGTTGACCCTTCTTCGCTCTCAGAGCATTTTGGGGGATATTTCGTCTTTCACGATGGTGGTCATTATTATCACCGCTATCGCCGGGACGATATTTCTCATGTGGCTTGGTGAGCTGATCACCGAAAAGGGTCTCGGGAACGGCGTCTCGATGATCATCTTCGCAGGTATCGTGGCAAGCTTGCCATCAGGATTCTCTCGCTTTATCGCGACATGGGACCCGTCTCAGGTTTTCGTATATCTTCTTTTTTTCGCGGTCGGACTGGTCACTATCGCCGGAGTCATTTTCATCAACGAGGGACAGCGGGCCATTCCGGTCTCATATGCTAAGCGGATGCGGGGAGCACAGGTATATGGGGGTGCGGCGACGCATCTGCCGTTGCGTGTGAATCAGGCAGGTGTCATCCCGATCATCTTCGCCGTTTCGCTCATTCTCTTGCCGACCATGGCTGCGAACTTTCTTATGCAGGCCGGAAACAATGAAACGGTGCATGCGGTTGCCCGTAGCGTGAGTATGTGGCTTCAGAACCAGTGGGTGTACGGCGGACTCTATTTTTTCCTGGTGGTTATCTTTACCTATTTCTATACCGCGGTCGTTTTCGATCCAGCGAAGGTTTCGGACAATCTTCAGAAGCAAGGTGGATATATCCCGGGTATCCGTCCCGGAAACAGTACTGCTGAGTACCTGTATCATATCGTGAACCGTATCACCTTGGCAGGAGCCCTATTTCTCGGATTTGTCGCCGTACTTCCGATCGTGGTACAAGGAATGACCGGCATTCAAGCGATGACCGTCGGCGGTGTAAGTATCTTGATCGTCGTGTCTGTCGTACTGGAACTGATAAAGCATTTGCAGAGCCAGATGACGATGCGGAGCTATGACGGGTTCTGATCGATTTGGAGTCTGCAATGCGATTTTGAACACGTCACATCACGACATGGAAAAAACCAAGAACTACATCCTCCTCGGTCCTCCGGGGAGCGGGAAGAGTACACAGGCGGAACTCATCCGATCAGCTTTCCATCTGGCTCATATCGATATCGGTTCGGAACTTCGGGCCGAGGCGGAGCGGGAGACTCCTTTCGGCCGTCAAATAAATGTCATCATTCATCAGAAGAGAGAGCTGGTTCCGGATGCTCTGGTCTATGCTGTTCTGATCGAAGCTCTCAAGACAGTTCCGGAAGCGCAGGGGATACTGCTTGATGGCGCGCCGCGACGTCTCACTCAGGTGGATGAGATCCTTTCCGTCTTTCAGTCTTTTGACCGGCCGATGACCAAAGTGATCTTCTTGGAGCTTTCAGAAGAGGCTTCCATCGAACGTATTTCGAAGCGGGTGCTCTGTTTCGGATGCCACCGGCCTTTCATCCTCGGGCAGGATATCGATCATATCGATGAGCGGTGTCATATTTGCGGCGGGCGCATTGCCCAGCGGAAAGACGATACTCCGGAAGGTGTGCGGAAGCGTTTCCAGGTGTTCCACGCCGATACGCTTCCGGTAGTCGAGCAGTTTGAAAAACTTGGACAAGTGATTCGTGTGGATGCAAATCGTGAACCACAAGCCATATTCGATGATATATCGAGTCAGTTATGAAAGAATACCGAGAAAAATCAGTGAAGGAATTGGGAGCCCTTCGAGAATCCGGGAAGCGTCTTCATGCGGTGCTTAAAACCGTGATGAGTGCTGTGCGTCCGGGGGTTTCAACTCAGGACTTGGATACTATCGCAGAACAAGAAATCCGCGCCGCCGGAGGGATGCCGATTTTCAAAGGGTACGGTTCGGAATGGGGGAAGCCGTTTCCAGCTTCGCTCTGTACATCCCTCAATCAGGAGGTGGTGCACGGTATTCCGAGTGAGAAGAGGATTCTTCGCGAGGGAGACCTGGTGAAGCTCGATATCGGACTCCGATTTGAGGGGATGGTGACGGACATGGCTCGGACCGTGGCCGTCGGTCCGGTGTCGGCGGAAGCGGATCGGCTTCTTCGGATCACGCGGGAGAGCCTCGATCTCGGGATAACGAATATCCGAGCGGGCGCCCATCTGTCGGATTATGCGCGGGCGGTGCAGAGACATGCTGAACAGAACGGGTATGCCGTCGTGCGCGACTTGGTCGGACACGGTGTCGGCCATGAGCTGCACGAGGATCCGCAAGTGCCGAACTATTTTCATGCCGGTATCCGGGATTTCGTTTTCACGAAGGGAATGGTTCTGGCGCTTGAACCGATGATCAATGCTGGGGGGCTGCAGGTGCGTATTGCTCCCGATGGGTGGACGTTCGTCACTAATGACGGGAAGCTTTCCGCACATTTCGAGGATACGATCATTGTCACGGAGAGCGGAACGGAAATCGTGACACGCGGCTAGGGACCAAGAACGCGGGTATGCTTATGGAAGAAAGGGGATATCTAGGAATCGATTGGGGCGCGACTGATGTCGGTGTCGCTTTTGCCGATCCAGAGACCCGGATAGCGCTCGGTCTGACGACGCTTCATAACGATGTGGCGCTGCCTGTCCGTGTGGCGGAGATCGTCGAACGCGAACAGGTTGGGACGATCATCATCGGGACTCCCTCGCATATCGATCGGAAAGAGATGGAAGACAAGAGTGAGACCTTCGGGAACGTTCTCAGGAAGCATATTCCGGCCCAGGTACGCATCGTATATGAGAATGAGATGTTCACCACCAAGATGGCGCAATTCAACTTGAGAGAGCGTGGTACGAAGCATGTCTCGAAGCATGATGACGTCGAGGCGGCTCGCATCATCCTTCAGGCATGGCTGGAGAAGAAATAGAAATCTTCAGGTGACTTGAAGTGTCGCTTCGGCTGTGATAGCATACCCGTGTCCCAGGGAGAGTTGGAAGAGCCTCCGAGGGGCTTCAAAAGGCGTATCCTTGGAAAACAGCGGTCCAAAAAAGAAGAAATAATGGAAAGGTGGCCGAGTGGCTGAAGGCACCACACTGCTAACGTGGCGGGGGATAAAACCCCTCGAGAGTTCGAATCTCTCCCTTTCCGCAGAAAGAAACTTCCGAATCCGAAAGGTTGGAAGAAGCCCGCGCCGAAGGCTCGGGAATGGGCAAAAGATGCACTATTAAGATGACATAGGGGTATGTTAGAATATCTTATATGAAAATTCCGCGATGGATAAAAATTTCTTCTGGGGTCTTGCTGGTCTTGATTCTATGTTTCGGAGCATATATTTATTGGGAACTGTCCGTGACGCACCCTTTTCCATTGCCAGACTTGGCACGTGATTTACCGTCAAAATTTACAGAAGGTAACTCCGTTTTTAACGACCGTGTTCAAAATAAGTTTGGCAGAACTCAGAAAGAGATTGAGGTGGTTGAAGAATTGCGGAAAGAGGGATTTATGATTATTGCTGGAGTAAATGATGCTGGGCGTAGACAAGCAATTTTAGAGGGAAATAGATTCCCATGTAGTTTGCGATGGGAAGTTTCGTGGCTTGTCAGCAAGGACGGAATTATTTCAGATCTCGTGGGAAAGTACGGTGAAGCTGGGTGTTTGTAAATTCCTCGCTGTTTTATAATTTTTCCTAAAAACGGCAGGGAGGATGTGTGCGCTGGGAGGGAAGGGCAAACACATATAGTATTTGTGCCTTGCCATTCCTTAAAGAATTTTGTATGGCAAGGCTCCACTTTGATGACTTGTCACTGTTTGCCGTCAAAGGCACAGAGTTTCGAATTACCACCAAACGCGGATAGCAGGGCGCCTTGGTCGCCGTGAGGGCGGAGAAAAGAGCAAACAAAAATGTTAAAATAAAGATTGCTCTTTTCGGAGACTGAAACGGCGAAGCAAAACCAAAAATTTCCTTTCCATTTCTTTTTCCGCTTCGCGGCGGAGGGGTGGGGGGAGGAGGCGCGAGAAAAATGCAAGGAAATTTTTTGGTTTTTGCACACGCGAGTCCGCGAGCGTGTCCGAGGCGCACTGTATCGCATCTCACCACGCAATCGGAGCGTACGAGGTAGTTTCAAGTCACCACGCGCTCCGCGCGTGCGAAGTGGGTTCGCGCAAAGGTTAATACATACTGCATCAAGCTCATAGTATCGAGGGTGACCCAGGAGCTTCGATAATGAGAGATAAAAACCATGAGAGAGAATCCTTATCAATCGGAGACCAGTTCAGGAGAAACTAAGAATGAGATAGTTCCTCGATTTATCAAGGAATATTCTCGTGAAAATTCTCAAGAAGAGCGTGTCTCGGTTGCGGCTGCTATCCGGGAACAGCGACGCAGGCGTGATGCATGGCGTATTGAACAGAATGCACGTACGGAAGACAAGAGAAACAAGGAAGAAGAGTTTGTGATTCTTCGGGATCAGATGGAAGCATATAGTAGTGAAGGCTTTCTTGGAAAGATCAAAGATTATTTCGCATATCGAAATGCAAAGGCGCAAATCGAAGAAAATTTTGGCAGACTTGCTTCTGCCCAAAGTGCTATCGAACAAGGAGAATCGGAAAAACCGGAGTTCCAAGAAGTAAGGGTGCTTTTGCGGGATTTCTATGATGGGGAGAAGAAAAGATGGATAGAAGCCGGCTACACCCCGGAAGACATCGAAAGACAGTTCTCCGAAAAACATCTCTCGGAGCTCTCTGTCGATGATTACGCAACGCTTATGCGACGTTTTCCCGGTGAAATGTTGACGCATGTCACGCGACAAGGGATCCGTGATCATGTATCAAGTTTTTGGCACACCGCCGGGGCCGGTGATTTCTCGGATGGATTTAAAAGGATGTTGGTGGATGGTAAATTGCGTTCATCTCTTGGCATCGCACTTCAGGAACATACCAAGGAAGAGGTGATGGTGAAATTTCTTCATCTCGATACCTTGCAATCCCGCGAGGAAGCGCTTGTCATGTATGAGAGTAAGTTTGAGCAAAGTCTGGCAAGCGGAGATGCTTTCGCTGATTCGGCAGCAGTCCATGTCGCTTCTGAAAATGTCATGGATGCTATGTATGGCTCCGAACGCGGAAATGAAGTATTCATCGCATATCCTTCCGCATATGTCGCATCGCAATTGCGGTATGGCGGAAAAGGTACGCTGGTCGATGAAGGTGCTAGTCAACATAACGACAAATGGATCTATACAAAAGATCATGAAGGGGTATCGCTCGACGTGGGTCTGGTATTCATTCCTGAAGATGCGAGAGTTGACCCAAGGACTGGTTCTCGATACAGAACAGATGAACAAGGCAAGGTAATCGTTCCTAGAAGGAGGGTAAATGAGGTGCTTGCCGCCCGCTTTGAGAAAAAAGGGTTCGTTCAGACATTCGTCCAGCAGCTTCCATACCGAATGAGTCGGGTACCGAAGGAGGCGCAGGTGGCCTTAGCTGAAGCAGCATTCGTTGAATTCGGAATCATAGATCCTGAGGCACGAAAGGCACTGCTCGACCCGCATCTTGTCGGTAAATTGGCAGATTTATGGGGAAAAGAGAATGAGAGTCAAGAATACGAAAAAGTCTTGGCGGACTATTTTTACCAGAACGCCGAAAATCCATATGAATTAGCGGAGGACACAGTTTCCTCTCAAGAATACTGGGATACGTATTTTCAAGAGAATCCAGGCCAGCGACCTTCGAAAGTTGTTTATTACAAAGGTGGTGATCCATCACGCGCACTCAATGAATGGCGTGAGAAAAATGGAATCGTAAAAAGAACGGAAGACCCAACTTATGGATTTTCTGAACACAATATTGCTGATAATTCCGCAGAAGCGAATGAGGGAAAAGATCGCCTTGCATCGTTTGCGCGAAAAGTGATTGATGATTGTTTTCCGGAAAAAACCTGATTGAAATCGTGAACGGATTTCTTTGTGACCACCTGTTTTAAAACTTCTGAGAAATTCCGGATCAGTGTGATTTTTTGGAGTTTGAAACTGATAAGGTGTTCCCTGAGTTCTGCCCGCGGGAGTTTTGTTCTATAGTAAGGGAAGGGGAGAGGATTCAGGTTCTCCGGAATTGAGACAGTGGTTTTTGTGATAAAGAATGGACGTATCGTCGATATCGAGAATGAAATTTCGAAATATGCGGATGGAAATGCCACAATCGAATAATGCGGTTTCTGCCGGTGAAGCGAAGGTCGACGAATACGTGCGGCGTATTCGAGCCGGTGAAACGGGTGTGCTTGAGGGGTTGCCGGCCGTTTTTCGGCAGTCCATCGAAGGGAAGTTGAGTTCGGATGAGGAATCGAAGCCTGATACGGAAGAGAGGGCGGTTCCTCCTCAGTATGTAGGTTTGCCTTCCGAAATCGTCGATATGCTTTGGAGTGAAACAGTGTTCGTTGATCCGAAGAAGACCGAACTTGAAAGGAATCGAAAAAGGAAGGCGATCGAATATCTGAAGTCCCAGGAGGCGCTCGTACTCAAGGCTGCGGAGGAGAAGGATCTCGGGGAAAGAGCGGAAAACACGGGAGGTTCCACTGTTTCGAAAGAGAGTGCATTTGAGGATGATTTTTCGCGATTCTCAGCGAAACACGGCACAACGGGCGGTGGTGAGTTCACCTGGTACGAGTATCGCAACAGTAGGGCGGACCAGATGAAGGAGGCGGGCACCTTTGAATGGGGGAAGGAAAGGATATATTTCGATGTGTCTCCCGGGCAGTTCGGGCAGTTGCGGGATCTCGCCATGCGGATTGCCGGCGATGAGAAAATCCCGGTCGGTTTCAAACACTTGGATATGGAAGAAACACGGCGGACCAGTCCTCTCAGTATCGACGGGAATGAGACGTGGTTCGTGGCCAATTTCGCTTCTAGAGAGGATGCGAAAAGATGGTATGACACGTTGGTGGGGATGCCTGAATACGCCTCGTTGCGACCGGGGAGAAGCCTAGATTATCAGGGGATACGGATCGATCGGATAGCGGAGTATGCTCCCGGTTTCCGGGAGGCCCGAGGCTCGCTGGAGCGGATGATTAAGGCAGTGCCTCTTCCGGGAGGTTTGTACGAGTATGAGGCCGAAGATGGGAAGAAGAGGCGCCTCAGAGCTGAAGATTTCGACCGTATGAGACAGCAGTATGAGCTTCTTAAGGGAAACTTGGAGGAAGCGAGACGGTTTTGGCAGAAGGGTGCTTCGGCAGGGGGGTCATGATTCGGTTCGGGGGATTTTTTTGGTGATGCTTTTGCAAGGGAAGACTTCAAATCTGATGGTGTCAGAGCTTTGTCTTTCGGGTTGGATCACAGGATACGGATCTTGGTTTCCGTCCACTGAGGAAAAAGTGGCGCTTGGCGATGAAGGATTTTTAAGATTTTTCTTTCCATGCTACACTGAAAAGGATTTTTACTTACAGGGCAATCTACATGTAAACATATGGAGCAGCCGTATCTGAGTGTCGTGATTCCGTCGTATAAGGAAGGAGAGAGGATCGGGAGGAATCTTTTGGAAATCGATAAATTTCTTAAGGGGAAATCTTTCACGTATGAAATCGTGGTAGTGGTGGACGGATCACCGGATAATACTGCCGAGGTAGCGCAGAATTATAGCTTGCAGGTGGCGAATCTTCGAGTGATCAATAACACCGAGAATCACGGGAAAGGGTATGTCGTCCGTCAAGGGCTGCTTGAGGCCCGAGGGAAGTACCGGTTGTTTCTTGATGCCGACGGTTCGACGTCTATCACCCACCTGGACACATTTCTTCCGCAATTCGAAGAGGGGTTCGATGTCGTTATTGGTTCGCGGGATATCGAGGGTTCTTTCATTCAGGTACATCAGCAGCGATGGCGGGAAATTTTCGGCGATATGGGAAACTGGGCGATTCGGATCGTGCTCGGCCTCTGGAATTATCCCGATACGCAGTGCGGTTTCAAAATGCTTTCCGGTGAAGCGGCCGAAGCAGTGGCAAAACGCATGGTGGTGGATCGCTTTGGATTTGATTATGAATTACTCATCCTGGCAATCAAACTCGGATATCGGGTGAAGCAGATGCCGGTGCGCTGGATGAATGAAGAGGGATCGACCGTTAGCCTCTTCGGGCCGAATGGTTACGTCCAAGTGTTCGTCGACCTGTTCAAGACGAAGTGGCGCCTCTTGACCGGCGCATATTATATCAAGGAACACGTGAAGGAAAAGACGGCGGCAGTAGTCTAGGAGGACATAGTGTGGTTGGAAGCAAAAATAAAATACATATCATGAAGGTGCAGATTGAAAATAAAAAAAGCGTTTCCTATGAATCGGAACTCCGGCAGGATATCGTGACCGGAGATTGGGTGGTTATCGCGACCGGGCGGGCGAAACGACCGGATGAATTTGCTCTTGTAGCGCGGATACCGGCAATCGAGACACATGATCCGTTCGCGAATCCGGAAGAGAGTGGCCAGGAACAGGACGTCCTGATTTATCGGCAGCCGGACGGCGAGTGGAGCTTACGGGTATTTCCGAATAAGTACCCGGCTTTTTCGCGGGGTAAGTCGGTTCGACAGCTTTCCGAGGGACCGTATTTCGCTATGAGCGGGGTCGGCTATCATGAGCTGTTCGTGACGAGGGATGCCCATCGGCATATCGCGCTTCTTGAGACGTGGCAGGTGGCCGAACTGATCGACGCTTACCAGGAGCGCTATCTTTCCTTGATGAATCGGAAGAGCGTTAACTATATCCAGATACTGCATAACCATGGGAAGGAAGCAGGGGCAAGTATCGCGCACCCGCATTCGCAACTGATGGCGATACCGGTGGTATCACCGTATATATCGCTCGAGCTCGACGGAGCCGAACGGTACTACCGGAGTACCCGTACGAATGCCTATACGACGGTCGTCGAATACGAGCAATCGGACCGGAAGCGCGTGGTGTTTGAGAATGAACATTTTTTGGCGTTCTGTCCTTTCGCGTCGCGAGCCGCCTTTGAAGTGTGGGTTGTCGGTAAGCGTCCTTCTCCTTATTTTGAACGTATCAGTAACGATGAGAAGTTCGCGTTGGCAGAGGCGTTGCAACGCTCTCTATACGCCCTGTATCGCGGATTGAAGGATCCTCCCTATAATTTCTATATCCATACTGCGCCTTGCGATGGTCGCGACTACGAGCACTACCAGTGGCATATCGAAATACTGCCGCATACGGCGACCTGGGCCGGTTTTGAGCTTTCTACTGGCATCGAGATATCCACTCTTCAGCCCGAAGAGGCTGCTAAATACCTACGGACGCAACTCGGATAAGGGGGACGCGCTGTTCCAGCGTAGGTTTTTTTGAGGTCCCGCTCTGGCTCTGGGAGCTTTTTTGTTTTAGAATGAAAATATATGCGGAAGAGATATTTTGTCGGGAATTTGAAAATGAACTTTTTGTCTCGGGAAGAAGCCGAACAGTATATTTCGGTTTTGCGTCGTGAGTCGACCGGGAAGCATTTTGGGAACGTGTTCGGTATCATTTGTCCTCCTATCATCTATTCCCGCGAGTTCGATCATCTGCCAGCGCCGTTCCAAAAGGGTGCGCAGAATGTCTTTTGGGAGAAAGAGGGAGCATTTACTGGGGAAATTTCTCCGGTAATGCTCAAGAATGATCATTGCGATTTTGTCATCATTGGGCACAGTGAGCGGCGATTTTATGAAGGTGAAACCGATACGGTGGTATGTGAAAAGGTCCGGGCCGCACTGAAGCATCACCTGATCCCGATCGTGTGTATCGGGGAAACAGAGAAGGAGCGTGCGTCTGGAATGATCGATGTTGTTCTTGCTCAGCAGATGGATGCCATTTTCGGAAATCTCTCCAAAATGCAGGCTGAGAAGATCGTCTTGGCCTATGAGCCACGTTGGGCCATCGGAACCGATCGGCTCCCGACAACGCAGGAAATCTTCCAGGTACGGATCATGATACGGAAGTGGCTTGCGGAACGTCTCGGAAACGCTACCGAGGAGCGGATTTCCGTCCTGTACGGAGGTTCGGTGAAAGCAAGTTATCTCGGTTCGGTATCCTGGGAGGCGGAGATGGATGGGGTACTCGTGGGAAGAGAAAGTCTTTTTCCTTTCGAGGTCGTCAAAATGATGCTTCTTCTGGGGGAGAGTGGGAACTATAAATCAATTGACTCGGAAAGGCTCGTATGATACACGGAACGAAAGAATTACTTGAGTCGGCACAGAAAGGCGGATATGCCGTAGGGGCCTTCAATACGATCAATGTCGAGACGACGCGGGCTATTATTGACGCGGCGCTCGAAGAACGGTCCCCGGTGATCGTGCAGATGACGGAAAAGACGTTCGATTACGCGGGTGGCCGGGCTATTTTCCAGTATGTCAAGAATGTCGCTGAGTTCTATGCAGGGGATGTCCCGATAGCGATTCATCTGGATCACGGAAAGAGTTTCGAGGTCGTCGAACGGTCTATCGAGATCGGGTTTCCGTCGGTGATGTATGATGGGTCACGGAAGAGTTATGCCGATAACGTCCGTACGATGAAGAAGGTGGTTGCACTCGCACGGACGAGAGGCGTCTCCGTACAGGGTGAGCTTGGCAGCGTGCCGTATCTCGGGGAAATTTCCATGGAGGATGTTGATTGGAACGAATACATGACGGATCCCGAACAGGCGGAGGACTTCGTACGTGAGACCGGTGTCGATACTCTGGCGGTAGCGATCGGGAATGCGCATGGGTTTTTTCGTGAGCGGAGTGAGCCTGACTACGAGCGCCTCTCCGCTGTCGCAAAGCGAGTTTCTTTACCGCTGGTGTTGCATGGAGCTTCTGATTGGGAATCTGATCGGGTTACGGAAGTCATTACGCGCGGCATTTCCTGTTTTAATGTCGATACGGCGGTCAGATTGGCTTTTATCGGCGGGTTGCGGAAAATACTCGATTCGAGCGATGAGACGGATCTGCGAAAGATACTCGGTGCCGCCCGAAAGGAAACCAGGGAGGCGGTTCAGAAGAAGATGCGGATGTTCGGAAGTTCAGGGAAGGCGGGATAGAGAGTCTATGATATATAATACGCATATCAAAAGTTAAAAAAAACGTATGAAAAAAATCGCTATCAATGGATTCGGTCGGATCGGGCGGGCGGCATTCAAGATCGCGCTTGAGAAACCGGATTTGGAAGTCGTGGCAATCAACGATCTTGCCGATACGAAGACACTCGCTCATCTTCTAAAATATGATACTGCCTACGGCCGCTATCGGTATCCGGTGGTCGCCGAAGAGGGTGGGATTCGTGTGAACGGGAAGTTGTACCCGGTTCTGTTGGAAAAGGATCCGTTAAAACTCCCTTGGAAGGATCTCGGGGTCGATGTTGTGCTCGAGTGTACGGGTCGTTTCGTCGATAAGGACAGTTCGACTCAGCATATCACGGCGGGCGCGCGCGCGGTGATCCTATCAGCACCGGCTAAAGGAGGAGCGGCGGATGTGAAGACCTTCTTGATGGGGGTGAACGATGATATGTATGCCGGGGAAACAGTGGTATCGAATGCTTCGTGTACGACGAATTGTCTCGCTCCTGTAGCCAAAGTCCTTCAGGATACATTCGGAATCGAAAAGGCGTTGATGACAACGGTTCATTCGTATACGGCGGATCAAAACCTCGAAGACAGCCCACATCGCGACCTGCGTCGTGCACGAGCGGCGAGCCAGAATATCGTGCCGACGACAACCGGGGCAGCGATCGCGGTGGCGGAAGTAATCCCCGAGCTTGCAGGAAAATTCGATGGATTAGCGCTTCGTGTCCCGACGCTCGTCGTTTCTATCACGGATTTCACCTTTCTTTTGAAGCGGAAAACGACGGCCGAAGAAGTGAATGCTGCTCTCAAGGAGGCTGCGGCCGGTGAGCGGATGCGCGGTGTGCTTGCGGTGACTGAAGAGCCGCTAGTTTCCTCGGACTTCATTGGGAATCCTTTTTCGAGTATTGTTGATCTTTCCCTGACTAAAGTGGTGGACGGTGATTTCGTAAAGGTGGTGGCATGGTATGATAATGAATGGGGATATTCGCAGCGTCTCGTCGAGATGGCTTCTCTTGTTGGCAAGGAGAGCTAGTTTCTGTGGTCTGATCGTCATCAAAAACCAAATATAATATGCAGAAGATTTCAGCGCCTCTCGATGAGGAGGGATATAGGCAGAATGCGACCCGTTTGCAGGAAATTTCAACCACGATATTCGGATCTTTGACCGATGAGGTCGTGCTGGAACTTCTTGCGGAACGCCGGTCACTGGCTAAGGAAAACGGTTTATATGAAAGTATCCGTGACGAGCAGGTGAAGCGTGTCGCCGAACTGACCGCTGAAGAGCAGGCGCTTGAGCGCGAGCTTGAGGAACTCAACGTTTCCATCACGCCGGATAAGGATGATGATACGTTGTTGAAGCTTATTCAACAGCGGAAGGAATTGGAGGCGAAACTCGAAACGCTGGGTGCGGAAGAGCGGGAACTTGCCGCGGGGTCTCTGCACGAGGAAGCAGGACCAGAAGAAGAGTCAGAATCGGATCAATATCCATCAGTTATAGAAGTTGTCACTGCTGCCGGAAAATCAACGGAGGTACGGACTGAGGCTGTTCCATCGTCGTCAGAGGAAACACCCGCCTCTTCCGAAGAGTCTGATCGGGAATTGAAGGTACCTGATGCTCAAGAATCAACGCCGGAAGAGAAGCCGAAGAAAGAAAAGGTGCTGGATGCGCAAATCGGAAATGAGAAGATAGAGGGAATCGATGATTCGGAGGCTTTGGATTATCTGCAGTTTCTCCGCTCAAATCCGGAAGAGGCGCTTGCTCGACTGGAGGCTTTGTCGGAGCATCTTCGAAAGGACAAGCTTTTTATGCTTGAGGTAGCCAAGGTGGATCCAGCTTATGCGATGCACTATGCTGATTCGAAGACGCTCAAGAGGGATGAAGATTTCAATGCCCGTATTGCGGCGATGAAAAATCCTCGTGACTCGGGGAACCCGCTTGCAGAAATGCTTTCGGATATGCGGACCAATCGGGTGGTTATGGCTGCTGTCAAGCAGGATTTTCGGAATCTCCGGTATGCGACGAGATCGATGGAAGGATATGCTGAAATGATAGAAATTGCGAAGCGCGAAGCGCGGGAGAAAGCGGAATCACTCGGTCAGGCGGTCGATGTTCGTGTGTTCTTACCGAAGACGCTTCGGGAGGACCGAGAATTTCTCAGGGAAATCGAGGATATCGTTGGGAAGTTGAGACAGCAGGCCTCTCAAGAAAGTATGTAAAAAACAAAAATCTCGTTGAAACATGTGTACGATATAGTCATTCAGCATGGGACGATTGTCGATGGGAGCGGGAAGCCGATGTTTTCGGCCGACGTCGCTTTGAAGGAAGGTATTATTGTTGGTGTCGGTGATTTCTCTTCATCTTCGGCGGAACAAGTAATCGATGCGACCGGATGCTATGTCACTCCCGGTTTTATTGATATCAATAATCATTCGGATACGTACTGGGAATTACTCGCTCAACCCGAGCTTGCCGGTATGCTTTGCCAGGGAGTGACGACTGTCATCGGGGGGAACTCCGGTTCTTCGCTTGCGCCTTTCACGAACCCCGGGGTTATCCGGTCTATTCAGAAGTGGACCGATATCGGGAAAGTAAATTTCAATTGGCTTTCGATGGAAGGATTTTTGGATGAGGTGGAGCGTCGACGACCCGGGACGAACTTCGGAACGTTGGTCGGACACGGAACGCTTCGCCGCGGAGTCATGCGCGATGAGAGTCGTCCGATCAGACCCGAGGAAATCAATTCCATGGGGAAGCTTCTTCGGACAGCTATGCGAGAAGGTGCGCTTGGTCTTTCTACCGGCCTTGTCTATACGCATGCCCGTGATACGGGGACAAGGGAGTTGGTACAGTTGACATCGGCGGTCCGTTCGATGGGTGGAGTGTATGCCACATACGTGCGTGACGAAGGAGCCGGACTGGTCAAGGCGGTTGAGGAAGCAATCGGTGTCGCACGCGAATCAGGGATATCCCTCCATATTTCCCACCTAAAGGCAGTCGGCGAGAGGTATTGGCCGCTTATGGACGAAGTGTTCCATTTGATCGAAACAGCATCGATGAATGATCAGGAAATCACATTTGATGTATATCCGTATACGACTACCGGTTCGGTCCTGTATACATTCTTGCCGAAATGGATCACGGAGGGCGGTCGTAAGATGATGATGTACCGTTTGCGTGATCGACAGGTTCGGCAGGCGGTAATTCGGGATATGAAGAAGGAATCGTGGGACTATACCAGCATGATTTTATCATCATCCCGGCTGAGCCGAATGACTAAAAGGCGACATATAGCGGAAATCGCTCAGGAGCAGGGAAAATCGGCTGAAGAGGTCATTCTTGACATTCTGTTGGCGAGCAATGGGCAGGCAATCGTTTCACTTGAAGTTTTGTCGCAGCAGAATGTAGATAAGGCTGTCGCGCATCCGTTCTCAATCATTTCGAGTAATGGCGTCGGGTATGCCCTGGAGCACAAGTCAACGGGAGACCTGGTGCATCCGAGAAATTTCGGGACTTTCCCGAAGGTGTTGTCTGAGTATGTCCGTGAGAAAAGACTTCTGTCATGGGAAGAAGCGATTTATAAGATGACTGGAAAGCCAGCGGCGAAGTTCGGCCTGCAAAACCGCGGTCTTCTACGTGAAGGGTGTGCTGCTGATATAGTCGTCTTGCATCCTGATTTAGTCGTATCGCGGGCAACGATGGAAGATCCGTATCGGTATCCGGATGGTATTGAGTGGGTGTTCGTGAATGGGGTTGTTGCCCTGGAGAAAGGACGGCTGACGAAACAGCGTTCCGGTATGCTTCTTCGTCGGAAACAGGGTTGGTTTCACTGGTAAGATCAGATAGTGTGAAGAAATCTTTTTCGAGTCTGCCATTTTTACTCTTATCCGGTTATATCGTGCTTTTCATTTCGCTTTCGATACATCCGTATCAGCGTGAGATCTGGTTCGCGGAGAATTTGACGGTGATGATCATCGTAGGGATACTTGTCGCATTGTATGCTCGCGGAATACGGTTTTCAGGTACGGCATATATCCTCATGAGTATCCTAGTCTTTCTGCACACTATCGGTGGACACTACACTTTTGAGCGGGTGCCATTCGATTGGTTCGGTGACCTATTTGGTTTCGAACGGAATATGTACGATCGGGTTGCGCATTTCACAGTTGGATTTTATGCTTTCGCTTTCGCCGAACTTTTGGTCATGAAACGAGCGGTACGTTCGCGGACTGTGTTGTATCTTTTTCCTCTTTTTACTATTGCGACCGTGGCAATGACCTATGAACTTGTCGAGTGGATATTTGCTGTCACTAGCGATCCTGAAGCCGGTGCGGCCTATCTCGGGAGTCAAGGTGATATCTGGGATGCCCAGAAAGATATGCTTTCCGACACGTTGGGCGCAATAGCTGCTCTTTGTCTGTTCGCGTGGCGTGAATATGTACGGAATATACAGAAGCGTTTATAATAGGATTCTACGAACTCTTTGCGTTGAAAATATCGTATGTTTACGCGAGATTATTTTGCGGGGAAGCGGGTGACAGTCATGGGCCTCGGACTGAATGATGGAGGTGTCGGGACGGTCCGTTTTTTGTCCGGAATGGGAGTCAGGGAAATCGTAGTTACCGATCTCAAGACGGAAGAGGAGCTGAAGCCGTCCCTCGAAGCCTTGAGAGACATCCAAGGAATACGATATGTACTTGGCGGGCATCGGGAGCAGGATTTTATCAAGACGGATCTGGTTATCAAGAATCCCGGTTTGCCATGGACGAACCCGTTCATCCAGATCGCTGAAGCCCATCAGGTGCCCGTTACTCTTGACGCGGGTATTTTCCTTGATTTGTGTCCGGTAGCCATCATCGGAGTTACCGGAACGAAGGGGAAAACGACCACAGCATCGCTTATCGCGCATCTTTTGGAAGAAGACCGACGGCAGGTTGTGCGGGTCGGAATTAATCGGACTTCTGTTTTAGGAGAACTCGAAAAGATCCATGAAGGGAGCATCGTCGTATTCGAGCTTTCATCATGGAGATTGTCCGTACTGTCGCGTATACGGAAGAGCCCGCTTCTTTCGGTTGTTACGAATATCTATCTGGATCATCAGAACTACTACGGGAGCATGGAGGCATATGTGGAAGACAAGAAGAATATCTTCCGGTTTCAATCATCAGGGGCGGTGATACTTAATGCTGACAACTCGTGGACACAGGCCATGGCTGCTGATGCACCAGCGGGAGTCATTTGGTTTTCAAAGGCGACTCAGGCTTCATCGGATGGGTTTACGTTGCTCGGAGATCGGATTATTGAGGCACAATCCGGATATCAGGAGGAGGTTGCCTGTTTGACGGAGACATCTTTGATCGGGGAACACAATCGTATCAATGCTTTGGCGGCAGTAGCGGCGGTACGGACGTTCGGAGTGAAGCCAGCGGTGATACAACGGGGACTTCTTTCTTTCCAGGGCGTTCCTCATCGGCTGGAGTTCGTCGGAATGAAGAGGGGTGTCCGTTTTTATAATGATTCGGCTGCAACGATACCAGAAGCCTCAATAGCGGCCCTAGAGAGCTTCCCAGGGTCAGTATATCTCATCGTCGGGGGAAACGATAAAGAACTTGATTTCAGTCGATTGGCTGAGACGATCCTTGATCGGGCAAAAGGAGTTGTTTTTCTCAAGGGAACGGGGACGGAGAAACTTTTGGAGAAGCTGGAGAGTTTGTTCGTTCAGAGGAAAAGTGAGAGTCAGAAATGGATCGTCGTCGAATCCATGGGGAAAGCGGTCGAATTGGCGGCTCGGAATGCGGAGAACGGTGATATCGTTCTTCTTTCGCCTGGAGCGGCGAGCTTCGGCTTATTTAAGAACGAATTTGATCGGGGAGATCAGTTCCGAGAGCAGGTGAGGGCTTTGCCGGAATAAGAGTCGGTTTTCTTGACAGGATGGTAGGCGAAGTCGTAATATACCCCGGTAGGGTATATTTTCTGTCCTGAAAAAGTATGTTGAAGCAGGAGAAAACGAATCGTGAGAGGATGTTCGCCCGAATTTCCCGTATAGAAGGGCAGCTTCGAGGTGTTCGAAAAATGATCGAAGGGGAAAGCGAATGTCTCTCGATCATCACTCAGATCAGCGCTGTCCGTGAGGCAGTGGCAATGCTCGGTGTCGAATTGCTTAAGGATGATATCGCTTGTAGGTGGGATGGCAAACGGAAGATCAATGAGGCATACCTGAAGAGTTTATTTCGGATGCAGTGAGGGTAAATCGATAGCGTGGAAGTTTCTTATGGACTCTCTCGAAACCGCTCGCGAACAATTGCGTGCTGCACAAAAAATAGCCCGTATCGATCCGGGAATTTTCGAGCGTTTGCTCTCACCAGACCGATTGATCGAGGTTTCGGTCCCGGTACGGATGGATTCCGGAAGGACACGAGTGTTCACCGGATTCCGTTCGCAGTGGAATGATGCGACCGGCCCGTATAAAGGGGGGATTCGTTTTCATCCTGATGTGACCCGCGAGGAAGTCATGGCTCTTTCGGCATGGATGACCTGGAAGACTGCGGTTCTCGGGTTGCCGCTTGGTGGTGGGAAGGGTGGCGTCGTTGTTGATACGAAGCCATTCTCAGATCGTGAACTCGAAGCATTATCCCGCGGGTATATGCGTTCTATAGCGCCTTTTATCGGGAAACATAAGGACATACCGGCTCCCGATGTTTCGACTGATCCGCGTGTTATGGGGTGGATGCTCGATGAGTACGAGACGTTGATGGGAGAGAAAGCCCCGGGTGTCATTACCGGAAAACCGATCGTTATCGGTGGATCGCTAGTCCGTGAATATGCCACTGCGCAGGGAGCGTTTTTCGTTCTTGAGAAGGCTGTCCAGAAAGCACATTTCTCGCGACCTATCCGAGTGGCAATCCAGGGTTTTGGAAATGGAGGAGGACACATGGCTCGTCTGCTTCAGGAATCTGGCTATTTGGTAGTTGGAATCTCGGATTCGCAGTCGACGGTGTATCGCGAGGAGGGGTTGGATGTGGTTGAAATCGAGGCGCACAAACGTGCGACTGGTTCACTGAAAAAGTGCTTTGGCTGTGAATCACTTTCGAGCGAGGCACTGCTTTCCATCCCATGCGATATTTTAGTCCCGGCAGCCTTGGAGGGTGCAATCACTTTAAAAAATGTCGCGGATATTCAAGCGAAGTTGATAGTGGAAGTCGCGAATGGTCCTATAACCAAGGAGGCAGATGCCGTTCTCTTCGATCGCGGAATCATGGTGGTGCCGGATATCCTGGCGAATGCCGGAGGCGTGACCGTCTCTTATTTCGAGCAGGTTCAGAATGCGATGAATGCGTATTGGACGGAGGAAGATATCCATCGGAAACTGGAAGAAAAAATGCAGGGGGCATTCGAAGCAGTCTGGACATCGCATGAGAAATACAACACGACTCTCCGTATGGGAGCGTATATCGTGGCCCTTGAACGTGTAGCGGCTGCCATGTGGGCACGTGGTCGGGTTTGATGAGAATTTTCGGGCTTTAATTAAAGTAATTGAAGGTTTATGGTATATGACATCGCAGTTATCGGTGGCGGTCCCGGAGGTGTTTCTGCGGCTATCTATGCGTCACGAAAACAGTTGAAAACGCTTTTAATTACCGAGAGCATTGGGGGGCAATCTTCGGTGTCCGCGTCAGTAGAAAATTGGATTGGGACGATTTCGCTCCCCGGATGGGAATTGGCGCAGTCATTGGAAAAGCATCTCCGAGCGCAAGAAGGAGTTGAAATCCAGACTGGCGAGCAAGCTGTGGAAATTGCGGAAGAGAGAGGTCAATTTTCAGTCAAGACGAGTTCTGGGGAGTCGTATCTGGCTAAGACGATCATCATCGCTTCGGGTGGTCGTCATCGGGCACTCAATGTTTCTGGTGAAGAGAAATTCCGTGGTAAGGGAGTTGTCTATTGTTCGACGTGTGATGCGCCTTTCTTTCGTGGGAAGAAGGTTGTCGTGGTCGGCGGTGGAAATTCTGGACTGGAAGCAGTCGAAGATCTCCTTCCCTACGCGCGTGAAATCGTACTTATGGTCCGTTCTGGCGAATTGAAAGGGGATGCTATTACTCGGGAGAAAATTTTGGCTGATTCAAAGGTGAGTGTTATCTATTTCGGCCTGATACAAGAGATCCTCGGAGAAAATACGGTTGAGGGGATCCGGTATAAAGATGCTCATACCGGGAAAGAGGTGAGTCTCGAACTTGATGGCGTATTCGTTGAAATCGGTATGATTCCGAATTCTGATTTTGTCGGAGAATTGGTTGATCGGAATGAGCGTGGGGAAATCATGCTGGACCATCGGACCAAAGCTACTTCTCGGCCGGGAATTTTCGCTACAGGTGATGTGACGGATGCCCCTTACAAACAGAACAATATTTCAGCCGGAGACGGTGTGGTCGCCGCTCTTTCGGCCTATGATTACCTCCGAAAGCTCTAGATATTCTCTCGGAGGACATTTTTTTGGAGCCGGATATTTTTTGGCGCGGTTTTTCTTTGTTTCCCGGACTTTTTTTGGTATAATTCTGGTAGGTTTTGACGGATTTTTCGGTATTTCCTGAAGATGATCAGAGAGAGGGTTTATTTTTTCTTTGTGCCGTTTTATGGCAGGCGTAGAGCTTGGCGGATCGAATGTCTCAATATCGCCTTTTACGGCGGGAGACAATCCTTCCGGTGCGAATACGGAGAATGCTTCGTGGCCGCCACCTCCAAAAAATAAAAAAAAATTGATTTGGATGCTCGTGTTTTTCTTGCTCTCGCTCGCGGGAGGGGGGGGTTTTTGGTTTTTTCGATCAAGACCGGTGAGTCCACAACCTCAGGAACAATCACCGGAGATTTCACGGGAGAAAAAGGCCGTGGTCCCGAAACAAGAGAGCCAATCGGATCCGGAAGCTTCCGTAGTCGATTCCCGCTACCGGAGTGAAAATTTCCGTGCCGAATCTATCGTTATCGGCGGAGAAGCGGAGTTGTTCGTTCCGGAGGATGATCTTTCCCCTCTTGAGATTACCGATGTTCGCGGAGAGGCTTTCGCGGAAAAAAATAAGCAGGAAGTCCGACTGACCATTGCATGGCAGACGAATAAACTTTCACAGGCGGAGATCGAATATTCTAAAGGGTCAGGGCAGGTGTCGAAGACAGCCTTGGAAGAGGGATTCGGAATCAGTCATAGCTTGACCATTCCGGGGCTTGATCAAGCCTCGACATACGTATACGTTATCAGAAGCGAGGACCGTTTTGGAAATAAGGTCAGTAGCGAGCAGCACGCGGTGTATACGGGGTCGAAGACGGTTTCATTGTTTGATTTGATTGCGGATGCGGTGGGAGAAGTATTCGGATGGGCAGTGAAGAAAAAGTAGAAAAAAAGAGATGGTTTTTCAGGGAATATGGACGATGGATCTGTGATTCTTGACAGGAAAAAAAATTCTGGAAAGAAAGGGTAAAAATCCTTGTTGACAGAGGGGTTTCTGTGGTAAAATTGAGAGGATATTTCGGGAAAATACATGACGTTTTATGTAAAAAATAAAAACCGAAAAACAGCATATTTCATCCTGATGATCGCGATGGCGGGAGGGATGCTCATGGGGTGGTGGAATAGCTCACGACCTGTTTTTGCGCAGTCCATGAAGGAAATTCCGCTTACGATTTCGTTGTTTGACGCGGACAACAAGATAATCGCCAACGGGTCGTATGAAGTTCGCTTCGGAATTTATAGCGTTGATCGGACGGTTAGTGATAATTATCCGTCGAATCTCGATGCTTCGGCACGCGTCTGGGAAGAGACTCAGACGGTTGAAGTGAAGAACGGGGCACTTCGGGTGTTCTTAGGTGATGTTGTTCCTTTTCCGGTGAATTTGAATTTTGACCAAGGAGGGTATTTCTTGGGTGTGCGTATCGGTACCGACTCGGAGATGATCCCGCGAAAACGTTTAGGATCCGTGCCTTCAGCGTTGAATGCTGTGAATGCATCGAACTCGGAGTCGTTGCGGGGGTATATTCCGGGAACGCAGAGCGGAAATCTTTTGATTCTCAGCGGGAAGGGACTGGTGGATTTGAAGCAATTGCCGACCGGAAAGGGTGCGAAGCAATTGGTCCTTGGAAACGATGCGCGTTTACATGACCAAAACACGGATACGGGAACGGACTCAGAAGTTTTCACTATCGGGGACGGGTTAGGGATCGGAGGAGATTTTGATGTAAGGGTTTCTGACGCTGTTACTGGACCAGCTCTTCGTTATAGCGGATCGACTGGCGCCTGGCAGATTTCAAATGATGGCGTCACATTTTCCTCGATTGCTACTTCGGTCTCAGGTTCTTTTCTCTCTCTTTCTGGCGGGACGATGATTGGGAACATTGTTTTCGCACCAACCCAGGTATTTACGAATTTAATTAACCTTGGCGCGGATACGGTTGGAAATTATATCGCTGCTCTTTCTGGGGGGAACGGTATTTCTGTTTCCGGTTCTGGATCAGAAGGCGCGACCCCTGTTGTTTCTCTTAGCCTTCTATCTGGCGCAGATGGGGTGGGGTCGACATCATCTGCATCCGGTCTTGAATTCGCTGGAGCTGGATCTGATCAACTTGCTTTGCTTCAAGGATGTGCTAATGGACAGGGTGTCGCATGGAACGATGCGAGTAGCTTGTGGGAATGTGCGAATTTTGCTGCCGGTTTGACTGGAACGGGTACTCCGGGTTATGTCGCATATTGGGGAGGGACAAGCTCCTTGGGGTCGGAACAATACCTGAATGTTTCCCGGGGTGGGACAGGATTGAATGGTTCAGCGGCTGCTAACGGAACCCTTCTAATCGGTAATGGAACTGGTTACACTTTAGCGAACCTGGTTCAGGGAAACGGAATGGTTATCACTAATGCTGCAGGAAGCATCACTCTCGCGGTTTCCTCTTCTGTTCCAACAAGCGTCGTGAGTGACACGAATGTGACTGGTTCTGTTTCTGGGAATATTCTTACTCTTGGTTGGTCGGGTCAGTTGATGGTTTCTCGGGGGGGAACTGGAGCCGCCACCTTCACGAGCAATGGCGTCCTCTATGGCAACGGT
>CAYMZY010000003.1:23854-45091 GCA_964395165.1 uncultured Bdellovibrionales bacterium | reverse complement strand
GAAGCACCCAGCCACCATCCACGACAATGGCCTGACCAGCCAGGGTCACTATCGCTTCGCGATTCAGGGGCTTTTTTATTGCCAGGTATACATCTGCCGGAGCCATTCGGAAATACTCAACAGAAAAGCAATGTTCTCCACGATCAGAAGCGGAATACCCAGGATGAAATACCACTTCTGAGTCTTATGCCGGAAAACTAACATACCGAGCCATACTCCGATGCTTCCGAAAGCGGCCGCCCAGAAGAAAAGTACTCCTTCCGAGATCCGTTCCGCTCCGGATTTCCGACTCCGGTTCTTATCGAGAGCCATACCTAAAAAAGCTCCCGTATTTACCAGAAAAAAGACACTCACTAATCCGAAAAAAACCATCTGATCCATAGGAGAGACACCTATTCAAGCGTGATCACCACTATTTCAGGCGTATTGCCGACTCGGAGCGGCGGCCCCCAGGTACCGACCCCGTTCGTCGTATACAAAGCGTATTCCCCATCCTGGTAGAGACCGTAATCATGCCCGTGGTATATCGCTTTCGTGATAAAAAAGAAAGGGAAAAGCTGTCCGAGATGCGTATGTCCCGACAACTGAAGATTGATTCCGGCTGCCTTAAATATACCGATATGCGTCGGGGCATGGAAAAGGAGAATGTTCGGTTTCCCGAGAAAGGAAGGGTTCATCCTCTCCAGAAGACCCGTGAGATCGAATGAAGCCTTTCTTTCCGGATAGCTTATCCCGATAACCGCGAGACCATCGACATCCACAACCTCATTCTCGAGCATCCGTACCGGAAGGACGTCGAGCGCCTTCCGTACGATGTCCATACCGATATGGACTTCGTGATTCCCGGTAACGAAGTAAGTCCCCTTTTCCGCACGTATATCAGCCAATGGGGCTGCCAGGGAATCCAACTGATCATTCATCCCATCGAACAAGTCTCCCGTAATGACGACGAGAGACGGTTCCGTGGCATTCACCTGATCAACCACCCTCTGCAGGAAGCTTGTCCGATAGACATCGCCGAGATGGACATCGGAAAGTTGGACTACGCGCTTTCCTTTCCATGTATCGGGCAGCCCCGGAATCTGCACCGTGATCATTTTCAATTGCGGATGAGAAGCGTTCCAAGCTCCAAAACAGGAGACCAATAGAGCGACTCCGAAGAAAAGACCGGTCAAGAGAACCGTGTCCGGATAACTCCACCCGACCCGCGGAGCAGAAAGAACGATAAGCCAAATCAAGACAGCCGCGATAAGTAGCTGGACAAGCAGCCCCAACCAGAAACCGGATAATGCATATAAGAAACGAGTCAACTGGATATCCTTCCAATGGACAAGCAAGGAGGCGCCGATGAAAATCCCCGAAAGAAGCAGTGCGCAGACGGCCAGCCAAAAACGCTGCGCCGGGAGCACCAGCCCGAAAAAATGACTGACCGAGAAAGCGAGCGCTGCATGCGCAACAAGCAGTATCAACCAAAAGACAAAAACGAACATACCGGTAAGAGATACGGATAAAATCACTCCCTCATCTTACTCTTCTTTTTCGGTGCTTTCAACGGGAAACACCCAGGAACAAGCAAAGGCTCCCCTGAAAGAGGAGCCTTTCGAAAATCTCTCTTCGAGCGGTTTACATCATCCCACCCATACCGGACATATCCGGCATTTCCGGCTTCTTCTCCTCCGGAAGATCGACAACGGCCGCCTCGGTCGTCAGAAGAAGAGCTGCGACGGAAACCGCGTTCTCAAGTGCAGTCCGAGTGACCTTGAGTGGATCGATGATCCCTGCCTTCACCATGTCCTCTTCATAGGCATTATCCTTCGCGTTGTACCCGAAATTCACGCCCTTCGATTCAATGACCTTATTGAGAACGACTGCCGCATCCTGCTCGCCGGCATTCATCGCGATCTGCCTCAGTGGTTCATTGAGAGCTTTCAGGAGCGCCTCATATCCGGCGTTGAATTCATGCGTTCCGACTTTCTTTTTCGTTGAGAATTCCACCGCTACGGAAGCGGCCGCCTTCACCAGGGCAGTGCCACCGCCAGCGACGATGCCTTCCTCGATCGCTGCCTTCGTTGCATTGACCGCATCTTCCATCTTATGCTTCATGTAGGTAAGCTCCGTCTCAGTTGCCGCCCCGACACGAATAACTGCCACGCCTCCTGCCAATTTCGCCATCCGCTTTTTCAATTTCTCGCGATCATATTCGCTTTTCGATTTCTCGATGAGAGTCTTGATCTCGCTGACTCGGGCTTCGATATCTTTCTTTTTGCCCTTACCGCCGACGATGGTCGTATCATCCTTCGAAGCGATGACTTTCTGCGCCTGGCCAAGCATAGCGACCTCGGTCGCTTCAAGCTTCATACCTTTCTCTTCGGAAATCACCTGTCCTCCGGTCAAAAGGGCGATATCCTGAAGAATGGCCTTGCGTCCGTCTCCGAAATCAGGCGCTTTGACCGCCAGCACATTCAGCACCCCACGGATCTTATTCACAACCAGTGTCGCCAACGCCTCACCGTCGATATCTTCCGCTAAGATGACGATATCCTTCTTCCCCAGTTGCGCGAGCTTCTCAAGGACAGGGACAATCTCCGTGATAGCGGAAATTTTCTTGTCGGTGATAAGAATGTATGGGCTGGCGACCTCCGCTGTCTGAGACTCGGCGCTCGTCATAAAATACGGAGAGATGTACCCCTTATCGAAATTCATCCCTTCAACAATCTCCTTCGAAAGGCCAAGTGTCTGAGACTGTTCGGTCGTCACAACACCGTCCTTGCCCACTGCCTCCATCACCCCAGCGATCATTTCCCCCATCTCGACCGATTCAGCGGAAATCGTCGCCACCTGAACGATAGATTTCTTGTCCTTGATCGGCTGAGAATTCTTCTTGAGGGCTTCGATGACATCGGCCTTGGCCGCTTCCATCCCGCGCCGAATCCCGACCGGGTTGATTCCGGTCTCAACGAATTTGAGCCCTTCGCGAGCAAGCGCCTGCATAATGACCGTCGAAGTCGTTGTCCCGTCGCCAGCGATGTCATTCGTCTTCTCTGCGACCTGCTTGATGAGTGATGCCCCGAGATTCTCGAAATGGTCCTTAAGCTCGATATCCTTCGCGATAGTCACCCCGTCATTCGTAATCGTCGGTCCTCCGTAACTCTTCGAAAGGATGACATTGCGTCCCTTGGGCCCGAGCGTCACCTTGACCGCATCCGCCACCTTATCGATTCCCGCTTTCATGCTCCGGCGGGCGACGGCACTATACGCAATCTGTTTCGCCATAACGTTCTTGTCGACTTAGCCATCTTCTTGCATCTCATCCCAGAAAAGAGACTCGCATGCGAGCAGACAGACTCGTCTTTTAATCCGTTTACCATTTAGCACTCTCTATTATAGATTGCTAATTCAGAGCGTGTCAAGATGGCGTACTCCTGCCAAAAATCACAAGGAGAGACCGAATTCGACAAAGAATCCAGGAACCGACGGGTCACTCGTATCGGAGTGCTTCGAGAGCATGGATCTTCGAGGCGCGCATAGCGGGAAAAATACCCGTTATGAGACCGAGAAAGAAGATGAAGATGATGATGGAAACGACGAACGCCGAAGGAAGCTGCACGAAGTTCATACTAATGACACCGTACTTCTGTGCCAAAAAATTCACGCCGGTATTGATACCTTTCGCTCCGCCATACCCGAAAAGCAGTCCGAGGGACCCTCCGAGAAAACTGATCAGAAAAGCTTCGAAGATGAACATCTTGAAGATGTCCGATCTCTTCGCTCCGAGCGCTTTCAGAATACCGACCTCCTTCGTACGCTGGAGGAGGGACACACTCAAGGTATTGAGCATGCCCATCGCCGAAATGGACATGATAATAACCCCGAAAACAATCAAGATGCCACGAACGATCGAAAAGAAGGAGTTGATATCCGCGATCGTATCGACAATGCTCTCCGTCACGAAAGCGGTCTGCTCGATCTGCAATCTGACCGATTCGATGGAGGATTCATTTTCCACCTTGGCCTTGGCGAACTGTCCGGCGACATTGCCATAACGCGCGCGTACGATCTCGAGGGGAATGTAGGCATATACCGCATCATCCCTTGTCTGATCCTTGACGACCCCTACGATATTGAGCTTGTTCCGGCTCTCATCCGTTACGATCGGTTCTTCTCCATCTCCCAGATCGGATGCAATCATATCACTCGTTACAACCGCACTGTATTCGATTTCTCTCCCCACGATATCTTCCGGATTCTCATACCCGAGAAGGGAAGCCAGCTTCGGCGTCACGAGAATAGCCTGAGGAGTAGCAAAAATCGCTTCTCTCATTTCCTCGCGGATATCGGTTCTTGCGAGATCGAGAAAGTGCCGACTGATCGCATTGAGCGTCACATCGGTCTGAGATTCCCCGTTCACGAACTTTCCTCCGACACTCGCCCGGACTTCGACCTCCTTGATACCGGCGATATTCTTCATTTTGTTGATGGTCGTCTTGTCAAGCAAAGCGAAATTCTCCAGGCTCTTGTTGCTGATGTCGATGATATCGCTCGGGTTGTTCTTGGTCACCTCACGAATGACCATTCCCTGCACTCCGAAACCGAGCGCGATCAGAAGCGTAATGATCCCGATGCCGATAGCCACCCCTCCCACGGTCAGGATGGAGCGCATCCGATTCGCGAACATATTACGCCATCCGATGAAAAGGACGGACGAAAGGAGCATGTGGGAAAAATGGATATCAGAAGAAAAAGGAACTGCCGATCCTCCGAGCGAAATCGTATTTGCAGGGATATCCTTCCCCTCTTTTTCCTTTTGTGAAAAAAAGCTCATATCGTTTGAGATGTTTCCTGCATCGCCTGTTGAACCGTTTCCTCATCGATCATCCCGATGAACTGCTGATTGATCGTATCGGAAGTGACCTTGCCATCCACCATATTGATAATCCTGGATCCGAACTTGTACTGATCCATGTTGTGCGTAACCATGATGATCGTAATCTGAAACTGACGGGAGATGTTTCCGACCAAACTCATGAGCTGTTCTCCGGCCTTCAAGTCGAGGTTTCCTGTCGGTTCGTCGGCGATAATGAATTTCGGGTTCAAAAGAAGTGATCGGGCGAGTGCGATACGCTGCTGCTGTCCTCCGGAAAGGTCGAATGGCCGATGATTCGCCCACTTCCCCATCCCGACAAGCTCTATCAGTTTCGCCGCGATAGCAATACTCTCGCTGAACGTCTTTCCCGCGATGACTCCCGGTATGGCGATATTTTCGATGACGGTAAGCGACTTGATCCAGAACGGCTGCTGAGGAACGAACCCGATATACCTGTTCCGGAAATTCGCCCTCCAGTTTTTGGTTTTCTCCCAGATGTTTTCAGTCTCGATGAACACCGTTCCCTCGGTTGGACTTTCCAGGCCGTAAATCGTGTGTAGGAGCGTCGATTTTCCGCAACCGGACGGACCAACCAAAAGAACGAATTCGCCCCTCCGGATCTCAAGGTCTATACCGAACAAGACGGGAATATCCTGCTCCCCGACATGAAAGCTTTTTTTGAGACCGCTTACCCTGATAACGATTTCTTTCTCTTCGGGCATCTTTTCTCTTTTTATATTCCCCTTCATCAAAAATATCACCCTGACTCAAGAAAGGGTACGATATTCCTCCTTACAGTATACCACTAATTCATTCTTAATTCCCACCCAGCCTCGACATCCATCCGAAGTTATTCAAGAAAGTCCTCGTGATGACTTCCGTCGCATTGGCTTTCGACTGTTCTACCGGAACCGTCGATGGGTCCGTCGTCGTTTTGTTGCCAGCTTCATCATAGACTTCAACCTGATAGCTATAGACATCACCCGCTTCGGCCGGGATCGTGATGAGGTGATACGTATTCAGCGAGTCGTCATTCGTCGACTGTTCGAACGACTTGGTCACGATGCCCTTGGCATAAACCACATGAAGGCGGGAAGGCTCATCGGTTTCGATCTTGATATAGACACTGGCTTGAGCATTATTCCCCCGACCCGATACCCGTCCCATGGCTTTATTCGAAAGGACTTTCGGAGGACGGGAATCCGTTCGTGTCGTTATTTTCTGTTCAAACACCCTCGCCTGGATATTATGCGTATCCATTCCGGTTATGGTTACCGTATATTCCACGGCCGGATCCAAATCGGAAATTTCCGCAGAATGCTCAGTAACGAGGTCTTCGGTCAGGTACGTATGATTTTCTGAACTTCCCGCTGATTTGTAGTATACGAGTGTCGAAGTCGGAACATTGGTGGTATATGCGATGATGATAGTCGGAAGATCGACATCCTCTTTATTTTCTACCTTGACATCTGACACCACCGGTTCTTCCGGAGTGCTGAAGGCATATTCATCGGAAGAGAAAGAATTGAGGTCCCCGTCGATACAATCGATCTGCGCCCGATAGTCCGAAGCCGGATTCAACTGATCGATCTTCTGAACATGACTGGAACCGCCCGATTTCTCCTCGATGCTGTACGAGCCGTATTTCAAAATACAGGTAGCGCTCACGTTCGTCGTCCAACTCACATAGGCCGTGTGCAACTGAATATCCGTCACCGTCACGTCGGAAATGACTGGCGGCGGAAGCGTCGTGAACGTATCGATATCCGAAGTCCCGATATTGCCATCCGGGTCGATATACTTCGTCCGATAGAAATACTTGGTACCTGCATCCAATCCTTTTACCAGGACACTGTGTGAAGTCAACGAATCCACCTGGCCGGTCGTTTCCCCGAGCGAAATACTTTTTCCGTACTCGATGAAAGAACTCGCGACGCGGTCAGTCGCCCAGGTGAATGAGGTCTGGAAAGCCTGAGTCGTATAGCTCGGACTTCCGACCAGCTTCGGAGCCGATGTATACTTACCCGTCGGGATAATCGAGACAACTGACGAAGCTGCGGAATAATTACTCGTCTTATCCTTGGATTTTACGTAGTAGTAGTAAAGTTTACTCTCGAGCGTCGTATCTCCCGATGGCAGAAGGATTTCTCCCGAATCGACGTAGGCGCTTCCTGTCGTCTTCGCTATCTCGGTGAATGTCACGTTGTCGGTAGACCGATAGATAACGAAACCGTCGAAGTTCGCGAGACTGAGACCATCCGGGCGGACCCACTTCACCGCGATGCCGTATTTCGAATTTTCCCGGTCCGAGGTATCGAAAATCTGGACCTTCCCCGGGATAGGAGGATTACTCGTATCCGCAGTAAACGAAACCACTGCATAATTATTGTATTCGATATTCGCCGCCTCATCCTCAGCGACGACGAAGAACAGATTCTCGCCCTTCTGGGTCGCGAAAGCCGCGGGACCAGCGGCCGTAAGCGAGGTCGAGACCGTATTGCTCGGTGTCGGAAGCACATTGATAGAATAACGGTACACGAGCTTCGTCGAATCACCAACAAACGATGCCGGCTGATCCCAAGCAAACGCAAAAGAGTTGTCCGTGGAAGTCGACGGGGTGACCGTAAGATTCTGCGGCGGGGTCGGGGCGCTCGCACTATAGTAATACTCCTGCATGAGCGACGCCGAAGTGTTTCCAGCGGCATCGACAGCCCGGAGATAAAACTTGTTCTTGCCTGACTGATATGCTCCAACCAGATGATCCGCATTCGGAATCGTCACTTGAAACGCGTCCGGATCATCGATATCCACCCACACTCCGAGCGCATCGCCATCTGTCCGGTATTGGAACTTCACTACGCCAGAATAGTCATCCGTCACGTCCGCTGCCCAGAGGAAATCATAATTATCCGTAGCAGTATATCCAGTTGGCGTCACAGAGATAGTGCTCGGATTGGTCGGCGCGACCGTATCGTATTGGTACGTGAAAGCCTCGTAGTTCGCGACCGGAATCATACCCGCAAAATCAACCGCCTTAATCTTGAGGTAATACGCCTGACCGGATGTCAAATCTGAGGCGGTATATGTCGTTCCTGTTTGAAAACTTCCTAAACTGAAAGCATCGGCACCGCTATTCGTTCCGAAGTAGACATAATAACCGGAAATACCTGACCCACCAGGATTATCAACGGCTCCTCCCACTGACTTGGCAGCCGGCCACACGAAACTTGGTGCACTCTGACTACTCCAATCACCCGGCAGAATCGGGGTCGTATGTGAAATATCGGTATATGCCGAAACTGATGATGGGTTCGTCGGGGCATCCACATCCTGGTAATATCGAACGGTGATATCGGTGATATTCGGTGAGAATATCTGGTCGGAAGAGGAAAGTGTCGCCCTGACCTGGATAAAGGCATCCGCCGGTGAATCAATTCTCATCGTATGCGTCGTGCCGGAAACCGAATCATTCAGAGCGGCCGTCCAACTCGACCAGCTTACACCATCATCGGATGTCCGCGTTTCAAGAGTGACGAACGTATTGGTTGGTGTCGTATAATTCACCACGAGATTGGCGAAATGGTATACGGAAACCAAATTCATCGTCGCGCTCGTGAAGGTTCCGGTTTTCGCGAATCCAGTACTCCCTCCAGAGGAACCAACCAAATAGCTATACAGTCCATCGGCATAAGAATTCGTTCCTGCTCCGGAGATGATCCAGTTCTTATTGTTACTATACGCGCCCACGCCGCCCGTCGTCACCAAAGCCGGAACTTTGAGGGCTGGCGTTGAACTGACGGTCTGCCAAGTACCCGGAGCCACCTGTGCCGTGTCGTATCGATAGTAATCATTGGTCCCACCACCGCGAGTGGCGTACAGGTACCCATCACCAGGATCAGTCAAGCTACTTCCTGCTCCGGCCGTCCCGGGCACGGCGCCGAGTGCCGCCCAGGCTCCCCCGATCTGGAAACGGCACACATTTGCCGTCCCACCAGCCCGAGTGACATACACATATCCGCTCTTATATATGATTTTTGATCCATCACCGATAGCTCCACCACAAGCGCCTGCGGTCATTGCCGTCATCACCGACCACCGCGACCCGCTCGCGGCTTGAGTATCATAGCGCCACCAGACCAAGGCGTTCCCTTGTGTCAGATAGATATACCGACTCCCGTCATACGTCATCGATGATCCCGTCGTGACCTGTCCAGGAGGGCGATCAGCGGTAATTTCAGTCCAAACGTTCGTTGCCACATCATACACAAAGAAATACGTTGTGAAACCAGTACGTGTCGTACCAAGCGCCCCAGGAACATAGTACACCTTTCCTTCTGTTTGATTGAACAAGATACTCGCTCCGGTCGTCGCGCCCACCGGCAGCCGCGCGAGCTCGGAGAATGTTCCGGTCGTCACATTGTATTTCCCGAACGTATTGTCCGAACCTCCACGGATGATGTACAGATTCGTCGTGTTATCCGCGGCCATGAATGTCCCGGTCGTATACGGGAAAAATGAATTGACCCCGGTTCCATTTCCGGTAGGTATTGACGGGCCGAAGAAACCGCTCCTCGGAAGCTCCCAAGTACTATCCGCTATGCTGTACCGATAAAAACTGGTTGTTCCACCACCACGTTCCAAATAAATGTACCCATTGTACACAGAAAGAGAGGCTCCATAACTCACTAATGCCGGAACATTCGGGAGAGTGAACCATGTATTGGTAGCGATATCGTATCGATAAAAATTCTGCTGCATATTGGCCGTTGCCGCGTTGTTGCCACCGACCGCAAAAATGGACTGGGTGGTTGCGTCGAATGCCAAGGTTCCACCATCATAAAAACCTTCCGGTGCTGGAGCAAGCGGTGTCCAGGTATTCTGGGTTTCTCCATGATCCGCATCAGCATGGATGGAGTACTTCGCGAAATACGGCAACAGATTCCCCTGCCTCGCATACACATTGTTCCGTTCATCGTACACGCTATCTGCCCCTTCGTAGATGAATTGGCCGTTTACCGTATTCGGATTACCGAAATCCGCATTCGGAAGAGAAGTCCAGCCTGGCGTACAACCACCTTCGCCATTGCAGGTATCATAACGATAGAAGGCATCATCATTTCCCGGCATAGCGTAAATATAGCGCGATCCATCGTAGGACATATTACCCCCATAATCGAAGTTCTTCGGCGCACTATCGACACTCGTCCAGGTATCCGTCGCGATTGTATATTTCAGGAATGAAGACTGAAGATTCCCTTTGGTCAGATAGAGGTACCCCGGAGGACCCTCTATCAGCGTGCCACCATAGTACACCGCGGCGGAAAGCGTCGGCACAACTGCCTTCGTCGTCCAGGTATCCGTTTCAATCTCATACCGATAAAACGTATTCGTATTGTTTCCAGCCGCCGTATAGAGACAGTGATTACTGCTGCCCGCACATGTTCCCAAAGCAAACTCAGCGCCATAACTCACGTTTCCCGGAGGCAATGATAACCGGGCCTGATTCCAGAGGCCGCTCACATTCGAGAGACTCACCGAACCGTCGGACTTGGATACCGTATTACTCAGAGTTCCCGTATTGAAATCGGCCTGAGAAGTCATAGTCTGACTCAGTGTTGGAGAGGCACCATCATACGAGTACGTGAAGGCATCCCACGCTGCAGCACTAACATTGCCGTTACTATCCTTGGTCTTGATGCGGAGATAATAGGACTGCGGCTCATGCAGAACAGTCTGCTCGAGGACGACATTGGAAGCATAATTGAGTGCGGTCTGAAACACGCCGTCCGAGACGGGATCTGCACTCGCATTGGTTCCGAAATAAACATAATACCCAGCAACTCCCGAACCACCATCGCTCGCTCCCGACCACTGGAAATACGGGTGATCAAATGAGTACGGAGTACCCGAAGAGAGTGTTTCCCCCCCGTCCACAGAATATGCATTGATGGTGGACGGGTTGATTGGGACCGTCTCTTCGGAATTATAGGCGATAGTAAACTTACCGACGGTCGGAGTACTTACGCCGTCGCTTGTCGCTAGTATGATTCTGACCTGGATATACCGTGCAGTCGGTGATTGTATGGTGCTCCCGGACACTGCTTGCCATCCTGACCAGGAATTCTGATCATCGCTGGTCCGTGTCTCATAAGTCACCGTCGTATTGGCCGGCTTCGTATCTATCGGGGTGAAGTTCCCCCACGTATCCACATGCGAAAGATCGAGGGTTTTACTCAGATACGTTCCAGAAGACGGATAATTCGTCGCGGAAGCGGTATAACTCCACATATTAGCCAAGCCTTGTCCGGGAGTCGCGTAGAAAGAAGTCCCACCAGAATACTCGATCGAGGCTCCGCTATACGGCCCGCGTGCAAAGGTGTATGCCTGATTCGCCGGCAGCAGTCTCCAAGTATCCGTGCCCGGCGTATATTCCCAGAATTCATTCTTATAGTATCCGGCCAGAGCATAGATCTTCCCGCCATACACGGTCATATCCGTACCGAGATACTGGGCGAAAGGCGTTGCTTTGACCGTACTCCATGACCCATTGTATTTGAGCATCGCAGTTTCCCCGTTGCCCGGCATAACATAGATATCCGTCCCGATCGCGACCGTTCGGGCACCGATATTCGGATAATAATTCACGGTCCCGATGGTGATAGTGGAAAGCGTGCTCCATCCGGTTCCTGAAACCCAGCGATAAAATGCGTTCGTACCTCCTCCCCGGATAGCATAGATAGAATTGTCCGAGGCACAGGCGAGTCCCGAGCCAGCCCCCGCCGTGGCTGGAAGCGTATTCGGGGCGGAAGAGAACGTGGTCCAGGCATCCTCCGCATGACGATAAAAGTTCACGCTTCCCGGCTGAGTGTAGTATACGTTGCCATTACACCATACACCTTTCGTATCCGTATTGAGCGAATACGGGAGTACTGCCTTTGAACTCCAGGAGTTATTAGTGACATCGTACCGATAGAAAGCATTCGTTCCTCCTCCGCGAGTCGCATAGACATAAGCGGTCGCTCCTGTCTGCCCGTTCCAGATAAGATCGCTACCGGTATTCAGTCCGGCTACTCCATCGAGAACCTGCTTCGGCCCAACCCACTGACCGTTCGTTCCGAGCGTCGGATCAAATTTCCACATATCCGTCGTGTTGAGACCCCGGATAGCATAGATCTTGTTTTCCGTGCTGCTATAGGACAAAGAAGGATAATTCGTCGTCATCGGCGCGAATTCATTTGTTCCGGTCATCGAAAGCCAGGTCGTCGCCACCACACTATAACGGTAAAAGGTATTCGTACTCCCGGCACGCAGGACATAGATATAGTTGTTCGCGAATGCCGCCCGCTGTTCCCCAGCAGGAGCGGCCGGGATGGATGTGCCTGTCGACCAGACATTGGTTGACAAGTTGTACTTATACATCTGCACACCCGGCGTCCCACGGAGCGCGTACAAAAAACCGTCCTGACCGTTGATCAGATCTCCTCCGACTCCGATAGTACCGGTAACCGGAGCACGGTTCAACCATTGATCAGTGGAAACATCGTATTTATAAAAATCAGTACTCGTATTTCCGCGAGCGAAATAAATATTCGTACCATCATTCTCGATGGACGCACCCGAATATGGTGCATCAAGCAGATCCGCCAAGCGTGTCCAAGTCTGATCGGCGATGGAATACTTATAGTATTTCACGGAATACCCGCCAAAGATCATATAGATGTCCCCGGTCGCGGAAACATAGCTCATGTCAGTCCCGAGATAGGCCGGAACAGGAAGATCAGAGAGGCTTTCCCAGAGATTATTCACCGTATCATATCTCCAGAAAGCCTTATCCGACTGACCACGCGTCGCATAAAGGTAATTTCCGACCAAAACAGAAGCATGCCCAGCATTCACCGGCTCCTTGGTCGGCGCCCAGACCCGCTCGCTCCAGCTGCCCGACGATTGCAATTGAATCGCATCTGTAGAACTAAGCGTCGTGGTAGTGGTCTGCGTTCCCGTTTCCCATTCGGCCCGCGTATCGATGGAGACCGACTGCGGAGCACTCAACGCGCCCGGAGTCGCTCCGTAGATGATGCCCAATACGAGTCCCATCAGGGCGGTGCGCCAGGTCAGACTCCGGAGGAAACGCATCGCTTCAGCCATCCACCTCTTCACCACACGTATAACCGACACAAAGTGCCGGCGCCGAAGGTACGCTTTCCCATAACTCCCCTTGCGAACCACCGAATAGCTCGACAAGAACTCTTCCAGACTTTCCGCCTCAATGGCCACGCGCGTCTGTTCCTTTTTTTCCCGAACAGTGAAGAGTGACATAATGGATGTCCAGCGCAGCATCCTCACACGGAAGCCCGTCATACTATGCAACCCAACGCTCCTTCTTTTCTTGATAAACACCAAAAAATATTCCCAAAGGAAAAGGAATAACGTTTTTACTTTTGGTATTTCTTTTTGCTCGTTCGCTCGAAAACGCATGGCGTCTTTCCGTGTGAATATTCTTCCTGAAAGGAAAATTTTTCCAAAAGCACCAAGACTTCTGCAAGAAAAATTCTCTTCCTACAGGATACCAAATTCCAGACCAGTAAACAATAAGAGAGGACTATGGAAAAGCCCTCTCTCGAAGCTGCTCATACCGTAAAACTCAGACTCGAAAAACGATAACGTCGCCATCGGTGATAATAGCGTCTCTCCCCTCGATACGCAGCGTCCCCTGATCACGTGCCGCACTCCAGGAGCCAGCAGACAGAAGGGTGTCCCAGTGGATGACCTCTGCCCGGATAAATTTCTCTTCGAAATCCCCATGGATCGCTGCACCGGCCTGCGGGGCTGTCGAACCCTGCTTCACTGTCCAGGCACGCGTCTCTTCCGGGCCCGTCGTGAAATACGTCATGAGTCCGAGAAGCGCATAGGCTTGACGCGCCAATTCACCGATATGCGAAGCGATTTCCATTTCAGCCATCTCTTCCGGAGACATATCAAGCAATTCTTCCTCGATTTTGATATCAAGCTTCACGTGCGGTCGCTCCTCGAGAGCTGGCGTCAACGTCCGATGGGTATCCGAAATATTATAGACATACAGAAACGGCTTGGCAGTGAGCAATTGCAGACCGCGAAGCATTTTCCGCTCTTTCTCTTCGGTGAGCGAGAGAAGAATCTGATGCGCCAAGACACCTTCGGAAAGCTCGCGTTCCAACCGATCAATCAGCGCGAGTTCAATCGGCGCGTCCTTATCGCCACCCCGAGCCTCTTTGGCTGTTTTGATCTTGCGTTTGGCAAGCGTCTCGAGATCTGCCAGGATCAACTCCGTATTGATGACTGCGATATCATCCTCCGGTTCGATACGATTGTTCACATGGATGATATCGGTATTTTCAAAGGCTCGAACCACCTCGACAATCGCATCTACCTCACGGATATTCGCCAAAAACTTGTTCCCGAGTCCCGCACCCTCGCTCGCGCCCTTCACCAGCCCGGCGATATCAACGAACTCGATGACGGCCGGAATAACTTTTTTACTTTCAGAGAGGGCGGCTAGTTTGCCAAGTCGCTCATCCGGTACCTCAACGATACCGATGTTCGGCTCAATGGTACAAAAAGGATAGTTATTGATATCGACCGGCTTCCGAGTCAGCGCTTTGAACAAGGTCGATTTCCCGACATTCGGCAACCCGACGATTCCGACTTTGAGCGACATAGGAATCTGCATTAAGAAAAAGAGAAGACCTCCACCTGTACACCATCGCACCACTGGGTATGAACAAGGAGAAATCGACTCATTCTGGCAGGATTTCCCCTTCCTGTAAAGGGAACGCCTCTATCTGTCGTGAGAATCAGTGACCGAAATCCAGGCTTCTTGTATGATAAGGATATACTCGTACCCCGTAGCTCCATTTAAGATATCCTATGAAAAAAATCCTGCTCGCGACCCGCCCCTTGATTCCACCTTGGGATGAGGCCTCCAAAAACTTCGCCTACTTCCTTGCCAGATCGGTAAGCGAACATCATGTCAGCATCCTCACCACACCGACCTGGCTTCCGGATCTTCCAGCCAATATCACCCAGATTCCCTGCTACACCAAAAATGAGCTCGACTTCTCGGAAAAGCTCCGTCTACTCACTGCTCTCCGGAGTCTCCGCGGGAAGTTCGACATCACCCACTATCTCTTCACCCCGACCCGGAAAAACACTTCGCTCATCAACTTCTTCAGCCGACCGACACATGGCCGGACCATACAAACCATCGCTACCCTACGCGAAGACCTCTACGGACCGAAGCAATGGAGGCAATTGCTTTTCGCTGACCATATCGTCGTCTATTCCGATTACTCGAAGCAGCGCCTTCATGATATCGGCCTGAATCATGTCAGCCGCATCTATCCGGGAGTCGACCTCGCCTATTACCGGCCATCCGAAAAGAGCCCCGAGACCCTCACACATTTCCATCTGACCCCGGAAGATTTCGTCGTTACCTACAACGGCGAGTACGCGCGTCTCGGAGCGACCGACATGCTCGCGGGCTGGCTCATCAAATACTTCACAGCTCACCCGGATTCGAACATGAAATTCGTCTTCGCCTGCCGCGTCAAGAAGCATGAAGATGATCGTCTCAAGAAAATCGAAATTACCGAACGCTTCGAGAAAGCTGGAGTTCTCCATCATATCCGTTTCACTG
Organism: uncultured Bdellovibrionales bacterium; assembly: GCA_964395165.1. GTDB lineage: Bacteria > Patescibacteriota > Minisyncoccia > Moranbacterales > UBA1568 > JAGOSP01. Next base: position 29,555 of record CAYMZY010000003.1, on the reverse strand, counting down.
ATACCTACGCTGATATGCCGAAACTCTATAATCTCGCGGATATTGTCGTCTTTCCCGTCAATGACATGCGGGGAAAATTCGACGTTCCGCTCGTCATCATCGAAGCCTATGCCTGCGGAAAGCCAGTCATCCTCTCCGACCTCCCTATTTTCCGAGAGTTCGCAAACGATGATATCTGTGTTACGATTCCCCGCGGCGATACAGCGTCCCTCTCAGAATCTATCGCCGATTTACAGGCGAACCCCGAAAAAAGAACTCGACTCGGCCAGAAAGCCCGTGCCTTCGTCGAGATGCATTTCGACCTCCGGAACACGGTAAAAGAATACGAACAGCTCTACGACTCGCTCTGATTCTTCTTAAAATCACATATATATCCTCTTGATTGTTCGACATCGTAACTTGTGTGGGAATTGAGAACGTGGACTTCACACATCGAAGACACTCCTCGATCCACTACACCACCTCAAACATATGCTCAGCGAATCTCTCAAAAAAATCTCCGGATATCGAAGCGAACTTCGAACGGAAAAAATGAAGGTACCCGTCGTATTCCATGTACAGGATGCCCTTTTGCCGAACGAAGCGACTCTCACACAGCTCGAAAGTGTCGCCTCAAATAGCGAAATTTTCGACCACATCGCCGCCATGGCCGATGTTCATAGTAAACCCGGACGCAAAAACGCGACCGGAACCACCATCATCTCTGAATCCTGCATACTCCCCCAGCTCAACGACAGCGATCCAGCCTGCGGTATGCGTCTCGTCCGCACCAACCTAAATGAAAGCAACACGACACCCGAAGAACTCCATCGACTTTTCGAAGCCTTGATTCCGGTCGTTCCAACCAAGGCCTATGTCGGCACCTATCTTCCCTTTCGCGTCGTCGTCGATATCTGCCGTCGCGGCATCGTCCCTCTCATCGATCATCTCGGTATCCGGACCAGATACGAGGCCGAAAACTCGCTTGACCGTGGAAACTTTTTCCCGGAAGCACCATCCCGTCGGGATATCCTCAATATCCTCCCGCCACTCTTCCTCTTCTTCGCCCAGTTCCGTTCCGGCATACTCGGCGCAGCTGGAAACCACTTCCTCGATCTCATGAAGGTGACCGGTATCGAAGACGAGATCACCGCGGCCAGATTGGGCGTCAAAAACGGCGACTATCTCTTCATGATCCACTGCGGTTCCGGCATACTTGGCCAGTACACTATGTATATGTATACCGCCAAAAAGCGAGAGCATCTTTCAACGGCCATTCTCATGAATATCGGACGCTTCTTCTGGGGCACTCCTTTTAAGAAAACCGTCCGATCGATCGCGGCTAAAATCCGCTCATCCGATTTCGGCCGAAAAGAACCACTCATCACCTTCGATGGCAACGGTGAGGACGGTAGACTTTACATGGCCGCCCGTCAGGCCTGTTCCAATTTCGCACACGCGAACCGGGCCGTCATCACCCATAATGTCTCTGAGACCGTCAAGCGAGTGCTCGGTCGTGATCCCGAATGCGAATTGCTCTATGATATGCCGCATATCCTCGTATCCCAGGAAGAACATGCCGGAAAGAGGGTCTGGGTACATCGAAACGGCACCAGCCGCGCCTACGGTCCGGAACGCATGCAGGATCATCCGGTATTCCGCGAAACCGGTGAACCCGCCTTCATCCCGACATCCATGTCGACCGAGGCGTATCTCTGCGTCGGACAAGACGGAAACGATTCCAGCTTCTTTTCCTGCAATCACGGCGCCGGAAAATCAGCCACCAAAACGGAAGACGTGACCCCGAAGGATAAGGCCGAGCTCGATCGGAAGCTAAAAACCAAAGGTGTCCGCCTCTACAACGGCCGCTCATCGAAAGTTATCGAGCAAGATTCTTCTCACTACAAACGTGCTGATGATGTCATCACGAGCGTCAAAGAAAACGGCATCGTCAAACCCGTTGCCCGCATGCAGCCGATTTCGGTCATCATGTACTAGACAAGGACTCTTGACTGGTGCTCTCAAGGCCCTGGGGTGGTCTTGAAGCATACCCCAACAAAAACGCGAAGAGCAACAGTCCGAAATGAGAGGTCCAGAGCCAATGATCAGAAAGAAGACTCGGGAAGAGGACAATGAGACCTGCGAATTGCGGACCGAAGAGTGTGGATTTCGAAAATGAAAGAGACACTATGAATCCAACGGACAGGAGCAGTCCAATCAAACCGAGTTCTGACCAGATAAGCAGAGGGACATTGTGTGCCGGCTGGATTCCCCAGATCGGACGATTAGGATTTTCTTTCATGAGCTGCGCCGTGGAATTACCAGTCCCGGTACCAATGAAAGGGTGCTGTCTGATGAGCGTCCACGTATCCTGAAACGATATAACCCGCGCCGATACCGACCCTTCCCGTCCGATTGTCGCGGTATCGAATCTCGGAAAAACTTGCTCCTGCAAAATGAACCCGAAGACAAGTCCGGTCAATCCAAGCACGAAACCGGCTTCCAAAAACCGCCTCCGGATCCGGAATTCATTTTCTCTCCAGGCACAAAATCCAACTAGGACAATCCCGAATACAATCCCCAACCACGCCGTACGGGAAAATGTAAGGATGAGACCGAGAAGAACAACAACGCTTCCTCCTTCGAAGAGCAGCCGTTTCTTAATCGAAAGCGCCGATTGTACAAGATATCCCAGTCCCAAGATCAGGACGACGCCAAGATACCCCCCGAGCATATTCGGATGCGAAAAAGTACCATACGCCCGAAGCCACCGGCCAGATTCATTCTTAAGCACGGATGTCCCAGCTTGCCATGCCTCGTGTCCGCTCATCCCGAGCCATGACGAAACGAAGGTACTTTGCGAAAGAAATTGCCCGATACTGAGTACGCTCTCGAGTACCGCTCCAATGAATAACACCGTTATAATCAGGCCTGTTTCCCGTTTGCCGAATGAACGGATGAGAGAAAAAACCCCGGCCGCCAGAAGCAGCTTCACGAAAAAGTATCCGGCCAACACTCGATCAGGCGCCCACAGTATCGAAAGTCCAGCCCACAAGATAAAACCAAAAAACCAAGTACTCGATTTTAGCAGAAAATGGTCCAGTGAATACTGGAACGCAAAAACAAACTTTTTCTTCGCTGTTTGCTCGGAAGCAAAGGGCATCAGAAAAAGCTGTTTTTGCGTTCCAGTCGAACGCGCCATCCAACGTCTTTGTCCCTTGATACTCTGCTCTAACCGTTTCCGCAAAAAGTATTCCAAACAATACCCTCCGAATACCAGCATCAACAAAATATCCGTAGCAAAGATACCGATAGTCCCATACTGCCACTTCTCGCCACCAATTATCGGTTCGCGCAGCAAATACACCGTCTGCAGCGGCACAAAGAAAAGAAACACCAAAAACGGATAGATCACAAAGCGTTTCTTGTGCATACGAGATACCTTCAAACCACGTCCGAAAAACCACTCTTCATTGCCGAGAATAACACTTTTTGATACTCTCAGTCTATGAAATACATCACCTTTTCCGGCGTGGATGGGAGCGGAAAATCCACACAGCTCGAACTTCTGAGGGAACATCTCATCAATAAAGGCCACAAGGTCGCCTATTTTCATGCGGTCGAGTTCTCTTTCAGCAACCGACTCGCCCGCCGATTCAAGGGCGTCAAAAACTTTCAGCCTGGTCAGGAAAAAGCCGTCACCAGAGCCTCTCTCTTCACACTCCTCCTCCGCCAAAAACTCCTCTTCCTCGATATGTTCCGCTTCCGACGATTCTTCGCCCGACTGGAACACGAAGGTTTTGACTACCTCCTCTCCGATCGTTCCTTCTTCGACAGCTTCATCCACCTCGAATACCTCGCCCTTCCGTACCGGAATGTGCTTCGCTTCCTCTGGTGGCGTACCCGAGCCAATCTTCTCGAATCCTATCTGCTAAAACCGGATACTGCCTTCTACTTCGATCTCGACCCAAATATCATCATGTCTCGAGAGCGGATACCCGAACAGGGTGTCGAATACCTCCAAGCGAAACAAGCGCTCTTCAAAACGAAAACGGATTCCTGGAACATGCACGTGCTCACCGCCGACCGACCAAAAGAACCCATTTTCGATTCCCTACTCGCCATACTCCGCGAACAATAAATGAGGAATCGCCATAGATTCTAAAATAACGAAATAAGCTATCCTCAATGAAGAAATTCTCACAAGCGCTTGTCTGGCTCACCTTTTCCGAGATTATCTTCAACATCGCCGGCTATATCATCCAATCGGCCGTCGGCCGCATCCTTGGTCCGGCCGATTACGGCCGCTACAGTCTCGTCGTGACCCTCACGACCATGGTCATTATCCTGATCGGCAACGGAATCCCGACGGCCATGTCCAAGTACCTGGCCGAAATCTTCGAAAGCGCTCCTGAAAAAATACTCGGTATCAAACGCCAGGCCATACGATTGCAGATTCTGCTCATGTCTTCTATCACCATCCTCTTCTTCCTCGCTGCGCCACTCATCGCCCATCTCCTCCATGACCCGAGTCTAACCCCACTCTTCCGTCTCTCCTCTCTCATCATTCCCGCCTTCGCTGCTGCGTCCTTCTATTTCTATTACTATACCGGACTGCACTTCTTCCGCCTCCAAGCGGGACTCAAAATGATGCGCGCACTCGGACGTATCGTCTTCATCATCAGCTTCGCCTACTTTTTCGGCGTCCAAGGTGCCGTATCGGGCTATATCGCCGCGCCGCTTTTCATCTTCACGCTCGGTCTCCTGGCCGATATCTTCATCACTCACCGCTACTTTCCACATGTCAGACAGCCAAAAACCAAAATCATCGCCTTTTCTGGAAAAACTATCCTCGCCTATGCCGGACCACTCACGCTCTTCCTGCTTTTCTACGAATTCATCCTTACCCTCGATCTCTATTTCGTCAAAAGTCTCCTTCGTAGCGACTACCTCACTGGTATTTACAATGCCGCCATCACAGCTGGGCGAATTCCTTATTATCTTTTCTACGCGCTCACTATTATCCTCCTTCCCGCCATTTCCAAAACGACTGCCGAACGCGATACGAAGGAGACTGAAAACCTCGTCAACAAAGCGCTTCGTCTCATGGTTTTCCTTCTCTTCCCGATGATCACGCTCCTCACGATATATGCCCCTCAGGTACTTCATCTCTTCTACGGGAACCAATACGCTGCTGCTGAGCAACCGCTCCAGATCTATGCGCTCGGAGTTGGATTCCTCACTGTTTTTTACGTTCTCTCTTTCGCCCTCAACGGTGCCGGGCTGGTAAAAGTCCCTATGCGACTCGCTTTTTTTGGATTCATCGGTATGATCGCGCTGAATTTTCTCTTGATTCCGAAATGGTCACTCATCGGGGCTGCACTTTCCACGACGCTCGTGTCTGTCGCTGTTACTATCGCTATACTCATCTCAGTAAAACACCACTTCCACGTCAAGATTTCCCTCAAAACCATTCTCGCTTCTTTGACTAGTATTATCACACTCGCTGTCTTCTCCCGAATTCTTCCGAATGGTCCATACAGCTTTCTTTTTTCAGGAACGATCCTCGCACTGTTCCATTTTGCCTCTCTTCGTTTTGCCGGCGAACTCACCGATACAGATATCGCCCCTCTCGTGAAATTATTCCGAAAGAGATAATACCTGCCGAGGAAACATCCTTGAATGATCAACAAGGCACAACAAAAATCAGATTCCAATATTG
>CAYMZY010000003.1:0-23754 GCA_964395165.1 uncultured Bdellovibrionales bacterium | reverse complement strand
ATTGACTCGAGAAACTCCCCTGTTTGTTTAGTATCGGTGGTCAAAGCGATAAACTTCTATCGGGCCACGCACTGAGGCATTGCTTACTCGTTCCATCTCCTGTTTCATATACCCTTCAGCCTCATTAGAAACATAATCATAATCGTTCTCTGAAAGTACCATCCATCCACTCTCGTGACTCTCTACAATCTCCTTGAGCGCACTCAATGAGAGCTTCTCCCGATGTATCTCATCACCGAGATCGTATACTGGAATATCAGCCCCGCTCCAGTAGTAGTTCCTCATGTTTCGCGTAACCAAGACATCCGTCGGTAACCGGTTCTTCTTCACATATTCGAAGACTTTCCGATAGTTCGGATTCCCTCCCGAAGACGTCTCGTGATACGTATTGTTTTCTGCAAAGAAATACCCGAAATTCGGCACGAGCAGGAAAAGACCGAAGAGAATGCTCCACGAAATCCTCCGACTCCACCGAGGATAATGCTCCCGAAGAGATTCCCAAAGACCAAAAACACCGGCTGCCGTCAGAATCAGTCCGAATGACTGCGCAAAGAAGATATACTGTGGTCCCGCATTTCGCCGAAAAAACCAGATTGCGCACGCAATCGGTATGATAAGGGAAAAAACAAGGTATCCGGCCGCTTTCGGTCGATGCTCCTTCACCACCAAGCTATACACACCGAAACTCATGAGTCCGAGAACGAGCAGCGGATGAGCATAGTCTTCCATCACATACCCGAGATAACTATAGTGATCATCGAACCAGATAAGACCCGCCGAAAAGGAGGAGAAAAGGCCTGCTGCCGTGATACGGAGCGACACCAGGATGAGTATTCCGAGACCGAGCGATAAAAAATACCGATTCTGAAAACTCCTAGTCTCCCGATACCGCATCATACCGGCCCAAAAAAGATACATCGCCAACGCGAAGATGATCGTTGCTGTCAACTGATGGATCAAGAGTCCGATTATGAGAAGGGCTCCGGACAAGAAAGCGTATCCGATATGGATCCCCGTCCGCTCTCCCAACTTCCGCAGAAAGCGCCACCGTGTGACGAGAGTCTGTTCGAAACAGAGATAGAGCGTCGTCGCCAAAGCGAGGTATATCGGAGCGAACATCGCATACATCCTGAGTCGGCGATCAAACACTATCTCCGAAACCGAGAACGCGGCAAGAAGCGTCGCTATGAGGGCTATTTCACGCCGCTTCGTCAATACCCAGGCGCTCCAGAAAATCGCAAGCAAAGTGATGCCGCCCCAAAAGACACTCACCGATCGCGCGACCGCTTCGGTTGGAGGTAGAAAGCGGAACAGTTGGGCTACCTGCCATTTATAGATATTCGCCCGCTCATCGCGCGCTACATTCGCATTCACGGCACTCGATTCCTGATGATTGAAATCCCAAGCCTTCCACTCACCGGTCTTAAAATACCCATATGCGGAATTGATATCAAGAAACTCATCCGCCACAAACGAGTTGTTTCCCAGACCGTATGCTCGAATCCCCACCCCAAGGCAAAGAATGCACCCGAGTACCAAGAATGTCCGTTTCCAAGAAATCATATATTTGAAAAAAATTACCGATTCAGCTCCGTAGATTCCCTCCCTCAAATAATTATCGTCCAAAAAGACTGGGCCACCGCAAATTACTGATCATTTATTCCCTCATCGACCGAGGAATCGATCTCATCCTCCCCATCACTTCCATCCGAAATCGGTTGGTTCCGATCGAACCATTCCCGCCAGGTATATCGCGGAGGTGCGGACGAATCAGAAGGCTTCTTCGGAGAAAAATCCTGCCGTTCCCCGATATATACCTCAGGTCTCGGAATCAGCTCGAAAACGACCAAGGTCCCAAAATCGGTTTTCGGACCGATCGTATAGGAAGTTCGATATTTCAGAAGTGCATCCTCGTGATTCGAGTGTGCCCGAAGAATGAGAAAATAGACTCCTTGCCGATAGATTCCATCAAACCCCAAGACGGCATTCTCAACTCCTCGACGCTCCAAGAGATACTTCAGAGCCCTCCGATGCTGCGGTTCACTAAACATGTATACCGGATACCCGGTCACTTGCGATCGAGCTTCCAGAAAAGAGACGATGGCCTGCTGTTGTGCGAGGGTCACTCGGATACGCTCCTTGAGGATACGATCCGGAGCGCTTTCGATCACATCGATTCCAGCCCGCGCAAGCTCCTGGAAACGACCGGAAAGAAAGAAGAGGTTCGATCCGACAAGAAGCGCCATGATACATAAGCTAATAATCCTCCCGATGTGGTGTCGACGAACAAGACGCTCGATCAGGAGAAGCAGAGCACCGAACGAAAAGAGGAAAAACGGTCCAGACAAGAGGAAGAATCGCGGCGCCACACCGTATGAAAGCGGGAGAAAAACGGCGAATGTTATCCCGATCCAGAGGAGAACAAGGAGAAGAAAATCCGATTTGGTCCGATCCCGCTCCCGCCACCAGAAGAACAGGAGAGTCAATACCGAGAATACTGATACGCACACGGCGGCCACCCCGTACCACTTCCCTTCATCGCAGCGATTGAGACAAAGACTAGTAAGAGTGCCATTCTCGATACGGAGAGCCGGAAAAGTTCCACCCTCGAATCCGGTCATGATCACCAGATTGGCAAGACCATGCTCGCTTACATCACGCAGAAACTTCTCCGGAAGACTATGGTCCTCCTTCGTCGATTTCTTGGTTATGGCCATGACAAACTCCCGGGAATTCTGTCCCTGTGTCTCGATTTCATTCAACACGACCGGCAGATATAGTAATCCGACGATTCCAAGTGCTGAGAGCCACGCTCTCCATGAATACTTCGGTCGCCGGATAAGAAAAAAGCCCGCGACCAATACCGGCAAGGTTATGAAAGCGAGGAAATGAAGCTGGGATGCCATACCGAGAAGGGCCGCACAGGTCCCGAACCACACTCCTCGACGCCGTTCGTGCATATCGACCGATCGAAGCAGAGCATAGAATCCGGCAAGAATGAAAAAAGGGAGAGGATTCGGATTCCATGCGAAACGTCCGTACATGACGAAGTATGCCGATACCGAGAGCAAAGCGGTCAACCCGAGCGATAATTGATCCGAAAAGAACCGTCGCGCAAGAAGGAAAAAGACCCCGATCGTAGCAGTCGAAAGCAGCATGACTCCGAGAGCGTAGCCGACCGGATCCGTACCGAACACGAGACCGGACACATATTGGAAAACATAGAAGAAAGGCCCTAGACGGAGGAACGTCCCTCCCGCTTTCGGACCGAGAAGCGGCAGGTCAAAAAATGACCCCTCGGCGGCCGAATCGATCACCCGAGCATCACGAGCCTGGTCAAGTTCGAAATGCAGCCAATCGGAAAAATGAAAACTCCGGAGAAAAAATCCGACACAGAGAATACCAAGAAAAATCAAAACCACCTGCCAACGCCACTGATTTGATCCAGAGTGCTGTTCCATACCAATCATGGTACACCATAGGGAAAGGGCCGCCAAATGCCCCCACCACTCTCTTTTTTGGGCTCAGACCACTCTTACATCCGGATTGGGAGAAGAGTTCGATGACCGAGGAAACTTCGGCCGCAGATCACGCGCGAAACGCCGATTGACGGCATCGGGAGAAGAAAGCTGTACCGGACGAAACGACTGCCGATGGAGCGGACAAGCTCCATATTTCCGTAGAGCATCCAGATGTTCTTTCGTGCCATAACCTTTATGCCGAATGAACCCATACACCGGATACTCCTGATCGAAGGCATCCATCATTCGGTCACGCGTCACCTTGGCGATAATGGAGGCTGCCGCGACGGATTTGGAGATGCCATCACCACCAATGAGTGACCCCTGCTCACCCGAAAAATTCGGAAGAAGCTGATTGCCATCGATCAGAAAAAAGGCTTGTCGCATACCATCAACCGCAAAAACCCGCCTCAGATCAGATACCGCCGCTTTCATCGCAAGAAAAGTCGCCTCAAGGATATTTACCCGATCGATGATCTCGGCCGAGATGATGCCGATACCACACGCGAAGTGCTCCTTGATGACTGCGAACACCTGTTCGCGTTGTTTCTCGGACAATTTCTTCGAATCCCGTATCAAGGAAAATATCCGCTCCTGTTCGGAAGGAATAGTGAAGTTCAGATCTCGATACGCGACCGCCGCAGCCACCACCGGCCCAGCCAAAGGCCCGCGGCCGACCTCGTCCACCCCGATCACAAAACGGCTCCCACCAGCCGATTTTTCCTGTTCGATTTCAAAAGTCGTCTGTTGCATGCGTCAAGTATACCGTATCTACACAAAAATGTTTTGCATGTAAGGCTCTCATCTCGATTGACTACTCGCTCCTCCGTCCGTCTTGACTCCTTATGTAAATCGTGATAAAAACATGAATGCTCCCTTCTCTCTCAGGCATGTCCCAGATACAAAAGAGAAGGTCTGTTGTTTCCCAACTTGAAAGGTAAGCCTCATGCCACATACTCAAGATGTAACCAAATGCGCTCTCCCGAATCCCAAAGAACTCTTCCTCCAATATGTTGACCCAAATGGGCTAACGGGCACTCTGGGCAAGCCGGCACCATGTCAACTTGTATCAGGTACTATCCGATTCTACCTCTATCCGATCCTAGAAGAATTAGGCGATGGTCGCGCCTTTGGATTCCAGACAAAAAGAGCACCATTTATCGATCTAAATGTAGACGAAAGGGCGCCAAAGATCACATTCGGTCTCGAGAATAATAGGCCCTCACACACGCTCCCCAGAACCACTCGAGAAACTCTCGAAAATTTATGTAACCGCGTGTTGCGTGTACTACCGGATCTCGATGCGATTCCAGACTCACATCGACTCGTTCCCGAGAACATGCCAGTCCGCCTCTTTCTTGAAGGCCAACCTATTGCAGGTTTAGAATTAACATGCAAAATAACTCTCTATTGGGAATGGTTTATCCCATACGAATGGCAACGCTGCAATATCCAGGCCGAGCAAAAACGCGCATATCACACATGGAAGCAACCCACAAGAACCCCCGAGGAAGAGGAGAGAGACGCACTATGCGAAGAAGTCTTCTCTGCTCTGGCGCGACTGGCTGGCATAGGTTGAATGAGTCTCTCCCATAAGACTCCACCCCCCCTCAAATCATCGAGGGGGTTTCTTTTCTCCCCAAATCTGCTATACTTGCTTTATCCTAAGCTTCTCTGCAAACCCCATGGAGCGATCCGGGCGCTGGGAGAATCTACTATCATGTCCAGCCTCGAATACCCAGTTTCGGATTTTCTTTCGCTCCTTTCGGCGCGATTTTTTGTTGAAAATATTCAGAAGAGTTTCAAAGGGTGAAGCTGGCTTTTTCTGATGCCCCGTATTTCCGAATATGCAGCAAGGAAAAAGTTATCTTCGCCCTTCGGATATGAAACCAAATACAGTATCTTTCTTTGGCATCCAATACTCGATCCAATCATATGAGCTTCACTCATCTCCACGTCCACTCACACTACACCCTTCTGACCGCGCTCGGCCGACCGGAAGAGCTTCTGGCGCATGCCAAAGAACTCGGACAAACCGCACTCGCCCTAACCGATACTTCCGCCCTCTACGGAGCGGTCGAATTCTATACCAAAGCCAAAGACTATGGGATCAAGGCGATCATCGGGGCCGAGATGTACGTCTGCCACGATCTCCACAGCAAGAACAATACCGCTGAAGACCGCAGGCGTCATACCATCGTCCTCCTCGTTAAGAATGAAACCGGCTACAAGAACCTCCTCAAGATCATTTCCATCGCTCAACTCGAAGGTTTCTACTACAAAGCCAGAACCGATAAGACCCTCCTCCGCCAGTATAGTGAGGGGCTTATCGCTCTTTCCGGATCGCTCCAGGGCGAAGTGCCTTCCGAACTCATCTACGGCGACTACGATCGCGCCAAGCTCGCCGCTCTCGAGTACCAGGATATTTTCGGAGCTGGAAATTTCTATCTTGAAATCCAACCGCATTTCAGTCACGAAACACACGCCACGGTCAATCAAGGACTCATCGCGCTCTCACGCGAAACGAATATCCCCCTTGTCGCCGCGAATGACGTACACTATGTCCGTCGCGAAGATGCCACCATTCAGGACGCGCTTCTCTGCATCCGGGACAACAAACGTGTCGATGACCGCGACCGCTTCTCAATGATGGCGCTCGATCTTTCCCTCAAGAGCTCCGAAGAAATGATCGAAACCTTCAGGGACTTCCCGGATGCCATCGAGAATACCCAAAAAATCGTCGACGCCTGCCATTTCTCTTTCACCTTCGGGGTCAATCACCTGCCAGCATACCCACTCCCGGAAGGCGTCACGCCAGATGGCTATCTGCGCCAACTCTGCGAAACCGGACTCAAGGAACGTTTCGGCGATACTCCGACAACGGAAGAGCAGCTTACCCGTCTCAATTACGAACTCGATATCATCGGCAAGACCGGCTTCGCATCGTACTTCTTGATCGTCCAGGACTTCGTCAACTGGGCGAAGGACAACGGGGTTGTGGTCGGTCCGGGCCGCGGCTCGGCCGCCGGTTCCTTCGTCGCCTATCTGACCGGTATCACCAACCTCGACCCGATTCAGTACGATCTCCTCTTCGAACGCTTCCTCAATCCAGAACGCATCTCCATGCCCGATGTCGATATGGATTTCGCCGATGATCACCGCGAAGACGTACTCAATTACGTTCGCGAACGTTTCGGGGCCGACCATGTCGCACAGATCATCACTTTCGGTACCATGGCCGCCCGTGGCTCGATCCGTGATGTCGGCCGCGCGCTCGGCATACCGCTTTCTCTCTGCGACCAGACCGCCAAAATGATCCCGATGTTCACCTCCATCAGGAAAGCCCTGGAAGAGGTCCCAGAATTCAAGACACATTATGAAAGCAATGCCGAGGTTCGCCGTCTGGTCGACAATGCCCAAAAAATCGAAGGGCTTGCCCGCCACGCTTCGATGCATGCTTGCGGCGTCGTCATCACCAAAGATCCAGTCACCGAATATACCCCACTCCAGCGGATTTCCGGTTCACGAGAAGGCGTCGTCACCCAGTATGCCGCCTCAACCAAGAACAACGCCGTCGAAAAGATCGGCCTCCTCAAGATGGATTTTCTCGGTCTCAAGAACCTTACCATCATCCAGAATACCCTCCGTATCGTTCGCGCACTCGGAAAATTCGAGACGCTGGCACATAAACTCGGACTGCCCCCGGACACGGCTTCCGTTTCCGATGTGATGGACAAGCTTCCAATCGATGATGAGGGAGCCTATCGGGTGCTCCAGGAAGCCCGGACAACCGGTGTCTTCCAGCTTGAATCGACTGGTATGAAACGCTATCTGAAACAACTCAAACCGACGGTCTTCGAGGATATCATCGCCATGGTCGCGCTCTATCGGCCGGGACCGATGGAGTATATCCCCGACTTCATCGGCGGCAAGCATGGCACCAAACAGATCGAATACCTCCACCCGAAACTCGAGCCGATTCTTAAGAACACCTATGGAGTCGCCGTCTATCAGGAACAGCTTATGCAGATCGCCCGAGATCTCGCCGGTTTCTCGCTCGGCGAAGCCGATGTACTCCGCAAAGCCGTCGGAAAGAAAATCAAAGAACTGGTCGCGGAACAGCGGATCAAGTTCATCGAAGGCTGCGTCAAACATGGAATCACCAAATACGTCGCCGAGCAGGTCTTCGCCTTCATCGAGCCGTTCGCCGGTTATGGTTTCAATCGTTCCCATGCGGCCTGCTATGCGATGATCGGTTATCAGACCGCCTACCTCAAAGCCCATTATCCAGCCGAATTCATGGCTGCACTCCTCACGAGCGACCAAAACGATACCGATCGTATCGCTATTGAAGTACGTGAAGCGCGCGAAATAGGCCTCAGTGTTCTCCAGCCGGATATCAATGAAAGTTTCGAAAGCTTCGCGGTCATCCGAGGTGACGATGATATCGAACGCATCCGTTTCGGTCTCCAGGCGATCAAGAATGTCGGTTCGGTCTGCGCCGAGGAAATCGTTAAGGAACGGGAGCGCGGAGGAAAATTCAAAAGCCTTGAGGATTTCGTCGAACGCGTCCAAACCAAAGACCTCAATAAAAAATCTGTCGAAGCACTCGCCAAAGTCGGTGCTCTCGATACCCTGGGCGAACGCGAACAGATCCTCGAGAGCATCGATGCCATTATCCGCTACGGAAAGCAATCCTCAACCCTGGCCGAAACGCACACCGACAGCCTGTTCGGCTCCATGCCCCTTCCTAAAACCAAGATCAATCTCGCACGAGCCATCCCAGCTTCGAAACAGCAACGTCTGGCTTGGGAAAAAGAACTGCTCGGACTCTATGTCACCGGACATCCAGCCTCCGATTACCGACACTACTTCAAAGAAACCACGACCCCGCTCATCGATCTCGAAAAACAGGATAGTGACAGCCGGATCCGCATCGGCGGCATCGTGACCTCCGTAAGACGGATGATCACCAAAAACGGCCATCCGATGTTCTTCATCGGTCTCGAGGACCTGACCGGCCGGACCGAAGTCCTCGTTTTCGGCAAGACGGCCGAACAGACCGATGGCTTTTGGAAAGAAGATGATATCGTGCTCATCGATGCCCGCGTTTCCCACAAGGATGGACAGCTCCGCTCTATCGCCGAAAGCGTCGAACGGCTTTCTCTCGATACCTTGACGCAATTCGAACGTGTACGCATCACCCGCGAAAAATCCGCTTCGGAGAAGGCACAAAAAAATGAGAATACAACAACGGCACCGAAGCTCCTAATCACCCTCGAAGAACAGACTGATGCCAAGCTCTTAAGCGAACTCTCAGCTTTTCTCCGGACCATACCGAAAGGGGAAACAAAAGTCCTCGTCAGAATACACGGCACAACCATCGATACACCCTTCTATATACACACTGAAGAAACTACCCTCGGACAGATACGTGCGCTCAAAGGTGTCGACTCAGTCAGATAAAAAGTTCCTTTTACGGCGTATATATGGAAGGCTCCCTTACTTTTTCCTTACTGCGTACTCGGAAATACGGGGCGTAAGAAAAAAGAGCAATTATCCTTCCTCATCTCACAACACAGAAAATGTTTTCAAAAAACGCATCTTATTATGGAATTTCCTTCTCAAAAATTGATCGTCATCGCCGGACCGACCGCCTCGGGAAAATCGGACCTGGCCATCGAGCTCGCACACCAACTGAATGGTGAAATCATCTCGGCTGATAGCCGCCAGGTGTATCGCGGCATGGACATCGGTACCGGAAAAGTGCTCCGTGATCCAGGATCGGCATCGGATGATGGGTATATCTCCGGTGGCATCCGTCACCACCTCATCGATATTGCCGACCCGAATGAGGAGTACAATATTTCACATTTTCTTCACGATGCCGGCCATGCGCTCACTGACATCCATATACGTGAAAAACAGCCGATTATTTGCGGCGGCACGCATTTCTGGATCCAATCGCTCCTTGAAGGAACAAGTCTCCCGGCCGTTCCACCCGATCCAGTCCTCCGCGATCGACTGAGCGCCAAGACCGTCGATGAACTATTCGCACTGCTTGAGGCACAGGATCCAGCCAGAGCCGAAACTATCGACCGACAGAATCCGCTCCGTCTTATCCGTGCCCTCGAAATCGTCAGTGCTCTCGGAAAAGTTCCTTCGCTTACCAAGAACGAAGGATTGACCGCTCACAATCCATCGTCCAAACCCCGCGATTCCACGATTCTCATCCTCAATCCCCCAAAAGAAATCCTTCATGAGCGTATCAAAATGCGACTTCTCAGCCGATTCGGATCCGGCATGATCGAAGAAGTCAACAAACTTCATGAGCAAGGGGTCAGATGGGAACGTCTCGAAAGTTTCGGCCTCGAATACCGATTCATCTCACGGTTCCTCCGGGGTTCGACCGACCAAGAAACGATGCGTTCCGATCTTGAATACGCCATCTGGCGCTATGCCCGACGCCAACTCTCCTGGCTTCGCCGCTGGGAACGGCAAGGAACGATACTTCTCTGGATGCAAGACCCGCACGAATCAAAAATGATCTTTCCTTAATCCTTAAGAAAGGCTCTCAGCAAGCATACCCGGCAAGATCAAGAGAGTCTTCCACGAAGTAGAGTGGCGACCACTTCCGGATTCGCCTTGCCCTTTGTCTCTTTCATCACTTGTCCGATGAGGTATTGAAAAGCATTCTCCTTACCGGCCTGGAAATCCGCCACAGATTTGGAATTGACTGCAAGCACGCTATCAACCACTCCTTCAAGCTCACCCATATCGCTCACCTGGGCGAGATTGAGACGTGAGACGACATGCGATGGGTCACTATCCCCACCCCGATACATCTCAGTCAGCACGCTCTGAGCCCCACTCGAATTAATCTTCTTGTCCGCGACCAACGCAATGAATTCTGCGTAGTTCTCCGGCGTGAACGGAATATCCTTCGTCTTTTCGCCTCGTTCCGACAAGTGCTTACGAATCTCAGTCAGCATATAATTGGCTGCGAGTTTCACGGCACGAGAAATCTCAGCCTGCATTTCGCCGCTCGCCCGTTTGTCCGCCAATTCACTCGCTACCGCTTCAAAGTACGCGGAAAAATCCTTCTCTTCCGTCAGAACGATGACATCGGCCGCCGGCAGCTGATATTCACCCATGAAGCGCTCCGCCTTGGTATCCGGCATTTCCGGCAACGTCCGCCGTAATCCCGCGATATATTCCTCGGAAAAATCGAATGGTGGAATATCCGGTTCGGGGAAGTATCGGTAATCATGTGCTGACTCTTTCTTGCGCTGCGAGACCGTCTCACCTCGGGCTTCATCCCAGCCCCGGGTTTCTTGGATCACTGACTTGCCTTCTTCCAGGATTTCTGTCTGACGTCCGATCTCGAAGTCGATAGCACGCTCAACCGTCTTGAAAGAATTCAAGTTCTTCACCTCGACCTTCGTACCGGACAAGCGGTCCGCCCCTTCAGGATAGAGTGAGAGATTCACTTCGCAACGCATCTGTCCCTTCTCCATATCGGCATCCGAGGCCTCAAGGTAGCGGAGCGTCTGGCGGAGTTTCTGGCAAAACGCCCGGGTATCCTTCCCGTTCTCGAAGTCCGCTTCGGTCACCAATTCCATCAGCGCTACCCCGGCCCGATTGAAATCCACCAGAGTATAGTCTGCAGCAGCCGGATGGAGCGATTTTCCGGTATCTTCCTCGAGATGGATACGTGTGATTCGAAATGACTTACCATTCGCCACAATCATCCCGTGTTCACAGAACGGCTCATCGTATTGGGAAATCTGATACCCCTTAGGAATATCCGGATAGAAATAGTTCTTGCGATCGAATTTGGAATGTCGATTGATGGTACAATTGAGCGCGAGACCAATGCGCTGCACCATCTCGATCGCCTGACGATTGGGAACCGGAAGCGTCCCCGGCTGGCCGGTACAGACTGGACAGATGTGCGTATTCGGTTCCTGTTCCAATCCGAGTCCATTCTTACACGCGCAGAACATCTTGGATGCCGTCTTCAGCTCCGCGTGCACTTCCATCCCGATCGTGACATTGTATTTCATACACTTTTTCCGTAATTTGATCTTCTCAACTACATGCTTTCTTCCTTTGCGGAACGCCTCTGAAGCTCTATTACCATCTCATCGACCTGCGCGTGCAGTTCATCAAGCGTTCCATCGTTGTCAATCACGAAGTCCGCCCGATCTTTGAGATCACGGATACCGACTTCTGTTTCCAATTGCGCATCCTTCTCGAATTGTATCGCCGTTTTCGACGCATCATCAGTATTCTGCCGACGGTGTGTCAGCCGTTCGAAGCGCTTCTCGGGAGTCACATCGACATAGCAGAAATAGAAATGCTCGTCCGTCTCCATATGGACCATATCGGGCAAGCGCCGGATACCATCTACGACCACAAACTCTGCATCGCTCCCTTCGGCTTCTGCAAGAATCACCCGGGAAAGAACATCTTCCCCGAACGCTTTACGGAGATGCATCGACAACCGGGCCATATTTTCACGGTTCTGCTCAAGGTGCAAACAATCCAACGTATCCCGAAGCGGCTGGGAAAAACGCAGTTTCAACGCACCGTGCGCCTCCGCCAAATAGTCGCCGACGGTATCTTTCCCTGATGCGATTTCCCCCGATATACCGAGAACCACCTTTTGCATTGCCATAACTCTCTCATTTAAGAAGCACTACGGATTAGCTTTTCTCCAGGATAACAAAAGTGAAACGATATGTCCCGTTTTCGGCGCTTTCCTGGGATATTTGACGGGAAAATTCAGAGTATTCGGGAAAAAATGTATCAGCCTCATAGGAACCCTCGACGAGTGTCAGATACAGACGATCGGCGATCGGCAGGAATTGCCGGTACACGCTCGCCCCACCGCAAATAAATATCTCTTCAGATTCAACCGCGCGCGCCCGTTCCAAAGCTTCCTCAATTGAATGCACAACCACGCACCCTTCAGGTAGAAAATCCGGATCGAGCGAAAGAATGATATTGGTGCGATTCGGTAATGGCCGACCAATGGAGCGATAGGTGTTCTCACCCATAATGACAACGTGTCCCGACGTCGTCTCTTTGAAATACCGGAAATCTTCCGGGATATGCCAAAGGAGCGCATTCTCGAAACCGATCGCTCGGTCCTGTTTCGCAAGGGCGGCAATGAGAGAGATTCGCGGTTGATTCATGATGCCTTGCGTCCGCTTCGATTCTTCTCCAGATACTCTTCCCAACTTTTCGTCCGATACCCACCCACCGGCGCGAGTTCACCCTTGATCGGTGGATGAGAGACATATCCTTCCAAAAGGGCATGCTCGGGCAAGAAATCGTCTATATCCGTCACGGCATCCGCGATCACGAGCTTCGAAAAAGGCATCGGCTCACGTGTCAACTGCTCCTTCACCTGCTCGATATGGTTCTCGTAGATATGCACATCGCCGAACGTGTGGATGAATTCCCCCGGTTCCGTCCCCGTCGCACGTGCCAGCACGTACGCCAGAAGCGCATATGAGGCGATATTGAACGGCACGCCAAGAAAGAGGTCGGCGCTCCGTTGATAGAGATGGAGCGATAGCTTACCATTCTTGATATTGCATTGGTACATGTTATGACAGATCGGAAAACGACAGGCTTCTTCCGGCTTGGCCATGGCGTAGAGATACTCCGGATTCCACGCATTGACCAGCGTATTGTGCGCGTCCGGATCCTCGCGGAGCTCATTCACCACCCACCGGAGCTGATCGACGGTCCGTCCATCCTTCGCCGGCCAGCGACGCCAGAGTTCTCCGTAGATCCGGGGCAATTCGCCATGCACCCGGGCGAACTCCGCATTATCAATGATTTTCTGCACAAACGCCTCCTTTGTCATTTCCGGAAATTCGCCGCGAAGTGCCCGCTCCCGATAAATCTTGTACGGATAATCATCCCAAATATGGACGCCATTCTCCGACAAAAAGCGAATATTCGACTGCCCGGACAGAAACCAATACAATTCGAAAAGCACGCCCTTCCAATAAACCTTCTTCGTCGTAAGCAGAGGAAAACTTTCGGACAAGTCGAAACGCATTTGCCGACCGAAAACGCTATGAGTCACGGCACCCGACCCTTTATCCTCCTGCCGCACGCCTGTATCCAAAATCTCCTGCAGAAGATCAAGATACTGATACTCCGGATGACGTTTTTCCATACCGATTTTTATCTTAAACGGATTTCTTCTTCGCGGAACGTTTCCCCTGACTCACGTCGGATTTTTTCCGTTCCGTCGGCGCGAAATTCTTCTTGAAATTATCCCCGTTGAATCGGCCGGTTTTCTCATAGTCATGTTCGACCGGCGAAGTAAGACACGAAAATGTCAGCTGCGCGATCTGCATGCCAGGCCGGAGCACGATCGGGACCCGATTCAAATTGGAAAGCTCGAGAGTGATATTAAGAAAATGTCCCGGATTGATGATACCAGCGGTATTGTGTACGACAAGCCCGATACGGGCCAGGCTACTCTTTCCAGAAATCTGAATGAGATATTCGCGGCTACCGATATAATCGCGCACCTTCCCGAGTATCGTCTCACCGGGAAATAGCATGAACTCCTCGCCATCAGCTACCTCCACCTCCTTCGTTTTCGGGAAAATCTTCTTCATCGGGTCAATGACAGGAGTCTTATGAGGTTCGGTGATGGAAAACTGATTATCCAGGATGACATCGTAACTTGCCGGCCCGAGCCGTTCTCGGTCGAAATCACGGATAACAATCGCCCCTTCATCGACAGCCTTCCTGATATCGCGATCTGAGAGAAACATACCCCTTTGTCTTTCTTATCGTATTATTTCGTCCATCACCCGTGAATTCCTATTCCACGATGAATACCTTGTCTGTCCCGTAATACTCCGGCCAATGTCCATTATAGAAGGAGAACATCCGCTCAAGGCGATCCTGAGGAAGCTCCTCCGCGCCGACCTGATGCATTAGCTCAACAAGCTCGGATTTGGCCGCATCTGCTTCCTCCGCCGTCCCGACCACCTTCTCGAACTCCGCCAAGTATCCATATCCCGCATTCCGATCGAGACATATCGCCACATCGCCCGTCCCGTATTCCTCCCGATCACGTGACCACTTCGCCTGGTATACGAATCCGCTCCCGAGGAGAAGTGCATCAAGGGCATCGAGAGAGAGCCCTTCCGGCGCTTCCTCGAATTCCATCCGAACGATACCATTCGCACTACTCGTATCATCGATGGATGCTTTCACAACCAAAAGAACTTTTCCATCCGCCTCCCGTGTCCGGACCGAATGCTGCTGCCCTTCTTCAAGAATCTTTTTCAGGCTTATCCGCTTGTCAGATGAAAAATATGGACCAACACCCTCGAGAAATGATCGCATATCCCCGCCAGTGAAATAGTGGTTGAGCTGGGAATGCCTTCCTTTCAGGATTGGTAGGGGGGAGAGGAGCAAGAGCTTCTTTCGGAACGTATCGGCCTCTTCCGCCGTCCCTATCAGGCTTTTTATCTCGATTTCAAAGTGTGCCATAACGAAGAAATAATGAAAAATTATAAAGCACGACAAGACCAGGAAAAAAACCGCAATCTGAGCCTTTTCATTGTACTCTACCGCCTCTTCCGCCGTCAATCGGGCAAAAGAAAACCGCCCGAGCACATATCGCTTCGGACGGATTTCAGAAGAAACCTAAAAGAGGGAATCCTTTTGAATAGCCTAAACCTTGAGTCTGAGGCTTGGTCCCATGGTCGAGCAGAGGGAAATGGTTTCAATCAGCTTACCCTTATGGGTTTCTGATTTAGCCTTATTGACCGTCTCGACGAACACCGCGTAGTTTTCAGCCAACTGTTCGGCCGTAAAAGAGACTTTTCCGATCGAGACATGCACATTGGAGGAATCATCATTCTTGAAACTCGTCTTTTTTCCCTTCTTCAGGGCCTCGACGGTCTCGGCAATCTTCGGAGTGACGGTTTCCGTCTTCGGAGAGGGCATCAGACCCTTCGGACCGAGGATTTTCGCGATCAGCGCGAGTTTCGGCATCATCTCAGGAGTTGCGACCAGAACATCGAAATCCTTGCCTGCATTCACCTTTCCTTCCTTGATATCCGCCACCAGCTCCTCGCCTCCGACCACATCGGCCTTGGCATCGACAGCTTCCTTCTCCTTGGTTGAAGTCACCACCGCGACCCGGAGTGAACGTCCGGTACCATGCGGCAGAATGACCGTGGCACGAACCGCTTCATCCGATTTCTTCGGATTGATCGAGAGATGCATATGCACTTCGACCGACTCGTCGAACTTGGCAAGCTTGTGCTCCTTGATGAAAACAATGGCTTCTTCCGGGGTGTACGTCTTCTTTGCGTCGATAGCCTCGAAAGCCGCACGATAATTCTTTCCTCTGTTCATAGCATTTGTCGTGGTACGAACCCCCGCTTCGGAAGGGAAACGAGGTCCCACAAGATTATGGATGATTTTTCCGATCTTAATTCTCTATCTTGATTCCCATCGAACGAGCGGTGCCGGCGATGATCTTCATCGCGGCTTCGACATCGTTGGCGGACAGATCGACGATCTTTTTTTCAGCGATTTCGCGCAACTGGGCTTCGGAGATGCTACCTGCCTTAGTCTTCAGCGGATTAGCAGACCCCTTCTCGGCCTTCGCCGCCTTCTTGAGCAGGTCCGATGCCGGAGGTGTCTTCAGGACGAACGTGAATGTCCGATCCTCATACACCGTGATTTCCGCCGGATAGATGTCCCCGATCTTGTCTTTCGTCTGTTCATTGAATTTCGAGCAGAAATCCTGGATATTCAGTCCGTGCTGTCCGAGAGCAGGTCCGACTGGAGGAGCCGGATTGGCTTTCCCGGCTGGGATCTGAAGCTTGATAACGGTCTTGATTGCCTTGGCCATAATATATCGGTTAACGGGTTTGTGAATTGCGAATTTGACGGTACTTAGGATTTTCTCACCTGCAAGAAATCAAGTTCGACCGGTGTATCACGTCCAAAAATGGATACCAGCACCTTGACCTTGCCTTTAGCCTCGTCCGTCGCTTCGATCTTGCCTTCGAAGTTCTTGAATGGTCCGTCGACGATCTTGACCACATCGCCGGCATGCACATCCATCTTGTACTTCGGCTCATCGACACCCATGCGCTTCTTCAAGGTTTCGATTTCCTTCGGATCGATCGGGGTCGGGGTCGTACCGAGCCCGATAAAACCAGTAACATTCGGCGTATTACGGACTACATACCAAGAAGCGTCGGTTACGATCATATCGACCAGGACATATCCAGGATAAATCCGTTCCTCGATAGTCACGCGCTTTCCGGCTTTGATCTTGATCTTCTTCTCCTTCGGGACGAGTACATCAAAGATATGGTCCTGCATATCCATCGAATCGATACGCTGCTTCATGTTTCGCGCCACATTATCCTCATACCCGGAATACGTATGGATCACATACCAGGCGCGCCCGTGATGTTGTGTCTGCTTTGCCATAGTCCTATTTCAAAAAATGATTCTTAGACACCTTGCAAAAGATAATTCTCGACAAGCCAGCTGAACGACGCGTCAAGCGCCCCGAGCAGGACAGCCACGAAGAGGCTGATACCGACAACCATCAGCGTATAACGAACGACCTCCTTGCGATTCGGCCAATTGACCCGCAGGAGTTCCGACTTCGCTTCTCGAAAAAACCCCATGAGAGCACCCATAGTTTTTTCTATTTAAAAAAGCCCCGAGGGCCTTGCACTCAAGAGCATATCAGTTTTCCGATCGGATGTCAATCCTCGAAATAAGCCAAAATATCTGACGGATCAGAAAAGCTCAACCTCATCGAAGAAGCGCTTATACTTCGCCAAAGACATCTCCGCTTCCTCACGGCTGAGTCGGTATTGAGGGTCGAGGATGATGGCATTACGGACCTGATGAGCCTCGAGAAGCACCGGCCGCGATTCAAGTTGGGCATCGGTCACCGATGCGAGACGCTCTTCGATATGTCCGCCCTTCCAGCCGATGTCCGTCAGAATCTCTTCAGCCAAGGCTTCGGCTTCGAGTATTGCCACCTTGTACTGCGAAATATTCTCCCCTTCAAGACGCGAAAGGATTTTTTCCCAGCGAGTGATCATTTTGTTCCGGGAAATAAGGGGCCGGTCCGTCCCGTGGAGCGTCGCACGCAAGTCTCCCGACAGGCCACGCAAAGAAAGAAGCAGGATGATGTCGACCAGGAGTACGACTACGTATACTGAAAGGAAGACGCGCAGCGTGACGAACAGGAAAGAATGCTGAAGAAAATCCAACATCACCGCGAGCCACCCGGCTCCGGCATCATACATGACGAATGGACTAGCATCCATATTCTTGGGTATTTAATCAGGACAACCGCTCATATTGATGAGCCAATGCCAACATATGTTCCTCGTCAAACCATTTTCCCTGAAGCTGTCCTCCAAGAGGAAGCTTCCCCCCTTCCGTATCCACCATTCCGATCGGAAAGGACACAGCGGGAACACCGACGAGATTCGCTGTCACCGTATAGATGTCCGAAAGATACATCGTCAACGGATCATCCGTCTTGGCACCGAATTTGAAAGCTGTTTCCGGAGCGGTCGGCGAGAAAATGAAGTCCACCTGCTCATATGCCCGTTCGAAATCCTGACGTATCAACTGGCGAACCTTTTGGGCCTTCTGATAATACGCATCATAATACCCGGCTGAAAGCGTATACGTCCCAAGCATGACCCGCCGCTTCGCTTCAGCTCCCAGCCCATATGCCCGGCTGTCTAGATAGGTTTCCAGAAGACTCCCCGATCCCGCTACGCGTTCTCTCTCATCATTGATACGCAAACCATACTTGATCCCATCGAATCGCGCCAGATTCGAGCTAACTTCCGCCGGCATAATAATATAGTAGACCGGCAGGGAAAAAGCGGCGTTCGGCAGGGAAATTTCCTCGACGGAAACTCCGAGGGACTTGAAACGCTCAAGCGCTTCCATTGCCACCGATCGGACATCCTGGTCCAAAGATTCCGAAAAATACTCCCGAGGAATACCAATTTTCTTTCCACGAAGATCCGCATCGAGAAAATCCTCGAATAGTTTCCCTTCGGTCTCGGCTGTCGTCGCATCCAACCGATCAAATCCCGCGATACGCGAAAAAACGATCGCTGCATCCTCGACCGTCTTCGTCAGGGGTCCGATCTGGTCCAAGCTCGAGGCCATCGCCAAGAGACCCGAACGAGACACGCGTCCATACGTCGGTTTGAGCCCGACCAAACCACAGAACGAAGCCGGCTGTCGTATCGATCCGCCCGTGTCCGATCCCAAGGCCCACACCGCCATATCAGCCGCGACGGCCGCAGCCGATCCACCGGAAGATCCACCCGGAACACGCTCCATATCCAGAGGATTCTTTGTTCTCTGATACGCACTGTTCTCCGTCGAAGAACCCATGGCGAATTCATCCATGTTGGTCTTCCCGACCATGACTGCATCAGCATGTCGCAATCGTCCGACCACACTCGCATCATACGGCGCGATATAGTTGTCGAGTATCTTCGATCCCGCAGTCGTCCGTTCGCCTCTCAGGCACATGTTATCCTTGAGCGCCCCCGGAATACCGGCCAGAAGATCGACCATTTCCCCACGCATGATCTTGTGATCGACTGCCTCCGCTTCACGCAATGCCTGTTCGCGGCGGACATCGAGAAACGCCTGTATTTCATCATCTTTCGTTTCGATCGCCTTCAAATAACGCTCAGCCAATTCGACGGCTGAAACCTCTTTTTTCATCAGTTGTTCATGCAGATCTCGAATCATATTCAATACGCTAGAAAACCGATCTTACCTTCAGATACCCACCCTTCTGCTCCGGAAAATTCGCGATGATACCGTCACGCACTTCAGCAGCCGCCTGCACCACCCCGTCCGTTCTCGCGACATCGCTCCGTCCGGTGATATGTCCGATAGCCGAAACCCGGCTCGTATCCGCTTCCGAGAGCTGCTCGAACCACGCCAAAACAGTCGAGAGGTCCTTGCCATATTTCGCTACTTCCTCATCTGAAAGCCCGATACGGGCGAGAAGCGCGATATGTTTCACTTCTTCCGGGGTCATCATATCTACCATACGCATTTCGATATTACTTCTCTCCGATCAAGGCCTTGAATCCCGATTCATCCAAAACAACCACTCCGAGTTCCTTCGCCTTGTCATATTTGCTTCCCGGGTGTTCTCCGGCCACGACATAGTCCGTCTTCCGACTCACCGATGAAGAGACCGATCCACCCTGCTTCCGTATCATATCTTTCGCTTCATCGCGTGTAAAGGACGCGAGTTCTCCGGTCAAAACGAATGTCTTTCCTTCAAGAATCCGCTGGCCAGTTCCGGTTTCTGGCAATATCAGTGTTACTCCTTGCTCCTGCATACGTGAAAGCATTCCACACTGCTTCACATCGGTGAACCAAGCCCGAAGACTCTCCGCACTTTTCACCCCGATTCCGTTCAGAGCCGACCATTCTTCCTCGGTTTTCCGCCCGAGCCATCCCGCCACTTCTTTCACTGTTCCGCTCGATGACTCTCCTGACCGGTATTCACTCCCGACATGCTCGGCGATCAGATGCGCCGTTTCTTCTCCGACATGTAGGATGCCAAGCGCGAACAGGAATTTTTCCAGAGGAATCGTCCGCGCATTCCCAATCGACTGCATGAGCTTCTCCGCTTTACGGTCTGCGAAACGTTCGAGTGGCTCAAGATCCCCCACCGACAGATCAAAAATATCCGCCACATCGGAAATAAGACCTTCGTTCATAAGCTGTTCGATGATTTTCTCGCCCAGCCCGACGATATCGAAGCCCTTCCGTCCTACCGCATGGATGATACGTTCACGTTCCACCGCGAAACATTCCGGATTCGTACAGTACACCGCCACGCTCGCTTCGGTTCGATTCCCTCCGTCTCGATCCTCCCGCTGAGAAACCGGACTCCGACATATCGGACAGACAAGGGGAAAGATATATTTCCGCTCCTTTCCGGAACGAAGCGCGGGCAAGACGGCGACTACCTCCGGAATGATATCTCCCGCCTTTTGCAGGATGACCGTGTCCCCGATCCGTACATCGAGTCGTGCGATTTCATCGGCATTATGCAGCGTCGCCCGACTTACCGTCGAACCGGCTATCCGAACCGGCCGCAGATGCGCCACTGGCGTCAACACCCCGGTCCGTCCGACCTGTACCATGATATCCTCCACGACCGTCGTCGCCTGCTCGGCCGGAAACTTATATGCGACCCCGAAACGCGGTGCCTTACCGGTATATCCGAGCGCTTCCTGAAAACGACGGCTTTCCAGCTTGATGACGATTCCATCGAGACCGTATGAAAGCTCATGTCGCCGCTTCACCCATTCCTGATAATACGCTTCCACTTCATGGATACCCGAGCATCTTCGAAACTCGGTGTTCACTTTGAATCCCAATTCACGCAACAGTCCCAATTCTTCTGATTGCATTTCCATCTGATTCCTCTCATCGGAAACGTCTATCCGATCGATATCATAGACGAATGCATCCAGCTTGCGCCCTGCGACCACCTTCGGATCAAGCTGCCGGATTGATCCGGCTGCCGCATTGCGGGGATTGGCGAATACCGGCTCTCCCGCCGCAATCCGCTCCTGATTGATACGCTGTAATTCACCCCCTGCCAACCAAACCTCTCCCACCACGACCGTATCGATCGGCCGAGTCAAACGAAGCGGAATACTCCGTATGGTCCGAAGATTCTGTGTCACGTTCTCTCCGACAGAGCCGTCTCCACGCGTCGCCCCCTGAACCAGAAGGCCTTCACGGTATGTCAGGATCATCTTGAGACCGTCAATCTTCAGCTCGCAGCAGTACTCGAGATCACTCCCCCCTTCAGCCCAAAGACCATGCTGGACCAGGAGCTTTTTTACCTTGGTATCCCAAGCCCGTAATTCCTTGAAATCGAAGATATCATCAAATGACCACTGAGCCACCTCATGTCGCACCTTTTCGAAGGCCGCCAAAGGCTCAGCCCCCACCCGTTGCGTCGGACTTTCCGGGACGACCAGATCGGGGTATTCATGCTCCAGCATTTCCAATTCAGCGTAAAGCGCGTCATAGGCTTCGTCCGATATTTCCGGCCGATCCGAAACGTGATACGCCACTCGGTGCCGATCGATTTCCTTCCGCAAGGCCTCTATTCTCATTTCCGCTGCATGCAGGTCCATATCCTTCTTCCTGATAATCGACTATCCCTCCCGCACATCCACTCCGACAGCTTCCGTGATACTCCGGTAACCATCCCGTTCCAATAAATCAACCAATCCCCGGTTGATAGCGCCGATCAATTGCGGTCCCTCGAAAACCATGCCGGTGATGAGCTGGACGAGCGATGCACCCTTGCGGATCTTACGGTACGCGTCCTCAACCGAAAAAATTCCCCCTACCCCGATGATGACGAATTCCTTCCCAGTCTGTCGAAAAACGTACTCAATCAACCGGTCCGAAAGGTCATCCACGATTTTGCCGCTCATACCGCCATAGTCCGGAAAATCCGTATCAAAAATCTGTGGATTCTCACGAGGTTTTGTCAGATTCGAACAGATGAAACCGTCCAGCTTGAAACGGCGGGCAAGCGCGATAATATCGTCGATTTCCCGATGCGTCAGATCGGGCGAGAGTTTGATGAAGACCGGCTTCGTCTTCGGCATCGTCGCGAGCCTGGTCAGCAGATACTCCAGATAATCCTTATCCGTGAACGGACACCCCCCATAGGCGTTCGGACAACTGATATTGATGGTCACATAATCGCCGATATGGCGCATCTCCCGGTATGCTCGCAGATAATCCGCCGCTCCCGCCTCCTTCGTGACCGTCTCCTGATTGTTCGTCTTCGCGATATTGATGCCGACCGGAATCCGGAAGTTCTTTCCCTGCAGTCGCCGTGCGATCGCCCGCGCGCCCCTGTTGTTCAGGCCGTAATGCACCAGAAGGCTCTTCGATTTCTTGAGCCGCCACATACGCGGTTTCGGATTACCTTCACACCGATCGCCCGTGATCGATCCGATTTCCATGAAACCGAATCCGACTTCCGGTAGGATATCCGTCAACCGTCCGTTCTTATCGAATCCTCCGGACAATCCGACCGGATTCCGGAAATCGATGCCCCGTATCCGCTGGATAAGGACCGGATGCTGAAAATCGAACAGGAATGCGGTAATCCGCCTCATCACGCCATACCGCCCCAAAGACTCACCGAAAGTCACCATATCATCATGAATCTTCTCCGGATCGATCTGAAACACGACCGGCTTGAAAAGACGCACGTACAAAAAATGCATAATAGCCTGCTTCAGATGTACCTTCGGACGATACGTCATAGTTCGATAGACCATATTTCTTGAATAAAAGCGCCCCCTACCTTTCCCCTATTCTAGCCCGATTCCAGACAGAATGGAACCTTTCTGTGGCCGATCATCCCGCTTCTTCAGTCAAAACTCAGCTTCAAACGACGCTCCAGCCGATCCAAAAGTCCGGGAATGATATTAAATACGATCGGAAAAGTGTAGAGGAACAAGGCGAGGGGGATACTCACCCAGACCGCCAGCATCCCTAAAACGGTACATGCCGGGGTAAGAGCCGAACGGATCTGCGCCTGGACGAGCAATCGGCGGGAAAGGTGATCCGTATCGATTTCCTTCGAATTCAATGCATACCGGAGAACGATCCATGCCAAGGCCCCGATAACGAACACGTTAAGTCCGTAAAGGAAGATTGCCAGACGTGATACCGGATATTCGCCAAGTAGATGCGCGGAAAACGGAATCAGTGCAACGAAAGATAGATACAGGATATTCAGTAGCACCAGCACCCGATTGACGTTCTTCGTAAAAGCTCCGTAGAAGAAATTATGCGCGATCCAAAACATGGCCAACACAGCAAAACTCACGAAGTAGCCTACGAAAAGCGGCCCGAGATGACTCAATGCTCCCCAGAGCTCCTGGTCGCTCGCGGAGTGAAGCTCGGGAACGACGATCTCGATAACCAGAAGTGTCATGACGATTGAGAATATCCCGTCCGATAATGCTTCAAGTCGATTCTTATTCATACGATTTCTTCCTCATGGATAGACGCCAAATGAGACCTCTCCACCAGACCATCCAAAATGATTATCTCCCTTCGATACGATTCTTCCGCTCGACAGCATAGGACACAT
>CAYMZY010000002.1:15921-59138 GCA_964395165.1 uncultured Bdellovibrionales bacterium | reverse complement strand
CCCGCAAGATCAAAATCCCAATCGGTTTATCCGGTTGGGATTTTTGGTTTTTTTCGGGAGATGAAGGAAACGAATCATCTGAGATATTTCTGACCTTTTTTGTTCCAATTGAGGTTGGAAACGCGATACATGTTGGAAATATCGGTGGAGTGGGGATATACTGTATGTACATGAGGGGGGTATGTGTAAATACATAAAGAAAAATCCTATGCAGATGATAAGGAGTATGGAGGTGACGAGGGATGTGAAAATCCTCATCGCCGTCTTGATAGCTTCCGTCGTGTTTGGGGCCAGTGTTATCGGGTGGTTGACTTGGAATGATACACGGGATAAGCAGACCAGCATATCAACGACGGAACAAGCGGCATCCCGTATGGAGAGACGGGGTATGGTTGCTGCCGGCCCAAATGATTCTGCTGCGGCAGGTGCGCCGGTCGCGAAGTCCGTCATGCTTGACGAAGTCACACAGCACAAGAGCCCGGATGATTGTCAGACCATCATCCGAGGCGGCGTGTACGATATCGCTCCATTCATCAGGCAGCATCCGGACGGAAAGATGAATTTCGAAAATACCTGCGGTGTGGATTCCACTCAGTTGTTCGAGGGGCAATATGGGGGATTTTCGAAGGAAGAAGAACAGCTGAAAGGTCTGTTTGTGGGCGTGTTTATGAAGCAGTAGGTTCTCCCTACAAGGTCGTTGTCTTTGTTTTTTCGGTGCGCGTCTCGGAAGCACTGACCAGAATCTGAAGAGAAAAAGTATGCACACAAAGACGCTCAAGGTTCTCTTTTTCACCCTGATGCTCGATATGATCGGAATCGGGATGATCATTCCGATCATCCCGGTCTTGTTTACCGATCCGTCCAGTCCGGAATTTCTTCTGCATGGATACTCGGTTTCCGCCCAGTATCTGTTTTCGGGAGCTATCACGGCTGTTTTCGGTATCATGCTTTTCTTGGCAGCACCGATCCTGGGCGAATTGTCTGATATCTATGGCCGTAAGCGATTATTGACGCTCGGTGTCGGTATCCTCGCTTTCTCCCAATTCCTTTTCGGTTTCGGTATCGAGATCGGGTCGCTCGCCCTACTTTTCGTGAGCCGGGCCGTCGCTGGTCTGGCTGGTGCTAATTTCAGCATCGCTCAGGCGAGTATCGCGGATATTTCCGAACCTCACGAGCGGGCGAAGAATTTCGGTCTGATCGGCGCGGCTTTTGGTATCGGGTTCATACTCGGTCCGGTCTTCGGAGGGCTTATCGTGACTGCGGCGCATTCCGCCTCTGCCCCGTTCTGGTTTTCGGGAATGCTTGGCGTAATCAATGTTCTGCTCGTGACCTTCTTCCTGCCGGAGACGCGGAAGGCGGGCTTGACGGTCCGACAGCATTTCCATCTGTTTAAGGGGATTTCCAATATCCGCGCGGCTTTCCAGGATCATGATGCCCGGCCGGTCTACTTCGCCAACTTTCTTTTCATTTCGGGGTTCGCTTTTTTCACGTCTTTCATCGGTATTCTACTGGTGAACCGTTTCGGGCAATCCGAGGCTCAGATCGGGACGTTTTTCGGGTTCGTCGGTATCTGGATCGTCATCACACAGGGCTTCATCCTGCGCGTGCTTTCGAAACGATATACCGAACGAGCCATCCTTCGGGTGACGCTTGCTGTTTTGGCATGTACGATCGCTTTTTCTCCTCTTGTTCCGGATGTGTTCTGGCTTTTTGCGCTCGTCCCGTTCCTTTCGATTCCGAACGGACTTTCGATGGCTAATATGACGGCGCTGGTAAGCAAGAGCGTCTCGGCGGAGAGACAGGGAGCGGCACTTGGCATCAATGGGTCGCTCGGGGCCTTGTCTCAGGGATGCGTTCCGCTTCTTGCCGGTTTCGGTTCGGGGCTTTTCGGTCTTTCGGCCCCGTTTTTTCTTGGGGGAATCCTGGTTGCGGGTTCCTGGGGTCTCATCGTGTGGCAGTACCGAAGGTATGTCTGAAACGATTGCCGGAATGTCAAAAAATATCATTGACAAACGGATCGGAATCGGGCTTGACAGGTTTTGAAAAGAGGAGAAGAATAGGGGGCAAGCATGTGCTGTATAGACGTAGTTCCTTTGATCAATAAGAAAAAGAGGAGAGAATCATGGAAGGCGGTTGTGGTACCCGTAGACATTTTCCTTGTCTCACGGAGCATAAACTGATAGCCACACTGTGTCGGGTTTGTCCACAGGAAGGCCCGATGATCGCATCATTCATCAGCGAGCAAGAGAGGGTGTTTCGGGTCGTCGGCGTGCTGTGTATGCTCTATCGTTTCCAGGACCGGGAAATCCATAAGTTAGCCCGAATATCGGATCCTTCGCTTTCGATTTCTTTTGGGGATCGGGAGTGGAATTGGATCATGTGTGGCGGACCGGCGCAGTTTTTCGCTCGGGTCGAGCCGACGTTTCGGGAACACTATCCGGACATGTATGATCCGGACATTCTTCAGGCGGCGTGGGAGTATTTTCAGATACTGACGACCGGGGTCCATATCGCGTATATGGCTCAGTTGATCGGACACGTGCCTTCGTGTGAGGAATACGTCAATCCGGGTTTGATGGCATGGTACTATCGACTCGCGAAGCGTTTCGAACCGATACGGCCGGTACCGACGATGCAGTGAGTGTACAGTGAGCGCAGCGGCGCTCGGTTGGTGCGGCGGGATGTTTTACGACCCGGCCGCACTTTGTTTTTACGGGATATCTATGTCGGAAAAATTTTTGTTGCATACGTGTTGCGCGCCCTGCGGTATCGCGGTCATCGACGAACTTCGAACGGAGTTCGATTTGAGCGTGTTGTTCTTCAATCCGAATATCTATCCGGAGGAGGAATATATGAAACGCAAATCTGAAGTGGTGCGCGTGTGTACTGAGTGGTCGGTACCGATGATCGATATGGACTACGCGCCCGAAGAGTGGGAAACACGCGTCAGGGGCTTGGAGCGGGAACCTGAACAGGGGAAGCGCTGTTTCACCTGCATCGGTATGCGACTCGATCGTTCGGCCCGCGAAGCGAAGTATCGTGGATTTGGAGTCTTCGGAACGACACTCACCATGGGCAGTCGCAAGAGTGCCCGGGTCATCTTTCCGATCGGGGAGGTGGTAGCCAGACGGTACGACCTCACTTTTTTCGCGGAAGATTGGAAGAAGAAAGGTCGAGAGATCGTAGCGAGACGGATGGTGAGGGAGCGAAGTATCTATCGGCAGAATTATTGTGGTTGCCGGTATTCGATCCGCGAGCATGAATGAGAAGCGGTGCCTCGGGATACCGACCCGGTTTTTCGGGAAACAAAAAGCCCTCAATGCGGAGGGGTGGCTGAATCCCGTAAAAATGAGTAACGGAAAAAATATTGCATTTTTCCCTGAATAATCAGGTGGGTTTCAATTGAGGGCCTCTCGACCCATCGCCCCTCGTTCTGAAGGCTTTTCGTTTCCAGTATAGGATTTTTTTCCTGAACGCGCTAGAGTGGGAGTATGAAGGAAGTCATCGTTCATGACCGCATGCAGGATGGTTACCGTTATCGGCTTTCGGCGCCGAGTGGGAGTGGTTTTGATGCGGAATTTCGGCCAGATCTAACCCCGAAGGAAATGCTGTCGATGGGCATCTTCGGCGGGAAATATCTGACGGATTGCCGGGGTGAGTTTCCGGAAGACTGGTTCGTCAGAGCGAAGCTTTCTTTGAAGAAAAAGGATATCTCGTTGAATTATTTCGGTGTCGATGCGAGTCAACCGCTTTCCGTATGGCAAGAGAAGGGATGGATATTTCCAGATGATCCGCGTGGCTGGTTCCAGTGGTACTGCCGGTACTTCATGGGCCGACGGCTTCCGGAGGAAGATCAGCGTCAGATACGGAGATGGAGGATGATGCGACGGCATGTCGCGCAGGTCGGGCGGAATTGTCGACCGGGTGACCTTCTGTGTCGGAGGCGGCAGCGACAAGCGCTTCTTCATTGGGCGTACGATAGTCGGAAGTTCTGAGTGGATGCGTCTTGTCCTAATAATTCACCTATCACGTTATGGAAATCAAGGAGCTCGGACATGTCGTGCTGTATGTGACGGATGTCACACGTATGGCGGATTTCTACCGTGAAACGCTTGGCTTTCGGGAAATCGAGCGTGGGTCCGGGATGGCGCTGTTCTCTTCGGGGCGGACCCATCATGAGTTGCTTCTAATCGAGATAGGTGGGACGCCTCGAGGACAGCATGCGCCGGAGCCGGGACTGTATCATATCGGGTTCAAGATCGGAGAGGGCACGGCAGAACTCAAAGCGGCGTATGAGGAATTGCTCGTGAAACAGGTGACGATCATCGGGACAGCCGATCATTCGGTGACACACAGTCTCTACATCCTCGATCCAGATGGGAACGAGCTTGAGTTGTACGTCGATGTTTCGGATGAGTGGAGGCAGGATTCGAAAGCGGTTCTCCGTCCGACCAGGCCGCTCTCTCTTTGAGAAGCGCACCTTTTTGGAATCGTGATACGAATGCTATGTTTTCAGGCAAAAGTTTCGGCGCAGTCCTGGCCGCATCCTACGGGATGTACTATTTGGCCACGTGGCAGGAATGGCATTTCATCGACTTCGTTACCTTCATCATGCATGAGGCGGGACATCCTCTCTTTCTTATTTTCGGTCAGACGTTCTCAGTGCTCGGCGGTATGCTGATGCAGCTTCTCGTGCCGGCAGCGTTCGTCGTGTATTTTTTCCGGAGCGGTCAGACGTTCTCGTCCGCCCTTGCCCTGTATTGGGTCGGTTTCTCCCTGGTCAACGCAGGCATCTATATCGCGGATGCGCAAACGCAGACACTGTCTCTGATCGGCGGAGAACATGATTGGGCTCTCCTGTGTTCCCAGTGGGGGATACTGGACCGATGTTCTTCCCTCGGACGTTTCGTTGTCAGTCTTGGTCAGGCCACGGTACTCTCGGCATGCCTGTGGTCATGGTATACTCTACGAAAAGAGCGACAGGAGCTGGGGGGTAGATAATCAGTAAGGTCGTATCATATGGAAACATCATCACTTGGCGGATACGTGGCGGAGCGCATGAGGGGCGGTTCGTCCAAGACGGATATCCGAGAGGAGCTGCTTGCCGTCGGCTGGTCCGAGGAAGAGACGGATGCGGCTTATCGGGACGGTGTCATTATACTGGGTGTTCCATTGCCGATCGAAGGGACCCGTCCGACCTTGGTCCGGAAGTCCTCGACGGTCGATATCGTCATCAATTTCTTCTCTTTCATCCTGCTCGGTATCATCGCGACCGCTCTTGGAACGCTGTTTTTCAGTATCATCGAACAATCTTTTCCTGATAGGCTTTCAGTTAATCCATATGCTGACGTATCGGCCGCGGTGAGCGGCATCCACTATGCTATTGCAGCATTGCTGATCGGATTCCCATTATATACGGGTGCGCTTTTTATTTGGTTCCGCACGTTTCGCGAGGATGAAGGGAGAACGGAATCGCGCCTTTCGCAGTGGCTGACCTATATCGTACTCTTGGCCGCTTCAGTTACTCTCGTGGGCGACCTTATCGCAGTCGTCTTCACTTTCCTGCAGGGCGAGATCACTTGGCGTTTCTTTTTCAAGGCACTCACCGTCTTCGGTATCGCTGGGCTTATTTTCGGTTTCTATTTTCTCGAACGCAGGAAAATACAGTATCACCGTGATATTCCTCGGAAGACCTTCCAGATTTTCGGGTGGTCGGTGGCCGGCATCGTGTCGGTCGGGATTCTTCTTGGATTCTTCGTCGGCGGATCGCCGAACACGGCACGGAAGCAGGGCTTCGATGTCAGGCGCGCGAATGATCTTTCGACGCTGGCCGGGTGTATCCAAGGGTATGCCGGCGATTTCGGTGCGCTTCCGGATTCGATCGATATCCTGAAGCGTTCGAGCGCTTATGCTTACTGCGCGGATTTTATGCGGGATCCGGAGACGGGTGAAACGTATAGGTATCGTGTCGTAGCGTCTTCCCGTGTGGAGGGGGAAAGCCGGGTCGGGGAATTTGAGCTGTGTGCGGATTTTTCGCTGGCATCTTCTGGTGCTAGTGAAACGGCGTATTCTGCTCCATTCCCCTGGAGCGAGCACAACGCCGGTCGGGCCTGTGATATGGTGACAGCGCAGCTCGGAACACTTGCTCCGGTCGTACCGATGAGAAAATAGAGAGGAAATCGAAATTTCAATTTTTTCGAGTTATACCCGTCTTGAAAGTTATGACTCTTTCCAAGCAGCAGATCAAATGTCCTGAGTGCGGCACGTCGATTTCGATCGATGATGTTTTGACGCATCAGATTTCCGAACAAATCCGGGGAGAATTCCAAGCTGAGCAGAGAGCGCGGGAGGAAGCGTTGCTCGAGAGACAGCGGTTTTTGGATGCCGAGCAGGAACGGTTGGACCGTGCGACCCGCGAATCCGCTTCGTTGATCGAAAAGGCGGTTGCGGAGAAGATAGCGGCCGAAAGAAAAGTCATTATGGGACAAGCGAAGGAAGCGGCCTTACAGGAGAATGAGAAAGAAAGAAAAATGCTCGAAGAAGCACTCGAGGAAAAGAACGCGAAACTGCAGGAGGCGAATGAGAAAGAGCTTATGCTGCGGAAGGAGCGTAATCGGCTTGAAGAGGAACGACAGAGTTTCGAACTCGAGAAACAACGCGAGCTTGATGAGGAACGGGCGAAGATTTCTGAAGAGGCAGGCAGGAAGGCGACCGAGGAAACCCGTTTCGTTATCGCGCAATTGCAGAAGCAGCTTTCGGATGCGACTAAAGCGAAAGACGATCTAGCTCGTAAGCTGGAACAGGGCTCGCAGCAGACACAGGGCGAAGTGCTTGAACTCGAACTCGAGACTTCTCTTCGGTCAGAATTCCTTCACGATGAGATCGTTCCGGTCCCGAAAGGGGTCAAAGGTGCTGATATCATACAGCGGGTATTCGATCGGGGCGGTCGTCTTGCGGGGCAGATCGTCTGGGAGTCGAAGAATACCAAAGTCTGGAGCGAAGGATGGGTACAGAAACTCAAGGAAGACCAGCGGCTCGTGAAGGCGGATATCGCGGTCATCGTCTCATCGGTATTGCCCCAGGGAATGACCGGTTTTGCGCTTCGGGACGGTGTCTGGGTCTGCGAGATGCGGTTGGCACTCGCGTTGGCCGGTGCGCTTCGTATCACACTCGAATCCGTCACCCGTGAAAAGACTTTGTCAGTCGGGAAGAATGAGAAGATGGAAGTGCTCTATGCCTACTTGACCGGAGTCGAATTCAGGCAGCGGGTCGAGGCGATCGTCGAGGCTTTTACGGGTATGAGCGACGGACTCCGGAAGGAACGTCTCGCATACGAGAAACTGTGGGCGGAGCGGGAAAAGCAGATCAACAAGGTTATCGTGAATACGGTCGGCATGTACGGCGATCTGAGTGGTTACGTCGCGCTGCCGCAGATCAAGGCTCTCGAGCTTGGAGATGGAGATGAACAAAAAACATTGCTTTGAGTCTGGTTTTCGTATCGTATCTTTTTTGATAAGGAACGGATATTTTTTATGACTAAACAGGATATCATCTTTCTCGATACGGAAACGACAGGAACCGGACCAGGAGACCGGTTGTGTCAGGTGGCTTATTCCTTCGCCGGTTCGGAGCATGAAGGACTTTTCAGGCCGCCAGTGCCGATCAGTCTGGATGCGATGGTGGTGACCCGTATCACAAACCGAATGGTGGAACATTGCCCAGGTTTCGCCGGTTCGGAAATGTTTGGCGATTTGGAACAGATATTCGCCGATGGTGGAATACTCGTGGCGCACAATGCACCCTTCGATGCAGATATGCTACGGCGCGAAGGTCTCTCTGTCGGCGTCTGTATCGATACCTACAAATTGGCGCATCATCTCGATCCCGAAGGAAATATTCCGAAGTATAATCTCCAGTACCTCCGGTACTACCATGATCTCGAGGTGGATGATGCGACAGCCCACAGTGCCCTCGGTGATGTGCGGGTGCTGATGGTTCTGTTCGAACGCTACTTCGCGCAGATGTTCGCATCGGTCGGAGACGAATCTGCGGTCGTCCGGGAGATGGTCCATGTCTCAGGTAAGCCGATCTTGCTCAGGAGATTCAATTTCGGTAAGTACGTCGGACAAGAGGTGAAACAGGTGGCTCATGACGACCCGGGCTATCTCGCTTGGCTCCTGAAC
The DNA here is from genome assembly GCA_964395165.1 of uncultured Bdellovibrionales bacterium. GTDB lineage: Bacteria > Patescibacteriota > Minisyncoccia > Moranbacterales > UBA1568 > JAGOSP01. Next base: position 50,955 of record CAYMZY010000002.1, on the reverse strand, counting down.
CAGAAGATCATGGCCCGTGAGCGCGGAGAAGACAATGATGAGAACTGGATCTATACGCTTGATACATATGTGAACATATAGGCTATGGACATCGAATACGAAGCGACATTTCCGGAAATTGACAAGACGACTGTCCGAGAACGACTTGTCAGAGTCGGAGCGGAATTAGTGAAGCCTGAATTCTTGCAAAAAAGAGTCGTTTTTCATTTGCCGAAAGGACACGAGGTGCCTGGTGGTTGGTTACGTGTTCGGGATGAGAGCGACAGGATTACACTGAGTCTTAAAATAGTGGACGGAAACAGGATAACGAATCAAAAAGAGTTGCTTCTCGGCGTATCTGACTTCGAATCGGCGGTCAATTTGCTGCTCACGCTCGGATGTATCAGGAAATCCTATCAGGAAACGAAACGTGAGCTTTGGAGGATTGATGGTGTTGAGGTGACACTCGATGAGTGGCCATTTCTCAAGCCTTTCGTCGAGATTGAAGGAGTATCCGAGGCTATGGTTCATCGTGTTGCGGAAAAGCTCGGATTCGAGTATGACCAGGCGGTGTTTGGAGCGGTTGATGTTATGTATATGCGGCAATATCCGCATCTGACGGCGGATCGGATCAATAATCAGACCCCGCTGATTCTTTTTGAAGGGGAAAATCCTTTTTTGGATTCATGATCGATACACAAAAAAACCACTACCTTTCGGTAGTGGTTTTTTTGTGTATCGATCGCGATTAGGCGAGGGAGACATTGGTGGCCGCAGGACCCTTCTGGCCCTCCGTGACCTCGAAGGTGACGGTATCGCCGACCTTGAGCTCATCGTAGGTCACACCTACGAGCTCCTTGGAGTGGAAGAAAAGATCCTTCTCCACGCCATCGCGGGAGATGAATCCAAATCCACGTTCCGTGAGCGTTTTGATAGTTCCGGTCATAGTGTTTGCTTCTTGGCTACTTTTCGAGAGAAATCCGACTACATTTCCTCTTGCATTAATTGCAAAGGGTATTGTAGCATAGAAATTTGTATCAGTCAATACCGATAAATAAAGCTTAAATAAGGGAAAAAAATCGATATCAAACTGAGTTATGAGCCAGGCTGTCCGTGAGTGAGGATGTGACGATAGACGAGTAACTGGTGCGTGATTGGGATACGGCAAGGCAGGGTAGCATCTTAATCGTATGTGGTAGACCAGATAGACCGGGTATCCGCATAGAGGGTAGATCAATCCCTGAAGACCGAAGGCCCGGATGAACGAGTAGGTACTTTTTCTTGACAGCGATATAATGAAAGTCCTATGTATAATATTCTCTTCAAAATTACGCTGGCAGCGGGTATCGGGGTTCTACTTTGGGTATTGCTCGCTTACACTGATCAGACTGATTCAGATCAAAGTGCTGTTTTCTTATCGATGAATGAGACAATGTCGCCGAGCGCGACAGATGAGGTTCTGCCAATATCCGACAAGACGGATGCGACGCTGGTACCGATCAGTCGGGTGGATGAGCGTGTGACTCGGAAGCCGTTCGGTATCCTGATTGATCCTGAGACATCATTGGTGCAACCAGAGCGTTTCCGTGGCTATCATACCGGGACAGACTTCGAAGTTTTTCCCGAAGAGGCAGAGGCGGAAGTCTATATCCGAGCGGTCTGTGATGGGACGATCGTGTTGAAGCGTGACGCTTCCGGATATGGTGGTGTTATCGTTGAGCGTTGTGAACTCGGAGGTGAGACCGTGACGGTGATTTATGGACATCTGGCGCTTGAGAGCGTGAATATGAATGTGGGTAGCCATGTAGAAAAAGGGGAGGTGCTCGATCGACTTGGCATGGCCGGAAGCACAGATACCGATGGTGAGCGAAAGCATCTGCACCTCGGCATCCATAGGGGTGAGGTGGTGGATATCCGCGGCTATGTGAATCGGCAAGCTGATCTGTCTCAATGGATCGATCCCTGCTCCTTTTTCTGTCCGGGGATGCAACGAGTCCATGAGCCGACGATATCATCAAGCGTTGCTCATGTCGTGCCGTTTGTGGTGCAGGCACCGGCTGGTGCTTGGCATGATCCGGTATTCCAGGACGGATGCGAAGAGGCGTCGATATTGATGGCATCTCGTTTGGGAAGGATGACTCCTTTTTCAGTCGAAGAAATGAAAGAGGAAATACGTATGCTCTCAATGCTCTCGAAGGAACTTTTCGGGACGACAGTGGATACGTCGGCTGAGGATACGCTGACTTTGTTTCGGAAATACACCGGTCGGACGGATGGGAAACTGCTTGATCCGGCGACGGATGACGGGATGCAGTCAGCTTTGGCATCAGGTTATATTCTTATCGTTCCTGTGGATGGTCAGTCGCTTGGAAATCCGCACTTTACCGCTCCGGGACCGGAAACACATATGTTGGTCATTTTCGGGTATGATCCAGGAACGGACGAATACCTCACGCACGATCCCGGCACACGCTTTGGTGCCTCGTACCGGTATGCGAGCGATCGTCTTGAAAAATCGATACGTGATTATTCGACCGGGAATCATCTACCGATACTTTCGTTCGAGAAACGGGTGATCGCCATCGGACGATAGAAGGCGTGGTGTTTCTTTTGCCTGACTTCGGGTATACTGGGATGAGAATCCTTTTATTTGCACATGACAAAATTCACCCGCTTATTCTTTGATTCGAGTCAGGAAGTCTCAGGAGCGCTTTCGCTTACTCTTATTTTCCTGATTGCTTTCGTGGTTGCCTGGTTTTCTGTGACGGCTGGCAAGAACATTGTCGATCATGCGAAGTATTCTCCTTCTCTCGGGTTGCGAGCCGAGTCTTTGAACGCGGAAATAAACAGATGATGACACATGAGGAAGAGGTATCCTTTCGAGACTCCGATCTTCTTCAGTGTGTGGGCGCGTTTTTCTTGATCCGATAAGATATTCTCGCGAAGAGTTTTTCCTCTATGCTTTTTTCCGCACATCACCTGAGTGTTTGGTTTGTCTGGTATGCCGCCCACGTTCCCTTGGGTTGGTTCGTGTTGATCGGATCGTTTTTGGAGGAATTCGTCAGTCCGATTCCGGCGATGTTCATCACCGGACTTGCCGGGTCGATTGCACTGGTTCGGCATGAGGCATGGTGGTACCTCGGATTTTTGGCGATACTCGCAAGCGTAGGGAAGACATCGGGTGCGTACCTGTATTATCTCTTCGGTGACAAAGGGGAAGACTTGTTGGTCGGAAGAGTTGGAAAGTGGTTCGGGGTGACGCACACGGATATCGAAAAAGTCGGGAAACGTTTTACGGGGCACCACTGGAAGGATGGCGGAGCACTTTTTCTGACTCGAGTCCTGCCATTTATGCCGACGACACCTTTCTCGCTGGCGGCTGGGATTTTTAAGATGGATATTCGTGTCTATGTATCCGCGACAATCGTGGGATATTTCATTAAGGATATGGGGTATTTGCTTGTGGGGTATCTCGGACTCGCAAAACTCTCAACCCTCTGGCGTGATATCGAGCATGTCAAAATAATCTTTGATTTGGCGACAGCTTTTTTTATTGGAGCTTCTTTGTATCTCTTGTATCGACATCGCCATCAGGGCCGAAGTGTCTGGCGTTTTTTGTGTCGATTTTTTCAGAAAGTGTAATCCCAAAGCTCTTTTGGAATCTTCACCAGAGCTTTTTTCTTTTCTCGTTTAGTAGACGAAAGGAAAAAGCTTGTGAGTTACGGCTTGGTATTTTGTATAGTTGGGAAAAATTTGCAGGAGGAGTTTTTCTTCGTGGATGAGTTTGATATTAAGTGTGACAAAGAGGAGTGACCAGGCAACAAAATGACTCATGACAGGATAGTTCAGAAAGAGACCAAAGGTAAGAAGAATGAGGGCGGTGTACATAGGATGACGGATAAAAGCATACGGGCCATCTATGATGAGAGTGGCATTGGCATCCGGCTCAGGGAGGATGCGGAGTTTACTGCTGCGCCGCATCGAGAGTAACGCCCAGGTCCCAATAGCTATTCCTGCGGTCACAAGCGTCCAGGCAACCATGTCTTGTGGACCAAATGGCTGCTGAATCGGATGAAAAAGGGCGAAGTACCCGAGTATGGAGAACTGTGTCATGACGATCACGATTCCGAAACGAGAAGTGTTCTGGTGAGGCATATTTTTTGAGTGTCGATTCTATTTTCAGCGAGACGTGTTTCCAGTATAAAGGAAATCGCTTCGGAAGGAAGCCTGTTCATTCATGGGGAAAAAATAGTCGTAATCCGAGTGCGGTATAAAAAAAGGACCCCGGTAAGGAGTCCGTTGATCGGGGTGAACTGAGCGAAGGTTGCTAAATGCTTGTTCTTCTATTATACTCTAAATCTATGCAAAAGTCAATATTCAATATTGAATCAGATTGGGCACCAGCGGGGGATCAGCCGAAGGCGATTGCGGCGCTTACCCGAGGCGTCGAGTCAGATGCCCCATTTCAAACTCTGCTCGGAGTGACCGGATCCGGGAAGACGTTTACGATGGCTAATGTCATTGCGAATATCGGCAAACCGACTTTGGTTATCGCTCACAATAAGACTTTGGCAGCTCAGCTGGCTCAGGAGTATCAGACATTTTTCCCCGATCACGCGGTGCATTATTTCGTGTCGTACTATGATTTCTATCAACCGGAGGCCTATTTGCCGGTGACAGATACGTATATCGAGAAGGATGCGCAGATCAATGAGGAGATAGATCGGTTGCGGCATGCGTCTACTCAGGCGCTTCTGACTCGGCGCGATACGATCATCGTGGCATCCGTGTCCTGTATCTACGGTTTAGGGAGTCCGGCGGAGTATGAGAAGAAAAACCTGCGGCTTTCGATCGGGACACTCATGACGCGGACGGAGCTGCTCCATACCCTGGTGTCGATCTTTTTCGAGCGGACGAACGCCGACCTGACATCCGGGTCGTTCCGAAGTCTTGGGAACCGCATCGAGGTGATGCCGGTTTCGGAGAAGTATATGTATAGCATCGATATCCTGGCGGGGAAGATCGGGCGCATCGTTAAGATCGACCCGGTGACGCAGAAGATTCTCGATGAGCCTCGTGATATTTTTTTGTTTCCGGCCAAGCATTTCATCACCAACGAGAGTGAGAAATCACAGGCATTGTCCAATATCCGGGAGGAACTGATGATCCGTCTCGCGGAACTTGAGAAGGAAGGAAAGCTTCTCGAAGTCGAACGCCTGAAACGACGGACCACGTATGATCTCGCGATGATCGAAGAGATCGGATACTGTAGCGGTATCGAGAATTATTCACGGCACCTTTCCGGGAAACAACCGGGTGAACCAGCTGAAACGCTTTTGTCGTATTTTCCACACCTGCCGGATGGGACGCCCGACTTCCTGACCGTGATCGATGAGTCGCATGTGACTCTGCCGCAGCTTCGCGGAATGTATGCTGGCGATCGGTCCCGCAAGCAGACGCTGGTCGAATTCGGATTTCGTCTGCCCTCGGCTCTCGATAATCGCCCGCTTCGGATCGAGGAGTTTCTGGAGCGGGTTGGACCGATTGTCTTCACTTCGGCCACTCCTTCAGATTATGAGCGCGAAGAGAGCACACAGATCGTGGAACAGGTGATCCGACCGACTGGCTTGCTCGATCCAGTAGTCGAAGTACGTGGTGTCCGGGCGGTGTCGGAGACGGAATATCCTGGACAGATCGGGGATTTCATCGCTGAGACGGAGATGGAGGTCTCCAAGGGCGGGCGGGTGATTGCGACGACACTCACCAAGAAGATGGCAGAAGATCTCTCGGTATATCTGAAAGAAAGAGGGATAAGATCGGAGTATCTGCACAGCGATATCAAGACTATCGACCGGATCAAGATCCTGACATCCTTCCGTAAGGGGGAATTCGATTGTCTGGTCGGAGTGAATCTTCTCCGTGAAGGGCTTGATTTACCGGAGGTATCATTCATCGGGATTTTGGACGCGGACAAGGAAGGGTTTTTGCGTTCGGAAACTTCTTTGATCCAGATTATCGGACGGGCGGCGCGTAATGTGAATGGACATGTCGTGCTGTATGCTGACCGGACTACGAACTCTATGAAGTACGCCCTGGATGAGACGGACCGGCGACGGAAGATTCAGACGGAATACAATGTCTCGCATGGCATCACGCCGGAGACTATCAAAAAGACTATTCATGACATCACCGAACATCTGGAAAGCGAACACGAGAAAGCGGTGCGCGTGAATCTTTCGCTCGATGAGCAGGTTTTTGCCAAGGATCCGGCCAAGCTCATTCGTCTCAAGGAAAAAGAGATGAAGCAGGCGGTCAAGGCGCTCGATTTCGAGACAGCTGCGCTTCTACGTGATGAGATCCGGGCACTTGAAGCGAAGCGTGAACGGAGTGGATAATATCGAATACTCATTTCCTTTTTTCGGAAACGGGAACTGAGGTCTCGTCTTGTTCATTCTGCGTGCGGAAAGTATGTTTTTCGGGTATACTTGGAAGTGGTATGTCCGGAATTGAAGAAGGAGGGTCGAAGCTTTTTTCCGGGCGATTTATATTCGCTAAAAAGATCAAAAAAAGAATTCTTATGGATGCCAAAAAAATTACCGGTGTCGCCATAGTCGTGGCGCTTATCATTGTGCTCGGGTACGCGATCGTTCGACAGATGTCGAATACGCCGTCTTCACCAGCCGAAAAGAACCCGTTGGCTGTCTCTCAGGATACGCGTCCGGTTCAACCAGGTCTTTCTGAGGAACCGCAGAGCGCTCCGCTCCCTGACACTCGCCAGCCGGCTACCGTGGACGCGATCGTTGTCGACATCGAAGGGGAAAGCGGAGTCGATCAGTCCGCGATGGCGGGCGAAGTATCAGGTGAGTCATCGATTTTTGAGGACGAGGGGTCATCACTTAATGAAGTAAGTCAATTCTATGACGAAAACAGCCTTTGATATCACTCGGGTCCTGATTGGTGTCGTTGCTTTTGCGGCGGTTCCATATGCCGTGTCGGCGGCCATGATGGGAAACGAGGAAGAGCGCCTGTCCGGTCGTGAGACAAGGATGGAAGAGCGACAGAACGCGCGTCAGGAAAAGATGGAGGAACGTCGCGTCGAACGTGAGGCGAATATGGAAGAACGTCAGTCTGAGCGTCAGGGGAAGTTTTGTGAAAATTTCACTTCCCGGATGGAGGAGATGAAAGGCCGCCTTGTCGAGCAGAAGGGAAAGTTTGTTGATCGGAAGAAAAAGCGGATCGACTATCTTGATGAGAAACGTGATGCCAGGGACAATACGCTGACGGAGAAGCGTGGAGAACAGGATGCGAGGCGGAATGCCTGGTACGAAAAGCTGGAGGCTGCTGCCGATACCGACGAGAAGAAGGCGGCTGTCGCGGAATTCAAGAAGACCGTCGAGGCTGCTGCCGATACTCGGCGTGAGGCCGTCGATTCAGCGATCAGTGCTTTCCGGAAATCGGTTGATGCGGCCGTGATGACGCAGAAAGAAAATCGCGCGGGAGGAATCGAAACTTTCGGAGCTATAATCGAAGTCGCCTTGAATCAAGCGAAAGAGGACTGTGCGGATGGGAAGAGTCCGGATGCGGTTCGGAGTGCATTTCAGACATCGTTGAAATCGGCTCGCAATACCCTTCAGTCGGAACGGAAGGAAGGGGATACTCTCGGACTCATTATCAAGGATCTTGCAGAAACGAGACAGACGGCGATGAAGAGTGCTCTGGATGCTTTCAAGTCGACTCTTGAGCAAGCGAAGGCTGATTTGAAGGAGGCCTTCGGAACAGGCGAGATCGAATAGTATTTCTTGCATGGGAGGGGCACGTGAGGAGTTCCGTCTGAGCGGAACTCCTTGGCTTTTATCCTGGAGGATTGGTACAATGAACGAAAGACGGTGATAAGAAACGTCTTTTCGGTAGTAGTGGTGTTCATATTCAAAAATATCAGGACATGGCAAAAAATCCGGAAAGAAATTTTCCTGAATCAGTTCGTGAGATCGTAGTGCGTATCCCGGAAGGGTCGACCCTTTCGTATGCGGACGTAGCGAAGCAATCTGGTTTTCCGGGAGCAGCTCGCGCGGTAGGAAGTCTTATGAAGAAAAACCATGATCCCAGGATTCCTTGTCATCGGGTGATACGAAGCTGCGGCCGGGTCGGGTCCTATAACCGTGGCGGAGAGAAAGGGAAGGCTGATCGTCTCGGCCGAGAAGGTGTTCCGATAGAAAGGCATATTCTTTCGGGCAAGCCGGTATGGTCGGTATCGCGTTCGTAATTCTGGGCCCCGCTTCAGTTTTCCGAACGATGATCATGGATAGAGGTGGTTGCCGAAAGCAGGGTATCAGGGAGAAATTCTATGAAAAAGGAACTTATCATCATCGCTGATGACTATGGTATACGCGAGGCTTCTTCGCCGATTCTTCGCTTGGTGCGAGAAGGCGTCGTGGACCGGGTCGCTGTTTTGGCGCATTTTGTTTCGATGGAGGACGCTTTGGCGTTGAAAGAGACGGGTGTCGCCTTGGATATTCATCTCGAGCTTATCCGTTTTCTTGGACGAGGTGAGAATGAAGGTGATTCATCAGTGAAACGTCTGATGAACTTTATCTGGCATCTGGTATGTGGGAACCTTGCTCCGCGCCTGGTCAAGGAAGAATGGCGCTCCCAGATAGAACTTTTCCGGGAAAAATTCGGCCGCTTGCCGGATGGTATGAATTCCCATGAGCACATACATTTTTTTCCTCCGTTCTTCCCCGTTTTTCTTGAAGTTGCCAGAGAATATGGTGTCGAATATATCCGTTTCGGTTCACAGGGGATCCTTGGTGATGTGCATTTCCATGTGGCGAAAGGCATCCTTTCTTTTTTGCACGGTTTGAATCGGATTCTGTGGCGCGAAGAGCTCCGACTGACTTCGGAATATCTCGTAAGCGTCGATTGGATTGACGATATGTGCCACTTCCTTCGCCACCTTCCTGAAGGTCGGACCGAGGTGGTCGCTCATCCGGAACGTCCGTATGAAGCGAGATTCCTTCGGGCACTGAGGAAGGCTGCAGAGAAGAGGGGGTGACAGTCTCCGGGGAACATGCTATCGTCAGAGGCTAAGCGGGAGCTTTTTGCTCGCGAGTAAGCTGGAATTTTTGAAAATCATATGCCGAAAAAAAGAGTATTTCAAGTGCCGTCACCACCGTATACCCCGTCCGAATGGATCGAGGTGCGGGGTGCGCGAACTCACAATCTGAAGAATATCGATGTCGATATGCCGCGCAACCGCATGGTCGTCATTACCGGGCTGTCTGGATCTGGAAAGTCGTCATTGGCTTTTGATACGATTTTTGCTGAAGGTCAGCGGCGGTATGTCGAATCACTTTCCGCTTATGCGAGGCAGTTCCTCAATACGATGCAGAAGCCGGATGTCGATGAGATTCGGGGGTTGTCGCCAGCCATTTCCATCGATCAGAAGTCGGCCAGCCGGAATCCTCGTTCAACCGTCGCGACAGTGACGGAAATTTACGATTATCTGCGTGTCATGTTCGCGCGCGTCGGAGAGCCGCACTGCCTTACCTGTGGGCGAAAGATCGAGAAGCTTTCTTCTGAGGAGATGCGTGAGCTGGTACGCGAACGGGTGCGGAAAACGAAACGGTCCGGAAGCCTCACCATCACGGCTCCGGTCGTACGGGGACGCAAGGGTGAATATTATCAGCTTTTGTATGCCGCCCTCAACAAGGGGTTTGCGGAAATTCTTCTCGATGGCAAACGGCATAGTCTACGCGAGCAGATACTGCTTTCGAAGAACAAGAAGCACGATATCGATCTCATCGTCGATGAAATTCCTCTGGGGGAATTCAAGCAGTTTCCCGAGACATCCGAGGAGCGCTTATCGGAGGCAGTCGAGCGGGCGCTCGAGGAGAGTGATGGTCTGGTCAAGGTCATTCTCGGTGAAGAGTCCACTCTTCTTTCCTCCCGATTCTCCTGTCCGTATGATGGATTTTCCTATCCGGAAGTTGAACCGAGGCTTTTCTCATTCAATTCTCCCTATGGTGCCTGTCAGGCTTGTAATGGTCTCGGAACGAAGCATTTCTTCGGGGACGATCCCTGTGAGACCTGCCAGGGGTCGCGCTTGCGAGAAGAGGCTTTGCATATCCTGGTCGGAGGGAAGAATATCGTCGAGATCACAGCACTGCCGACTGGCGATGCGGAACGGTTTCTGGCGACGCTTGAACTTTCGCCGCGGGAACAGCAGATCGCATCGGTCGTTCTTCGCGAGATAGGGAGCCGGCTGCGCTTCCTTCTGAATGTCGGACTTGACTATTTGACGCTCGATCGGCGGGCGAATACGCTTTCTGGTGGTGAGGCGCAACGTATCCGTCTGGCGTCCCAGCTTGGAAGCCAGTTGGTAGGAGCGCTCTACGTGCTCGATGAACCGACGATCGGACTGCACAGTCGGGATAATGACCGTCTTATTGAAACCTTGAAAAATCTTCAAGCGCTGGGGAATACGATCTTGATTGTCGAACACGATGAGGATACGATCTACGCGAGCGACTACCTGGTCGATATCGGACCGGGTGCCGGAGTGCATGGGGGGCATGTGGTGGCTTCTGGTTTTCTTGAGGAGCTTCTGACCGCAAAAAAGAATGATTCCGGATCATTGACCTTGGCGTACCTTCGTGGAGAGGAGAAGTTTCCGGTTCCGGAAATCCGTCGGCATAAGGACAAGGGTGCTTTGAGGATCCGCGGGGCCCGGCTTTTCAATATCCAGGATATGGATGTCGACGTGCCTCTCGGGCGTTTCATTTCGGTGACCGGTGTGTCCGGCTCCGGGAAATCGACCTTTCTGTACGATATTCTTCATAAAAATCTCCAGGCTCGTTTCGATCGGCGTTATAAATCCAATGAGACCTTTCACTGCAAGAATTTCACCGGGAGCGAGTACCTTTCACGAGTGGTGCTGATTGACCAGTCACCCATCGGCCGAACGCCGCGTTCGAATCCAGCAACCTATACTGGTGCTTGGACACATGTGCGCGATCTGTTCGCCTCAACGGAAGAGGCGCGGGTGCGCGGGTGGAGAGCTGGACGCTTCTCCTTCAATCGTCCAGGTGGACGTTGTGAGACCTGCGAAGGTAATGGTTTCATCGCCGTCGAGATGCATTTTCTTCCGACCGTCTATGTTCCTTGCGACGTGTGTGACGGGAAGCGTTTCATGAAGGAGACGCTCGAAGTGAAATACAAACATAAGCATATCGCCGAGATACTCGATATGACGATCGAGGAGGCGTACTCGTTTTTCTACGAGATTCCGGCGATTGCCGATCGTCTAAAAACACTGAACGAAGTCGGCCTCGGCTATCTCAAGCTTGGCCAATCAGCGACAACGCTTTCGGGCGGTGAGGCGCAGCGGGTCAAGATCTCTTCGGAACTGTACCGGCAGCAGATCGAACGAACCATCTATCTCCTGGATGAGCCGACGATCGGGCTTCATTACGCTGATGTGAGGAAACTAGTGGAGATACTTGACCGTCTGGTTGTGAAGGGGAACACGGTCGTGACGATCGAGCACAATATGGATTTCATCAAATCCTCCGACTATATCATCGATATCGGTCCCGAGGGAGGGTCGGGAGGCGGCAAAGTTGTCGCGACCGGAACACCGGAAGAGGTAGCGCAGAAGACCGGAACGTATACGGGTCAGTACCTGAGGAAAGCACTGAAGAGATGAGTGAAATTCAGGATAGTTCGGGAAGACCAATCCGGATCCGACGTCGTCGCGGGTTACGGAATCTTCGTTTGGTGGTGGCGCATGATGGACAGGTGACGGTCACTGCTCCGCGCCTGGCACCGCTTGCTCTGATCCGCCGTTTCCTCGTGAATCAGCAGGCCTGGATAACGGAGGCGCAGATTCGTTTCCGGGATGCCGGACACTCACCACGACTTCCGGTGGCGATGGAACGCGAGCGGTTTCTTGCTTATCGTGAATCGGCTCTCGCTCTCGTGCGAGAGCATCTCGCTGTTTTGAGCGCGAGGCAGGAGTGGTGCTATACAGCGCTCACCATCCGGGATCAGCGGACGCGTTGGGGGAGTTGTTCGGCCAAGGGAGCGTTGTCTTTCAATTATCGTCTGGTTTTCCTGCCACCTCATCTGGTGGAATACATCGTCGCCCACGAGCTCTGCCATCTCCGAGAACATAATCACAGCCATCGTTTTTGGACATTGCTTGAGGCGGTTTTGCCGGGCGCTTCGCTTCGTCGGCAGGAGCTCCGAGACCACTCGCTGCTTGAGAGTGGAAACGGAGATGTTGGAAGAATCGTGTCTATGGGAATATGAGGAGTACGGTTTAAAAAAAAGAACAGCCTTAGGATAGGCTGCTTCAAACGAGTTTTTGCGCTTTGCGTTTCCGGGTATTGAGTGCCGTTAGGATGAGTGGCTTGAGCTTTCTGAAGTAGAAATTATAGGTTTCCTGCTCATCTTTCCTGTGGAAGATGCCGCGTGCGTGCATGACGCGTGCGAATGCAGACCTGAAATCCGGAGCGCTTTTGTCGTCGAGGAGTGCTAGCACTGCCTCCCGAAGTTCGGTGATTTTGAATCTGGGCTTCACTCGAGCCATCATTTCGAACCTCTCTGGGTGGATGAACTTGTATATATTATACCGTTAATATATGATTTAGTCAACTATGTCGAAAATCCAGTGGACCAATCGATATGATCTCGTATCCTGGCGTCAGGAGACCGGATTGCTTCCCGAGTGTCCGGGAGTGTATTTTTTCCTGGATGCCGCGGATGAGATTCTTTACATCGGTAAGGCGACTTCGCTCCGCGATCGGGTGCGGAGCTACTTTTCCGGAGATATGTTCGGGACGCGTGGACCGAAAATCGTTCTTATGCTGGAACGGGCGCGGTATATCGCGTATCGCGAGACGGATTCCGTGCTTGAGGCGTTGCTTCTGGAGTCTCGGCTCATCAAGGAGTATCAGCCGGCGTACAATACTGATGAGAAAGATGACAAGAGCTTCAACCATGTGGTCATAACCGATGAGTCTTTCCCTCGGGTACTCGTGATACGTGGGAGGGATTTCGCACAGGGAAAATTCCGCGACCCCGTTCGGAAGGTATTCGGACCGTTTCCGGCCGGAACAGCGTTGCGTGAGGTGATGAAGATCGTTCGACGGATATTCCCATTCCGGGATACCTGCACTCCTGATTCCGGACAGGCGTGTTTCTCCTTCCAGATTGGGTTATGTCCCGGTGTCTGTGTAGGGAGTATCCGAGACATCGAGTATCGGAAGATCATACGTCGTATCGAGCTTTTTTTTGAGGGGAAGAAAAGCGTGTTGGTGAAGGGAATCGAGCGGGATATGCGACGCGAGGCGGAGATGCTTCGTTTCGAGGAAGCGGCACGTCTGAAACGACAGTTGTTTGCCCTTTCGCATATTCAGGATGTTTCGCTTGTGAAAGATGATCTCAGGGAGATGAAACCGCATCGGATCGAGGCATACGATGTCGCGCATCTCGGCGGAACCGAAACGGTCGGCGTAATGACTGTCATCGAGCGTGGTCGTCCGAATAAGGATGAGTATCGGCAATTCGTGTTGCGTGGAGAACATGGCGGAAATGATCTTTCGGCCCTGGAGGAGGTGCTGACTCGCCGATTCGGTCATCCTGAGTGGTCGTTGCCGGAAATCGTAGTGGTGGATGGGTCATTTCTGCAGCAAGAGGTGGCTGAGCGTGTCCTCGCGGCTGCTGGGCTTTCGATTCCGATACTCGGAGTGGTGAAAGATGCTCGGCACCAGCCAGACCACCTTATCGGTCCCGAAGGTCTCCGGAAGCGTTTTGAAAGCGAAGCGCTTTTAGCGAATGCAGAGGCACACCGTTTTGCTCTTGCGCTCCATCGGAAACGCCGAGGCAAGGCACTGCTCGCGTAGTATTTCCGGAACTTACTTTCCGTGTCTCCCGATGGTTTACACGCTTCCGGAAAAACGGTATACTCTACATCGCGTATTGCCAGAGAAGAGAGCTGGAGCCGATTTTTTTTCGTGATATTTTTTCATAAGATTCCTGAGCCGTATGGCAGATAAAAAGTCGGTGATTGAGGTGCGGGGTGCGCGCGTGAACAATCTGAAGAACGTGGACGTGGATATCCCGCGCAACGCATTGGTAGTGGTGACGGGATTGTCCGGATCAGGAAAATCTTCCCTTGCGTTCGATACGGTATTCGCGGAGGCGAACCGACGGTACGTCGAATCGCTTTCCTCGTATGCGCGGCACTTCATGGAGGGTTTCGAGAAGCCTGATGTCGACGCTATCAATAATCTTTCTCCCGCCATCTCCATCGATCAGAAGAGTGTTTCCCGTAGTCCTCGCTCGACGGTTGGCACGATGACGGAAGTATACGACTTTCTTCGTGTCCTGTTCACCAAGACCGGTGTTCCTCATTGTCCGACATGCCGGAAGGTACTGGAACGTATCACGGCCAGGGAGATCATGGAAGAGCTCCTGCTTCTGCCTGATCAGACGCCGATCGTTATTGTGGCGCACAGCGATCAGACTGATCGAAAGCCGGAAAGAGAGGCACTGGAAGTAGTCGACCGTCTCGGGTATGTGCGTATCCGGCGTGGTGAGGAAACGATATCGATTGCTGATGCATTGGCTTCCGCTTCCCATTCGGACGAGAACCCGTTCGATATCGTTATCGATCGATTGGTTTTGGATCAGGCTCGCCCGGACAAGGAACGATTGCTTGATTCTCTCTCGACCGCCTTTGCAGTCGGGAAGGGGACGCTTACTGTTTTACAGAACGGAGGAGGGGAGATGAGAACATATAATAATGAGTACCGGTGTGAGTTATGCGATATCCGATTGCCGGAATACACACCGAGCCACTTCTCGTTCAATAACCCGGAAGGGGCCTGTCCGAAATGTACCGGACTCGGGCGTACGCTCGAATTCGATGCGGAACTGATCATTCCGAATCATTCTCTCTCGATCACCGAAGGAGCGATCCGCCCATGGAGCAAGCTGCATAGTGAAAGACAACGGGAGAATGGTCCGATGCATGAGATATCTCTGCTTGCCAAACGGTTGCATTTCTCCTTGACGGTCCCGGTGAAGCAGCTTTCGGTCAAACAGATGAAGGCAGTTCTGTTTGGTGAAGAGGGATGGCAGACGGATGCGCATCGGTTCCGGGGGGTCATCCGTTTTTTGGAGGAGAAGTATCGGGATACGAAATCTGATCATCTGCGCCAGGAAATAGAAGGGTTCATGCAATCGCAAGTCTGTCCGGCGTGTCAGGGAAGGCGGTTGAAATTGTCAGCCCTCTCGGTGACCGTGCTCGGATATTCTCTTGCCGATCTCGCTGATCTGAGTACCGAACGTCTACTTGCCGTCTGTAGGGATTTGAAAGAGAAGATTATTCGGACAGGGAAGGAGCGGGATGTGATAATGACTCTTTTTCGGGAGATCGAATCTCGGCTCAAGGCGGTGGAAAAGGTGGGCCTCGGCTATTTGGAACTGTGTCGGGGTGCAGATACCTTGTCGGGTGGTGAGGCTCAGCGCATCCGATTGTCAGTACAGATGAAGTCTGGCTTATCAGGAATTGTTTATGTCCTTGATGAACCATCAGTCGGGCTGCACAGTCGTGATACTGATCGTCTCATACGGGCTTTGCTTGATCTGAAGGAAGCGAATAATTCCCTTGTGATCGTCGAGCATGACGTAGCTATGATGCGTCAGGCGGATTATGTCATCGATCTCGGACCGGGAGCTGGACCGGAAGGCGGGGAGATCATCTTCGCCGGGACACCTGAGAAGCTGATGAAATCGAAGGTGTTGACTGGGGAGTATTTGTCCGGAAGACGTCAGATCTCCACCAAAAGGCAATCAAGGAAGTGGAGCGGCGAGAGTATCGTCATCGAGGGAGCGGAAGAACATAACCTGAAGAATATCGATTGCGTTATCCCTCTCGGGATGCTTGTTTCCGTCGCGGGCGTTTCCGGATCAGGAAAATCTTCTCTGATCCACGACATCCTGTCTCGGGCTTTGGCCAAGCATTTCTATCGCGCAAAGACTGAGCCGGGAGCGCACAAGAAGATCACCGGTCTTACGCATATCGACAAAGTCATTACGGTGAACCAGGATCCGATTGGACGGACTCCTCGTTCGAATGCGGCAACCTATACCGGAGTATTCAGTCTGATACGGGATGTGTTCGCGGAAACCCCAGAGGCCGGTAAGGCGCGTTTTTCGGCGACGCATTTCAGTTTTAATATGCGAGGTGGACGTTGCGAAATCTGCCAGGGTGGAGGATTGCGGAAGATCGAAATGTATCTTCTTCCGGATGTTTACGTGCCTTGCGAAGCGTGCGGCGGGACGAGGTATAACACGCAGACACTCGCAATCGAGTATCGAGGGGTAAATATCTCTCAGGTGCTCAAGATGACTGTTTCCGAGGCTCGGCGCTTTTTTCTTGATCAACCGGCTATCGAAGAGAAACTTCGGGTGCTGGAGGAGGTCGGTCTCGGATATCTCGTCTTAGGGCAGAGCGCGACGAATCTTTCGGGCGGTGAAGCCCAGCGTATTAAGCTGGCGACCGAACTCGCCCGGAAGTCGACCGGGAAAACGCTCTACATCCTTGATGAACCGACTATCGGACTTCACTTCGAAGATGTGCGGCGTCTGCTTGAAGTATTGGAAATTCTCGTCGACCGTGGGAACAGCGTTTTGGTCGTCGAACACAACATCGATGTCATACGGGCATCCGACTGGGTGATCGAGCTCGGACCCGATGGTGGTGAAAAAGGGGGGGAGCTTTTATTCGCCGGAGAGCCGGAAAAACTGAAAGCATGCAAGCGGAGTATGACCGGGAAGTATCTCTGAGAAACTTTTTCCCGGATTCGTGCCTCTGTCGTACGGGGGGGCAGACACTCTTGATTCTTATGGATGACTCTTATGTACCGTCTTTCGAGAGATGTCATTGAAACGATCGCCTATTATGATGTGTTGGAGTTTCCGCTTTCGGCTTTCGAAGTCTGGAAGCATCTCATCACGTTGACTAATGAGGCGCGGCCATCTTCGTATTTCGAAGTCATGACAACTTTGAGGGGGGAATGCGCGAGTAATACGATAGGGGAGCAGGACGGTTTTTATTTCCTGCCTGGCCGGAAATTCCTTGTGCGGGAACGGATACGGAAAGAGAAGCTCTCAGTATCCAAGCTGAGACGGATCAGGCGGTTGGCCCGTATCATCCGCCACGTACCCTATGTCCGTTTCGTCGGAGCTACCGGGAGCCTTTCTTTGAAGTATGGGAATATCGACAGTGATTGGGATCTGTTCGTCGTGTTGCGGGCCGGTAAGATATGGACGGGTCGATTCATCTTGACGGGACTCCTGTTTCTTTCGGGGAAATGGCGGCATGGGAAACATATCCGGAACCGGGCCTGTCTCAACTATTACGTCGCCGATACGAGCTTGGAAATCGGAACACAGGATCTTTTTTCGGCACATGAGTATCGTTTCATGATTCCGTTGTTCCAGTATTCCATTTTTCAGAGGTTCGAGCTTCGAAACCGGTGGATAGCTCGTTTCAAGCCGAATTTTTCTCTTTCCGAGATCCCGACGCTCTGGACTGTCTCCGATCAAAACGATGGGTACTCACTGCGCTCTTTCTTCGAACGGTGGTGTGACCTCTGTGATATCGAATCCGTTCTTGCGGCGTGGCAGAGAGGAAAGATCTCAAGGAATCCGAAGACACGCTGGGAGGGAAGCTATATCGAGGCGAGCGATCGAGCTCTTGTTTTCTTGCCAAGGCCACGTGGTCCCCGCGTGTACGAGGCTTTCAAACACCGGTTAGGTTCCCTTTAGCTTTGTAATTAGGAGTTTTCTTCTACGAATCAACCCAGTCGTTGAGGGGTTTTAAATGTGAGGATCGGGATGCAGATATGGAGAGCTGTTGCATTTTCGTGGTATACTGAGAGCGAAAAGAAATACCAACAGACAACAAGAGAAAAGACTATATGCCGAAGTTTTTCTACACAGCGAAAAATCTTTCCACTGGTGAAACGGTTGGCGGTGAACAGGAAGCCAAGGATGAGCATATGCTCGCGTCCGATTTGCATGCCGCCGGCCTCTTGGTTACTTCGATGAAGGAGGCAAAGACCGCATCGGTAGTGCAGGTGCGTTTTTTGGACCGTTTCGTTTCGGTTCCGCTCAAGGAAAAGATGACATTCACTCGTAATCTCGCGGTGATGGTTTCATCGGGTCTGACGGTTTCCCGGGCGGTGATGAACCTCTCTACTCAGACGAAAAATGAGGCCTTTCGAAAGATACTGCTCGATGTCTATGAAGAGGTGCAGGCCGGAAAGACTTTATCTGAAGGTCTCGGGAAATACCCGAAAGTGTTCAATGAGCTTTTTACGAGCATGGTATACGTCGGAGAGATATCCGGGAATCTCGAGGAAATACTGGAAATTCTGGCACTGCAGCTTGAGAAGGAGAATGATCTTCTTTCGAAGGTGCGTGGGGCGATGATCTATCCATTGGTGATCGTCGTCGCGATGATCGGCATCGGTATTTTTATGCTGACATATATCCTGCCGCGGATAACCGGCGTTTTCAAGGATATGAACGTCACCCTTCCGGCTTCGACACGTTTTATTATGGCGGTGAGTGATTTCATGCGTGGACATGCGGTCGCCAGTGCAGCCATTTTTTTCGGGGGTATTATCGGAGTGCGGCTGTTTGCTTCGACATCGGTCGGCAAACGGTTCTTCGATTGGTTTTTTCTCCGGCTCCCCATCGTCGGAAACATCATTATCAAGGTGAATTCTGCCCGGTTTTCGCGTATCTATAGTTCGCTCCTGAAAAGTGGCGTTTCCGTGCTCGATTCTCTGACGATTGTCAAAAAGACCTTGTCCAACTCGTACTACCGGGATGCTTTGGATGAGGCCATCGCGGAAATTCAGAAGGGTATCGATCTGAGCACGGTGATTTTGAGGTATCCCCGTATCTTCCCGATACTGGTGCCTCAAATCATCCAGGTCGGCGAGGAGACCGGGAAAACGGAAATGGTTCTGAGAAAGCTGGCCGAGTTCTACGAGGAAGAGGTCTCACAGATCACGAAAAACATGTCGTCGATTATCGAGCCGGTGCTGATGCTCCTCATTGGTGGCGGGGTCGGGTTTTTCGCAGTAGCGATGCTGACCCCGATGTACAGCGTCATGGAGAATATCAAATAATCATTTCCGGAGGGTAGCCGTATGAAAAAGAATCGGAATCAGCGGAGACGGACATCAGGATTCACCCTGATCGAGGCGATAGTTGTTCTGTTTGTCGTTTCCTTGATTACCTTGACATTTTATGAGACCTGGAGTCTCGGGACGAAGCATATCGCGAACGCGAAGTATCGTCTCGGAGCGAGCGCTCTCGCTAATCAGCAGATGGAGATTATCCGGAGTCTCATTTTTGATGATATCGGAACGGTTTCCGGCATACCTTCCGGTACGCTTGCGCAGGACCAGACTCTCAATGCGAACAATACGGTGTACGATGTGCATACGGTAGTGCAGTTCGTTGATGATCCGACGGACGGAACGCTTGTTGCAGGAACCGATATCGCGCCGAATGACTACAAGCGGGCGACCGTCACCGTTTCATGGGGATCCGCGAGTGATTCGGAAAAAGTGGATATGACCTCAATATTTTCTTTGGATGGAGTAGAGTCGGTAGCGGCCGGAACGGGTATCCTTTCGGTGAACGTGCTGAACAATGCGGGGGTAGGAGTCGCAAACGCCTCGGTGCACATCACGAATACGAGCGTGACTCCGAACATCAACGTTACCGCTGCGACTGATACGAATGGGAATCTGATGTTTCCGGGTGCCCCTGCCTCGGTGCAGGGATACCATATTACAGTGAGCAAGAGCGGTTATTATGGGAATATCACGTATAGCCCGTATCCAACCTCGGTATTCAAGCCGACGAATGTGCATGCCTCGGTGGTGGCGGGAAGTCTGACAGCGTCGACTCTGATCACTGATCGTACTGCGTCTCTTAATATTCAGGCCGAAGATCCTTTTGGTGTGGATTTGTCGGATATCGATTTTACCATCAGCGGCGGATTAGTCGTTGGTGTGGATGCTGGAACGAGCGCTCCGGTCTATGATTTCACTCAAACGACGATGACCGATTCGGATGGTGAAAAAGAATTTTCGGACCGGAGTTCGGGAGCTTATACGCTTACGCTCGGTCCAAGTGCTGAGGCGCAGTATGAGTTTCTCCGGCTGGATCCGGAGGAAACGACTCAGAACAGCATCAATCTCACCGCCGGCGATTCGAAAACGGTGAAGTATGTTCTGGCACAGAAAAATTTTCGTTCGGCTCTGGTGACGGTCAAGAGTTCTACCGATGAAACTCCTATCGCGGGTGCTTCCGTGAGACTTCATAGTATCAGTCTTGGCTTCGATGTGACGCTTGCGACAGATATGTATGGGCAGGCGTACTTTCCGGTGGATTCGACGCCTCTTGTTGCGGGGACTTACGATGTCGACGTGAGCGCGTCCGGTTTCACATCGGCAACGGATACGTTTCCGGTTATGGGGTCTGTCCTGGAAAAAAAAGATATTTTATTGGCTCCCTAATCGGTTGATCGTCTAGAATCCCCCCTATGTTGTTTCGAAAAAAAATGAAACGGAAATCGTTACGCGGCATGTCTTTGATCGAGATGCTTATGGCGATTTTTATCCTGCTTATCGGTTTGGAAGGCATAACCCTTCTTTTTCTGAATAGTTGGAAAATGAACAAATTCGTCCTCGAAACCGGAAATGCCTCTCTTATAGCGTCGAGGACGGTCGAGGTCATTGTCAGGGACATTCGCCGGGCTCGGCAGGCAGATAATGGTGATTACCCGATTGAATCGGGCGGGGACAGCGATCTGAAGGTATACATCGATATTGACGGGGACGGTGTGACCGAACGGGTTCATTACTACCTTTCCAACGGATCTGTCTTCCGAGGAGTGACGAAGCCGAATGCGACAGTTCCCATCACGTATCCGAGCGGGGATCAGACGACTCTTCTGCTGGCACAGTATATTTCGAATACCTCATCGGATCCGGTGTTCTTCTACTATAATAAGAACTACCCGAGCGATACCATCAATAATCCGCTTGCCACTCCGATAGCAGTTGAGAATGTCCGCCTGATAAAGGTCCATTTGTTGGTGAATATCGATCCGGTACACGCGCCGGACAATATCAACGTAGAATCCTTTGCAGAACTTCGTAACCTCAATAACTATGGGAGCTGAATCGCTGTTTCCGAAAGTCAGAAAAGGATCGGTATTGGCCTATGTCTTGGTCATCATGGCAACATGTCTGATTCTCCTCATGTCGATCATCTTGTTCGTCGTTTCCCAACTTCAGTACAGCATGAAGCAGCATGATCGGGAACAGGCCTTGCAGATCGCTGAAGGAGGGGTGCATTTTTATAAGTGGTATCTGGCTCATCAGCTGGATGGACGGACGGCAAGTCAGGTACAAGCGTTTTGGTCGTCCGGAACAGCACTTGGACAGGCATCGGCCTATGTGGCGGATTATGGCAACGGTCAGTATTCAGTTACGGTTGTACCGCCGGCGACGGGGTCGACTATCGTATATGTGACCTCGATCGGTCACACAACTTCGAACCCGTCTCTTTCGAGGAGTATCAAGGTCCGTCTCCGTCGGCCGTCATGGAGCGAAAGCGCCGTTGTGGCGAATGACTTTATGAATTTCGGATCAGGAACGGAAGTATATGGGAAGATCCACTCGAATTCGGGGATCCGTTTCGACGGATTGGCGCACAATCTTGTATCTAGCTCACTCAATAAGTACAATGACCCGGATCATACCGGTGGTGATGAGTTCGGCGTGCATACTCATGTGAATGTTCCTCCTGCAACAGGAAGCAATAATGCCTTCCGACCGGCGGAAGCTCCGCCAAGCTCAGTGCCGAACCGGCCGGATATTTTTGAGGCCGGGAGGCAATTTCCGGTCGCGACCGTCGATTTTACAGGTATCCTCGGGGATCTGTCATTGATGAAATCGGAGGCGCAGGCGGGGAGAGGAAAGTATTTCGATAACTCCAGTCAGGGGAGGAACATCATCCTCAAGTCGGACGGAACTTATGACATCTGTACTGTGCAGTCATTCAATGCGTCCACCAACGAAATCATCAACTATAAGAGGAATACTGGAAGCAGTACTTGCACGACGTGCTCCGGACAATGCGTGAAGAACTATCCGATCATTGATAACGGCGTGCTCTTTGTTGAGAACAATGTCTGGCTCGAGGGGACGATTAATAGCAAAAAAATAACCGTCGTAGCAGCCAATCTCATTTCTTCGTCCTTGAAGACGATGTATATCAGTCATGATATCCGTTATGCGCATGCCGATTGTTCAGAAATCATCGGTGTTATCGGGCAGAATGATGTCGAGATCACCCGAGATAGTAATGACTTTCTCCGCATCGACGCAGCATTGATGGCGCAGTCCGGTCGGGTTGGACGGGCGAATTACACCGGTTCGACCGCGATTCGCGATACGATCACGGTTACGGGGGCTATCGTTAGTAATCGGCGGTACGGTTTCGCGTGGGCGGATACGTTCGGAAATCATGTGTCCGGGTATCGGAATCGGAACCTCTATTACGACAACAATCTTCTCTATTGCCCCCCGCCATATTTTCCGACCGGAAAGAACTACCTGATCGATCTATGGGAAGAGCTTTAGGGGGATGTTTTGCGTATGGTATGATGAGGGGTGAGTGAAAAAACAAAAAAAAACGAGACATGTCATTCTTGCAAAAAAAAATCTTCGATGTCTTTCCGAGCTCGTTCGGATTGGATCTTTCGGACCTCTCCATTAAGGTACTTCGCATGGAAAGAGAGGGATCGGTTCATAAGGTGAACGGTTTCGCATCGGCAGCATTGCCCATCGGAAGCGTCATCGACGGTGAGATTCTTAAGCCGGAGGTCGTGGTCGACGTGATACGTCGCCTTATGGAAGAACCGGCGATGAAGAAGATGCATACGCGACGGGTCGTTTGCTCACTACCCGAGACCAAGGCTTTCCTTCGCGTGATTTCCTTGCCTCTGATGGAAGAAAAAGAGGTGAGCGAGGCCATTCGTTGGGAAATCGAGGCTAATATTCCGCTCACGCTCGATCAGGTCTACTACGATTGGCAAGTGCTTGGCGAGACGTTGCCGACCGAGAAAGGAAAGATGAACATCCTGTTCGTCGCGGTGGCAAGGGTGGTTGTCGACCAGTTCGTTGGGGCGCTCGAGGCGGCCGGTCTCGATGTTGTAGGACTCGAAACCGAGTCCATCGCACAGGCGCGGAGTCTTTTGTCTGAAGCCGATGAAAAGAAAACGACGCTCACGGTCGATATCGGTGATCGGCGTACGAGTCTCCTCGTTTCGGTTGGCAATATCCCTTGTTTCACCTCGAGCGTTCCTTTGTCATCACAGATGATCACCGACTCCATCGCGAAGTATCTCCGTATCTCTTTCCAGGAAGCGGAAGATATTAAGATTAAGCAGGGTCTCGGTTCGCTCGCATTGCATGGTCCGGTATTCGAGGCGGCATTGCCCGTGCTCGAGAACATCTCTTCCGAAATCGAGAAATCGATCGGTTTTTACCGAGAGAATCTCCGTTATTCCACGGATATCGATACGGTCGTATTGTGCGGCGGAGGATCGAATATGAAGGGTCTGCTTCCGTACCTGTCCCGGCGGCTCGGGCGGGATGTCATTTTCGGGAATCCCTGGGTCAATGTGCATCTGGGAAGCAGGCTTCCTCCGATCGATCGGAACCACTCCGTGCAGTATTCGACGGCGATCGGACTTTCACTTCGTGGCATAGACGAATATGAAAATATTGCTTAATTTGTTGCCGGATGAAAAAAAGCAAGTCGCTGAACAGCGGATGCGCTTCCGTTTTTTCGTGTGGCAGATATTCCTTCTGTTCTCCCTGGAAGTCTTTTTTCTTGGGTTCCTGATCATGGTATCCACTTTGCTTGATTTCGAACGGAAACACCAGGAGATGCTTGGGCAGGATTTCAATCGTTTCCAGGATGAGGAGAAGAAACTGAAGCTGTACGAGGAAAAGTTTCGTATTGCGAATGAGCGTATCCGGTCGACGGCAATGATTAACAAGGACCATTTCTTTTTTACGAACATATTTCTACTTCTCGATCATCATATGAGCGATGCGATTACTCTGGAGCGTGTGGCGACAAAAGACCTCAAGCTTTTTCTGTCCGGATCAGCCAAGACCCGGGATGACTTGATTGTTTTTGATGAGGCCTTGAAAAGCGACGAATGTTTTTCAATGGTAAATCTCCCTCTTGCGAATCTCTTGTCCCAGAAGGATATTAGTTTCCAGTTCGATATCACCATAAAGGAATCTTGCCTCCACGATACTCGCCTATGAACGGATTTTTCAAAAAGAAGTACGGACTCATCCTATTTATCGGCATATTCATTGCCATAGGTTTGACGTACTGGTTCGGCATACGGAGGATGATGGATGTCATCCGATCGGACCGGGATGACATCCAGAGAATGCTCGCGATACGTGAGAATAGGAATCATCAGCTAAGTCGGCTTGAAGAGTATGATTCGCAGTATGAGCGCATCGTGAGTGACGAGAAGTGGTTGGATACCTTCACGAACCGTGACGATATGATCGAATTCATAAGGCGGCTCGAGTTTCTTGCCGAAGAAGGCGGTGTCACTGTCATTCTTGAAGCCCGAGAAGCTCCAAAGCCTTCCAAGAAGCCGAAAGCAACGGTCGCAAAACCGGTGAAAAGCGATGGAAAGGAAGAAGAGGGGAGTGATGCGGCCGAGGGGTCGAGTGATAAGAAAGAAAAAAAAGAATTGAGTATCATCGAAGGTCTGCCGAGCACCTCGTATACGTATCTCGGTCTGCATGTGACCGGGGAGACGGAGAAGATCGTCAAGTACCTGCATAAGGTGGAGACCTTGCCCATCGTTTTGGATATCATTTCAATCGAGGCTCTCCGGAAAGAAAATCCGGATTTTTCTCAGGAAAGGGAATCGGAACAGCCGGTACCAGTCGCGGAAAACAGCGTTTCCATGGTTTCGACGAATGAGTTGATCCCGCAGGACCCGAAAGACGATTCATCGGCGGTTCCCGAGGAGATCGTTTCGGAGATGCCTGAAATGAAGGCCTTTGAAGTCGAGGTGACCGCGGATCTTGTTGTTTATCACCCGAAAGAATAATCGTATGAAAAATCCATTTTCGGATATTTCCCGTTTTCGTTCCCGATTCTCCTCCCAGAAGGTGACACTTCTCTGGTATCAGTTATACCGTCGCGTCTTTCTGGTATTTTTTGCCGCCGTCCTCGTGGCCGGGGCATGGTACTGGTACTACAGTCTTTATCAGTATTCATGGAGCGAACGAACAAAGAAGGCATTCCTGGATTCCTATGTCCAGGAAACCGATTTTAAAGAGGCTAGCTTCAAGAAAGCCGTTTCCGCTTCCCTTGAGAAACGGAAACGGCATGAGACTGGCGTATCTTTGGAACATGATTTTTTTCGGCTCGATACCATTCCGGAAAAGAAATGAAGCCATATCAATGGATGGGTTGGAATCAGCACGGGCATTTCCGGAGAGGAAGGAGGGTTTGACGATAGCGTCTGATGTGTTAGAGTGTCCGGATGTATACTCAGAAAAAAACTAGGGAAACGGCCCTCTCTGACCTATTTGGAGAGATTCCTTCTTGGCGACTGTCTCAGATTGAGCGGGCGCTTTTTTCGCCTTCCGTCCGTTCTTTCGGGGATATCACGACGCTTCCAGCTCTTTGGCGAAGTCCGCTTCACGAGGAGGAGGTATTCGTATCTTACAGGGAGGCACAGGTTTTTTGGAGTCGGAAGAAAGACACCTTCAAGGCCTTGTTGAAACTGGCTGATGGGAAAATGATCGAGACGGTACTCATGAAGAACGCCCGGGGCGCTTTTACGGTCTGTGTTTCGACTCAGGTCGGCTGTGCTATGGCCTGCACTTTCTGCGCGACCGGTAAGATGGGATTTTCACGGAACCTTTCGAATGATGAGATCGTCGATCAGGTGAGACACTGGGTGTACTTCTTGGCGGATCATCCAGAGGTATCGGCACGTATCAGCAATATCGTTTATATGGGGATGGGGGAACCGCTGGCGAATTATGAGGCGGTGAAACAGTCGCTTCGGACGATCTTGGCTCATACCGATATCGGTCCGACACATATCACGGTTTCGACGGTCGGATTGGTTCCGATGCTCGAGCATATCCTCGATGACGCTGAGTGGCCGGCGGTCCGGCTTGCGGTGTCACTCCATAGTGCTGATCCGAAAACTCGAAAGGAAATTATGCCGACCTCGTACGATGATTTTCCTGAAGTTCTCGTCCGGTGGGCGGAGCGGTATTTCGCGAAATTTGATTCGAAGCGCCGCCATCTGACATTCGAATATGTCATGCTTTCCGGAGTGAATGATTCGGAAAAGCACGCGGAAGCTCTGGTCAGATTCGTCCGACGAATCGGAAAAGTGCGCATCAATCTCATTCCGTACAACTATACGGGAGATACTTTTCGGAAAAGTACGCAGGGTGAGATCGATGCGTTTCAGGAGCGTCTCGAGTCGGCCGGAGTGGATGTCACTCGTCGAAGGACGATGGGTGAGGATATCGATGCCGCCTGCGGTCAACTCGCCATACGGAAAAAAGGAGAATAGGGATTTCGTTTGATTCTCCGGTGTATTCCTGGTACACTGCCTATCCTATGACAGATCATTATTTTATCACGACTTTCGGTTGTCAGCAGAATGAGGCTGACTCGGAGCGGATCGCGAGCTTCTATGAGGCGCGCGGTTTGGTTCAGGCGGAAAACATGCAGGAAGCCCAGGTGATCATCTTGAATACCTGTGTCGTCCGCGAACGGGCTGCCGAGAAGGTCTTCGGTCTCGTGCGGAATATTCGGAAAGGACTCAGAGGGAATGCGGAGGTGCGTATCGTTGTGACCGGTTGTCTGATCGGAGCGGCTTCCCGTGTACCAGGCGGCAAGATGATGAAGAGTCTTCGGGCACGATTGCCTGATGTAGAGTTTTTACCTTTGGAGGAAGTCGGATTCGAATACGCGCCGAAGAGGACCTCTCTGCAATCGGTCTCGATTCCGATATCGAACGGCTGCAATAATTTCTGTTCCTATTGCATCGTGCCGTTTTCGCGTGGGAAAGAGCGTTCTCGGCCCTTCGGTGAGATTCTGAATGAAGTAGAGGAAGCGGTTCGGAACGGGGCGGAAGAGGTTATGTTGCTCGGCCAGAACGTGAATTCGTATGGAGCCGATCTACTTCTGGAGAAACTTGGCGAGAAAGAAGAATATGTTTTGCCGGATGGGCGTTCGGTGAAGCCGGTTATGGTCAAGCATCTCTCCCGTCACCGCATCCCGACCCTTTTTCCATACCTGCTTGAGGCGGTGGCGATGTTTCCACGGATCAAGAGGATTTCTTTCATTTCCTCGAATCCATGGGACTTTTCGGAAGAATTGATTGACGTGATCGCGAGGTATCCGAATATCGACCGCCTCATTCACCTGCCGGTACAGGCAGGGAGCGATTCGGTATTGAAACGGATGAATCGCTGGTATACTCAAGAGGAGTATCTTTCGCTCACCGAACGTATCCGAACCCGGATACCTGATGCGAAGTTCACTACGGATATCATCGTCGGTTTTCCTGGAGAGACGGAAGCGGAGTTCGAAGAGACGAAAAAGTTGGTTCGGCTCGTGAGGTTCGAGAAGGCGTATATCGCTTGGTATTCGCCCCGACCGGGGACGGTGGGTATGAAGGAGATGGAAGATGATGTTCCGTTTCCGGAAAAAAAACGTCGACACCGGGAGCTGGACGAGCTGGTCCTGACTTTGTCTGGCAACGAATGGGCTCTCAGGAAATAATGGGTACCAGACTCGATTTCACCTACTACATTTGACAATGATACGTCATTCTTATCAGTAGTCACTTCAAGTTCCCTATGCAGAAAAGATCTTCGTTCTCGTTGGTTTCTTGGAATGTGAACGGTATCCGCGCAGCGGAACGGAAGGGTTTTCTGGAATGGTTGTACCATCACCAGTACTCCGTCGTGTGCCTGCAGGAGACGAAAATCTCACATCCAGATCAGCTTTCGAAATCCCTGGCGCAGCCGGATGGATACTTCGCATACTTTCACTGCGCGACGGAGAAGAAGGGATACAGTGGGACGGCGGTGTATACGCGGGAAGAACCTTTCGAGGTAAGGACATTCTTCGGAGCCGATTCCTTGCTGTCGCGTGAGGGGCGGATGATGGAACTGCATTTCAGAGATTTCGTACTTTTGAATATCTACTTTCCGAACGGAGGATCGGGCGAGGAGCGACTCCGGTACAAGATGCAGTTCTATGCGGAGTTTTTGACATATATTTCGGACCTGACAGCGCGGGGGAAACACGTCATCTTTTGTGGCGATGTGAATACGGCACATCGGGAAATAGACCTGGCACGACCGAAGGAAAACCAGAAGACTTCTGGATTCCTTCCGGAAGAACGGGCGTGGATAGATGGCCTTCTTGGGGCTGGATTCATTGATGTGTTCCGAGAGGCGCATCCGGAACAGGTCCGGTATTCGTGGTGGGATATGAAGACGCGTGCCCGGGAGCGGAATATCGGTTGGCGCATCGACTATTTTTTTTCGGATACGGAGTCTGTGTCACGCGTGAGCGATATAGAGTACCTGACGGATATTCCGGGATCCGACCATTGTCCGGTGAAGATGACGTTTCAGGCCTGAGTGGCAAGTGAGGTGGCGGGACGCCGGGTCTCTTTCGGATAAAAAAAGCCGACTCGTCTTCCGTAAGGAGGAGAGTCGGCGGTGGTCCGTCTCGTATCTTGATTCAATGGATGGCGGACATGACTGCTGCTATTTATTGCATTTTTTTCGGGTTATCCTGATACCTGTCAGGCCGAGAGCCATAAGCAGGATGCTCTTCGGTTCAGGGACGCGTCGTTCGATGCCGACTTTATCGATCCAGAGGGATGTCCGGTCCGGATCTCCGACGGTATTCTCGACCCAGACGGCTACCATCCAATCGGCCGAAGCTGTTGTCATGATGCTCGGCCCTCCTTCATCCAGGTCGGGGACGGTGTAGGAAAATTGCGCCCATGTTCCTATCGGAAGTATCTCGAGCCACTCGAAGAACCCTGGTCCCGTCAGGGAGAATCCGATGAAATCATTGTTGATTTCAGGGATAACGACGTATGCGAACGAGATACTGTCGCCGGTTCGGATGTCAGGGATACCGAATTCGATACCCGCATTGTGGTTCCGTGGACCTTGCCCGGGTGCGATCCGGAGACAGTGACTTCCTTCGTAACAGGGAAGACGGATAACTCCTTTCGTGACTCCTGGTACGATATCGACATTGCCATCGATTATCGCGGTCGCCGGAATCAATCCGTCTTCGAAATCGAAGGTAGTAAGGGCAAGGGGAGCTGCTGAAGCATTCCCTTTTACCAGGAGCGCAAGTATCAGTGTCACTGCCAACATCCTGAAGATTGGATGAAACATCGGTGTATCCTCCTCCGAAAAATGTGTTACTGTTAATAAACTGAGGAGCTTATTTCAAGCTCGGGAATAATAATAACACAAAAATAAGTATACTGCAAGATGGAGAAACAGGAGCAGCATGAAAAGAGAAATTCTTGAGAAAAATGTATGGAGCAGAACATTGCTCTTAAACTGAGACAGGGGATGGTAGGGATTATTCCGACCGATACGATATACGGCATTGTTGCATCGGCAAGAATGCTAGAAGCCGTAGAGCGGGTATATACTCTCCGAAATCGGGATAGAGAGAAGCAGTGTATTATCCTCATTTCAGATAGGAGTGAGTTGACCGAATTTGGAGTGATTCCCACGAATGAGGAATCAGATTTTTTGAGGAAACACTGGCCGGGTGCCGTGAGTGTACTGCTCTCTTGTGAGAGTAGTCAATTTTCATTTTTACATCGAGGGATTCACTCGCTTGCGTTTCGAGTACCGGATTCTGTTTGGCTCCGAAACTTACTTCGAGAAACTGGTCCACTCATTGCTCCAAGCGCAAATCCGCAAGGAAGGCTGGCGGCGCGTACTCTCGATGAGGCGAGGCGGTATTTCGGTTCCCGGGTCGATTTCTACGCTGACGGAGGGATGCTCGCGGGAGAACCATCAACTCTCGTTCGATTTGAAAGAAATCAGGTGAAAGTTTTACGACAAGGAAAAGTACCTCTATGAAAGATACTCACGATGTTATCGTTCCTCTTCCAGAACGTATGCGGCCGCAATCGGTCGAGACTTATCTCGGACAGGAGAAGATTTTCGGCGAGGGGAGTTTCCTGCGTGAAGCGGTAAGAAGCGGAATGCTACCCTCTCTGATTTTTTGGGGGCCGCCCGGAAGCGGTAAGACGACGCTTGCCCGGATACTCGCCCGGGAGCTTGATTCGGTGTTCGTGAATCTTTCGGCGGTCTCGAGCGGAAAGAAGGATTTAACGGCTGTGCTTGAACAGGCGGAAAGGGATCGCTTGGACGGGAAACGGACGATTCTTTTTCTTGATGAGATCCATCGTTGGAATAAGGCGCAGCAGGACGCGCTTTTGCCGTTCGTCGAGGCGGGGGTGATCACGCTCGTCGGTGCCACGACGGAGAATCCGAGTTTTTCCGTGAACTCAGCGCTTCTTTCTCGTACCCGGGTATTGGTGTTACAATCCTTGTCTTCGGAAACCATAGCAGTGCTTTTGAAGCGGGCGTTACGGGAAGATGAGATTCTTCTTGCGAAGAAGGTGCAGATTGAAGATGGTGTGGCGGAGTTTCTTGCTGAAGCTTCCGGAGGGGACGCACGACAAGCTCTCTCGGCTCTCGAGGCATGCGCGTTCCGGACGAAAAAGGTTACGATGGAGCTGGCCGAAGCGGTCATGCAGCGTTCCCATCTCCTGTACGACAAGAAGGGGGAATGGCACTACGATGTGATCTCGGCGTTGCATAAGTCTCTGCGTGGAAGCGATGCCGATGGCGCATTGTACTGGCTTGGACGGATGCTTGAAGCCGGGGAAGATCCGCTGTATGTCGCGCGCCGATTGATCCGTTTCGCTTCCGAAGATGTCGGGCTCGCGAATTCCTTTGCCCTTCCGCAGGCTGTCGCGGCGCTTGAGGCCTGTCGGCATCTCGGAATGCCGGAATGTGAGCTTAGTCTAGCGCAAGCGGTCGTGTATCTCGCCAAGTCGAAGAAGTCCAATGCTCTGTATGAAGCGTATGGTCGGGTGAAGGACGATATCCGGAAATTTCCGAACGAACCGGTGCCGCTCCATCTGCGCAATGCGCCGACTAAACTCATGAAGAACCTCGGATATGGGCAGGGATACAAATACACGCCAAAGTTTAAGGACCCTGAAGCATCCGAGCAGGAATATCTGCCGGAAAAGTTGAAGGGAAAAAAGTATATCGTTGCCAAATGGAGCGAGTGAGGCGAGGGTGCGTCTTCGATTCCGAGCGGAGTGGCGGTGGTATCGGGTCTGAGACTTGCCCTGTGGCCCGATACCCGTTATTTTTAGTGAATAGAAAGCAGGGTAATTGGTATGAATTGATTGCTATGTCTCTCAGTATTCAGAACCGGGCTCCCGAGTTTGTCCTGCTGGATCAGAGTGGGCACTCGCGTGCGCTTGCGGACTTTCTCGGGCAGTGGGTAGTCCTCTATTTCTATCCGAAAGATGATACGCCTGGGTGCACGAAGGAAGCCTGTGGTTTTCGTGACGGATTCGCGCGTTTCAAGCGGTCGGGTATCGTCGTATTGGGCGTTTCAGCGGACTCGGTGAAAAAGCATGCAAAGTTCGTCGAGAAGTACGCACTTCCTTTTCTACTTTTGGCCGATGAGGACAAGACTGTCGTGGAGCGGTATGGCGTGTGGGCGAAGAAGAAATTCATGGGTCGTGAATACATGGGTATTCTACGCACGACTTTTCTCATCGATCCGGAAGGAAAGATCGCGAAAATCTATGGGAACGTGAAACCCGAGGAGCACGCGGAGGAAGTACTCGCCGAGATTCTACGATTGACGACTGGGCAGAAGGAGAAATGAGAGGGGTTTGTGATGATAACTGACCTGAAAGTAAGAGTATGAAGATGACCGCAGGAGAGAAGTCGATGAAGGTGGCGAAGGATACAGTGCGGGTGCGGATTGAGACAGGCACGATTGACGAAGTGGTTCGTTTGGCTGATGGACGGCAGGAGATGATAATCCACGTCGAAGATTCGAAAAAAATGACTCGACGTGGGCTTATTCTTCTGATGCGAAGGATTGTAATCTCGGCCAAGATGAGGCGGCTGAGGCGGCTGGTGTTGTCTTTGGAAAGCCTGCGTTTCAAGTCGCTTCCGATAGGGAGCGAGGATCTCGGGGAGCTCTGCGCGGTCAATATGCTGATGGCGCACCATGCTTTCACCGAGCATCTTACCAAGCCCAAGGACGGTTTTCCGGTGATTGATGAAGTCGTGATCGATGGAGCCGATCGGGATTTCCGTCGCGGATTGGAACGAGGAATCATCATCGGTACCGAAACGAATGCTTGTCGCCGTCTCGCGAATCTCCCTGGAGGCGATATGACTCCGTCTGTTCTGGCCAATGAGGCGAGACGGGTCGCAGCCAAGCTTCCGATCAAGGTGAAGATCTTTGGAGTACCGGAAATGCAGAAGCTTAAGATGGGCGGCGTGCTCGGCGTCGGGAAAGGGTCGGCTTTTCCTGCAAAGTTCATCGTGATGGAATACTTCGGCGACAAGAAGGGTGAAGCGCCGGTCGTGCTTGTGGGCAAGGGGGTGACTTTTGATACGGGAGGTATCAATCTGAAACCGGGTGATTCGATGCTCGGGATGAACATGGATATGTCGGGCGGGGCAGCGGTCATCCATGCTTTGGCAGCGGCAGCGCGCCTCAAGGTCAAGAAGAATATCGTCGTTCTGGTGCCGGCCGTCGAGAATATGCCCTCGGGTACGAGCTATCGTCCGGGCGATATTCTCCGTTCGATGTCGGGAAAGACGATACAGGTCGACAATACGGATGCAGAAGGGCGTATCATTTTGGCCGATGCCCTGACATATGCCAAGCGCTACGATCCTGCGCTCGTGGTCGATGTCGCGACCCTGACGGGAGCGGCTGTCGTGGCTCTCGGCGAGCGTGCTTCAGCCCTCTTTACACAAGACAGGGATCTTGAACAGCGCTTTCGTGAACTGGGAGAAACAAGCGGGGATTATGTCTGGCCGTTGCCGCTTTGGGATGAGTATGATGCGGAGATCAAGGGCACTTTCGGCGATGTTTCCAATCTCGGGAAGACGCGTTGGGGGGGAGCGATTACGGCTGCCGCCTTTCTCAAACAATTTGCGGACGGGTATCCATGGGTGCATCTCGATATCGCGCCGCGCATGACCGCCGTCGAGGGGGAATATTTGGCCAAGGGTGCTGCTGGCGCTCCGGTCCGCCTTCTCGTCAAACTTTTGGAAGGCGATAAGTAGAGAGGGACTCGGAATCCTGTCATTTGGGCACACAAACCATGAGAAAGATCGTGAGATTATATGAATAATACTTATTATGATGACGATAAACCCCTGGATCAATTTTAACGGCAATGCCGAAGAAGCATTCAATTTTTACAGGTCTGTTTTTGGTGGCGAGTTCACAAAGGTGACTCGTCTGAAAGATCTTGCAAGTCCTGAGTTCACGGTCGCAGAAGAAGATGCAGATAAAATTATGCAGATTATTTTGCCGATTGGCAGTGGAAGCATGCTGATAGGAAATGATGTGCCTGAATTTATGGGGAGAGTAAGTGAAAATGAAAATAGGAGTAAGATCCATGTGAACGTAGAAAGTAAAGAAGAGGCTGAAAAAATATTCAATGGACTTTCTCTCGAGGGGCAAGTAGAGGCACCGGTGGAGGATAGTCCTTTGGGAATATATTTCGGCATGTTCCGGGATAAATATGGGATTGAATGGATCATAGAATGTAATCCAAACAGGTAAACCTGAAAAGAGTTCTGACAGCGCCTTCTCCTTTCGGGGAGGCGCTCTACGCAGTTCGAATAGGCCAAGAGAGCAGGGTCGTAACAGAGCTTGTTTTTTTGTCGCTCGGGGTGCGGATCGGAAACTGATATACTGGAAATACGTAATTCGATAAAATTGTGTATGCAAAAAATCACACCGAATCTATGGTTCAACGGGAATGCCGCGGAGGCTGTCGATTTCTATGTCTCGGTCTTTCCTCGCAGCGAGATACTTTCCACTGAATATTATCCCGAAAGCGCTGCGGAGGGCTTGGCTGATTTTCAGAAGGATTTGGCCGGCAAGGTACTAACCATTGAATTCGAACTGGATGGGGCGTGCTTCGTAGCCATCAATGCTGGACCGGAATTCAGTTTCAGTGAGGCAGTATCTTTTTCGATCTCCTGCGAGAATCAGGAAGAGATCGATTATTTCTGGGCAAAGCTTTCTCATGTACCAGAATCCGAGCAGTGCGGCTGGTGCAAGGATAGATATGGTCTGAGTTGGCAGGTTGTGCCCGGAAACATGCGTGAGCTGATGCAAGAACCGGACGCTTTCTCCATCATCATGCGACAGAAGAAGATAGTGATCGACGAGTATGGGCGCTGATTCTCCGGAAGGTTGATTGAGGCTTTTACGGTCCTAGTTTCCTTTTGATAGAACCGTTGATTTTTGGCATGGACATAAACGTTTTAGTGTGTTATAATTAACGTAAAGTGCCAAGTGGCTTTTTCATGGTGTTCGTTGTCATTTCAGAGAATCTTTTTCGGACATGAGGCATGTCGTATTTCCGGGAGAGGTGACTGTTCACTCACTATCAGAAGGGAGTTTTTCGATGAAAAAAATCATGGATTTTTTCCGGCGGTTTCATGTATACGTGTACATGCGCGGGTTTGGAGGGGACGGTCCTACACGGATGCCACCATTCGGTGACGAGTTCGTGAGTAGACTACG
>CAYMZY010000002.1:0-15821 GCA_964395165.1 uncultured Bdellovibrionales bacterium | reverse complement strand
AGTGGTATGCAATTCGCGTTCCTTATGGATAGTCATCTACCCGGTCGGGACCGAAGTTTTCGAAGAAAAGCTTTCGTTTTGTATCGGGAGACAAACAGTGACGCTTCCATCGTCATATACAATCACTTATCGTTTCCTGTTCTATAGTTAACCTGCCAACAGAGAACCCTTCTGTGTTTCGGCGGGTTTTCTTTTTTTCTGCCGAATGGAGGTTGAAAGTCTGGTATACTCTAGGGGGAGCTCTGAGCAGAAAGGATGCTTCGGAATGTCGGTGGTCGTCTGATGAAAAAGAACCCTATGGGGATATCACGGAAAATAGCAGTCGGTATCCTAGGGTTCGGCATCGTCCTGGGAGGGGCGTGGTACGCGGGGTATCCGGGAAAGATCGCCGAGATCAAGATCCCGAGCATTCCGAAGGAAAGCTGTTTGGAACATAATGTGGACAAACATATGAAGAAGACGCAAGCGGAACTGAATGAGTATGGGCGGGCGTATTTCGCCGGAGGGTGTTTTTGGTGTACGGAGAGCGATTTGCAGAAGGCCTTCGGAGTATTCGAGGTTATCTCGGGGTATGCAGGCGGACACGTCGCGAATCCGACATATGACGATGTGACGAGCGAGAAGAGCGGACATCGGGAGGCGGTCGAGGTGTATTATGATGAGAAAATTGTCACCTATGAGGATCTCGTGCGTTACCACCTCATGCATATCGATCCGACGGATGCAGGCGGACAGTTTTACGATCGAGGAGAAAGCTATCAGCCAGTGATTTTTTTCCGTTCCGAGGAAGAGCGATCGGTCGCGGAGCGGGCCATACGGGAATTGGATGCGGCGAAGATCTTTTCGAAGCCGGTGGCGGTCAGAGTGTTGCCATATACGAACTTCTACACAGCCGAGGAGTATCATCAGGATTATGCCGAAGAGAATACGCTTAAATACTGTGCGTATCGGGAGTCGAGCGGTCGGGATGCTTTCCTTGGGAAATATTTCAGTGGCAAAAGTTGGGCGGAGCTCATGAGTACGGATGATGCGGCGCAGTCAAGAGAAGGGTCATCTTCGGAAATTGGAAAGAGCGGTGCGACCCGTCCTGATTTTTCCCGCTATGTGAAGCCGAGTCAGAAGGAGCTCAAGGAGAGGCTTACTGAGCTTGAATACGAGGTGACGCAGGAAGAAGGGACCGAGAAGCCGTTCGACAACACATACAATGGAAACCATGCTTCCGGAATTTATGTCGATATCGTGAGTGGCGAACCGCTTTTCTCGTCCAGCGATAAGTATGAAAGTGGCACTGGTTGGCCGAGTTTTGTGAAACCGATAGATAGGGATTTCATCGTCGAGAAGGAAGATCGGAGTTTTTTCAGTACACGAACGGAAGTACGCAGCAAGTATGGTGATAATCATCTCGGGCACGTGTTTCCGGACGGACCGAAGGAGCGGGGCGGTATGCGCTATTGCATGAATTCCGCGGCGCTCCGCTTCATCCCGAGGGAATCCATGGCACAAGAAGGGTATGGCGACCTTCTTCCCGTAGTGGACGCTCGGTAGGCCGGAATCATACAGATATACACAATCATGCTTATGAAGAAGACACTTCAGGAGATATTGAAGATCAGCGGCATACCGGTCGTGCTCGCATCGCTTTGTTGCCTATCGCCGGTCATTTTGGTGCTCTTTGGGATTTCCTCGGTGAGCTTCGCTTCATCGTTATCCGATACGCTTTATGGCGGGTACAAGTGGGTGTTTCGGGGTATCGGGCTGGTCGCCCTTCTCGGATCCCTGGCCTACTATTGGTATAAACAGAAAGGCGTCTGCACTCTCGATGCGGCGAAGCGCCGCCGGAATGAGATCGTCAATTCCATCGTGCTTGCTCTCGTGACAGGGGTGTTCGGGTACCTCTTTTTTCTCTACGTGGTCGTGCATTACCTCGGTGTCTGGCTGACTCTTTGGAAGTAATGTTCCGTATCGATGCCGACAATCCGGAATGTTGACTTTCTGGCGTTTTTTCGGTATGTTCCCCATCGGAGTACCTTTTTTTGGAGGAGTGACCAATGGGTGAAAAAGAAAGAATCGTGGGGGTCGGACTGATCCTCTATCTGGTCGATGGTCAAGGTCGGATATGGATTAGGGTGGTAAGGGAGACGCGCGCGAAACCTCTTATCAGGAAAGAAGCCGGCATGGTGAGTTTTCCTTTGGAGACCCAGGAGACCCAGGATGAGGGGAGCATCATTCGGACGATGCTACGGTGCGCCGGAGAAGAGCTCGGTATTCCATCGGATCAGGTGGCTGATTGTTTTCCTGTGGCGACGGAGTTCCGTTTTTTTCCGGAGATCGAGCAGTTCGATATCATCACTCGGTATGGTGTTGCGCAGTATATCGGGATTCCCGATGCCGACTTTTCCTCGCCATCAGGAGATACGGAAGCGGTCGGTTGGATGATGGTGCCTGAGTTGTTGGCACAGCCGTTGATCCGAGTCGAGACCCAGCCGATATGCGAGCATTTCATTCGGGAAGCACCGCATCGCCAAGGATGGTAGGGAGAATCGTGTGGGAGTGTATTTTTATTGTAGAGGGAGTCATCGGACGACCCTCTTTTTTTGTCTTAAAAATTGATGGTCGTGTGAGGGAAAGGGCGTTCGAGGAGGATATTCCGGTAATGTTCCGTCTCGAGGCCATTGAATATTTCGACGGATTCGACGGAAGAGAGGTGAAGCGGAGCGAGTTTTTCGAGTTTGCCGCCGAGTCCTCCGGTCACATCGATAGAATGCGATCCGGTGATACCGGATTGCGCGCCAAGTTGTTCGAAACCAAGGTGTTCGATGAGCGAGGCATCAGGGAAGCGGTGCGGATCTTCGGTGAAGATGCCATCGATGTCGGAAGCGAAGCAGATCCTTTCGGCTAGGAATTTCCGGGCGAGGAAAGCGACGATAGTGTCGCCCGAGCAGACGGAAAAGTTGAGTTGGGTGTCAGGAACCATCTCGCCGTAGAGGAGCGGGATCTGTCCATGTGCGAGCGTGTGGGCTATCGTGTCGGTTGAGAAGCGTTCGAGGATGGTGTCGTTCTGGATGATAACGGAAGCACTGTGTATGGGGACGACCGGGAGTCCTGCGTTGACGAAAATATCAGCAAGCGTGGCGTCGAGTCTCTGATTGGCCCGTTGTGAGAGGAGTGCGGCCCGTATTTTTTTCGGATCATTTCCGGTACCGTGCCTCAGGTCGAAGTCGCGCGCGAGCCGATGTCCGGCCGATCCGGATCCGTGAATGAGGATGAGACGATACGGCTTCTCTTCGAGGCCCGATCGGAGCGCTTGGGCGGCCTTTCGCATGAGCGACGTTCGGACGGACAGACTTTCACGATCTTTACGGGTCGCGACACTTCCGCCAATTTTCAGGATGATGAGAGGGAGAATCATATGAGGAGAGCATATCCGAAAAAGACGGTCCTTGCCAGCGGTCGTGGAAGAAAAAGGCTTGCATTTGCGTGAAAAGAAACATTTGGCTATACTCAAACCTATATGACTCATCACGGAAAAACCCGGACACAATTCATTCTCGTGCTTCTTCTCGGTTTGGTCGCCGGGGTGATTGCTTATCCTCAAATCACTTGGTTTCCGGCATCGGTCACCTGGATTGAGGATCATTTCAAGGTGAACCTCGGTCTTGATCTCCAGGGAGGTATCCATTTGGAATATAAGGCCGATGTATCGCAGGTTCCGGACGGGAAGGTTGGGGAGGCGCTGTCGGCTGCGGAAGCAGTGATCGAGCGTCGGGTCAATGCGTTCGGCGTCGGTGAGCCGCTCGTCCAGCAATCGAGCGTCGGGACGGATCATTTCATCATCGTCGAACTTCCCGGGGTGAAGGACATCGAACAGGCGAAGAAGACGATCAAGGAAACTCCACTTTTGGAATTTCGTGAAGAAGCCGGTCCGGAGGCTGCGGCTCAGTTGGCTACGTACAATGATTCCAATAAGCAGCAGGCGGATGCCGTCCTGAAACGGGCGCTTGCCGGGGATGATTTTGCTACTCTGGCGAATGCAAATAGTGCTGACCCCGGATCGAAGGATTCTGGAGGAGATCTCGGGTTTACAACGAAAGGGAAATTCGTCGAAGTTTTCGATACGGTACTTTTTGATGGAAATTTCAAATCGGGGACGGTATGGCCAGAATTGGTCGAAAGCCAGTATGGGTATCACATCATCAAGAAAATCGAAGAGAAAGGCGAAGGCGATACCCGGGAAGTCCGGGGAGCGCATGTTCTTTTTTTGAAGTACGCGCTGGAACAGTTCCCGGACCTCCAGTACAAGGCGACGGGCTTGACGGGAAAAAATCTGAAGAGTGCTTCCGTGAGCTATCAGGGTCAAGGCGTCGGTTCACCACAGGTGGCTTTGCAATTCGATGATGAAGGAACGAACCTGTTCGCTGACCTGACGAAGAGGAATGTCGGCAAGCAGATCGCTATCTTGATCGATGGCGCTATCGTGACTGCTCCGACCGTCCAGACTGAAATCCTGAACGGACAGGCGGTGATTACGGGAAATTACACGATCTCCGCTGCCAATGCTCTGGTCAAGCGGCTGAACGAGGGTGCGTTGCCGGTGCCGATCAGTCTCGAATCGCAACAGAGCATCGATGCGTCTCTGGGAGCCGAAGCACTGAGGCAGAGTCTGTCTGCCGGCCTGATGGGCCTTGCGGCTGTGGCTGTCTTCATGATTTTTTATTATCGCTTTCTTGGTTTCGTATCCGTCGTGGCGCTGGTATTCTATTCAGCCATGCTCCTCTCGATCTTCAAACTTTCGGCATACACCCCGTTTAGTATCACGTTGTCCCTTTCGGGAATCGCCGGATTCATCCTGTCGATCGGTATGGCGGTGGATGCAAATGTTCTCATTTTTGAACGTACTCGAGAGGAACTAGCCTATGGAAAAAATATCTGGAAGGCGATTGATGAGGGTTTCCGTCGGGCATGGCCAAGCATTCGTGACGGGAATTATTCGACTCTGATTACAACATTCATCCTGATCGGTATGGGAACCGGTTTTGTGAAGGGCTTCGCGCTCATCCTGACCATCGGCGTTCTTCTGTCGATGTTTACGGCGGTAGTGCTGGTCCGGGTCGCGCTTCGTTTCTTGATCGGGCATTGGGCGGAGAAACGACCCTGGATACTCCTTCCGAAGGGAAAAATTTTTGAAAAAGACTGACCGCTATGGCACGGATTATCCAGCAGAGAAAATACGCATACGCCTTTTCATTCACAGTGACCCTTCTTTCGATAGCGGCGCTGGTTTTGTGGGGGCTCCGGTTCGGTATCGATTTCAAGGGCGGAACGCTTCTCGAAGTGCAGTTCGCCATTGATCCGACTCCAGAAGTCAGGCAGGTGGTCGACACGCTCGAACCGCTCGGTCTCCAGAGCTTGACCGTGCAGCCGACGGAGAATCGCGCCGTGCTTCTTCGGTACCTTTCTTCAGATGAGAATGCCAATGATCAAGTGCTTGAGAAGCTGAAGGGGCTTGATAGCGAGGTGAAGCAGCTCCGGACCAATTTCATCGGCGGATCGGTATCTGGGCAGATCAAGAAAAACGCGGTTATGGGCATCATTCTCGCGGTAATCGGTATCGCCTTGTATATCGCGTGGGCCTTTCGTCGTGTTTCGGCCCCGGTCACTTCTTGGGAATACGGTCTTGGCGCCATCATCGCGCTCGGTCATGATATCCTGGTGACGATTGGTGTGTTCGCGGTTCTCGGGAAATTCTACGGTATCGAAGTCGGCGTGCCGTTTATCGCCGCCTTACTCACTATTCTCGGGTATTCGGTGAATGATACGATCGTGGTATATGATCGTATCCGTGAGAATCTCCTGCGTGAGCATGGCAAGACAGATTTCGAAGAAACAGTGAACCGTTCGCTCAATCAGACGCTCGGTCGTTCGGTGAATACTTCGATGACGGTCATCATCACTTTGCTTGCCATTACGATCTTCGGAGGGGAGAGTATCCGGTATTTCTCATTGGCGATATTGGTCGGCGTCACTTTCGGAACGTATTCGTCGATCTACGTCGCTTCCGCACTTTTGGTGACACGATATAAGATGAAATTGAGGAAATAACGCTATGAAATGGAATCCGTTCAAAAAAGGAAATGAAGAAGAGAAAGCTGCTGACGTGTCGGCGATTCCGGGAATCAAGAAGCCGGAAGATATGAATATGTTAGAGCGCATGGCGTACAAGCGCGTGATGGCGATGAATCCGACGGAGCGCGCGAAGCTTATGCAGAAGATGATGACCCCGAAGAACGTCAAGAAGCATGAGAAGGAGATCCGGGAACAGATCGAGGAACTCCGGAAGAGCGGCAAGGTCAGCGACGACCAGATCCGTCTTATGAAGGCTCGTCTCGGGTTGAAATAATTTGAAAGGAAGTGATTCTTTGTTATAGGGTATGGACATGGAACGGGAGCGGAAAATTGATGAGGTGTTGACCCGTGGGGTGGCGGAAGTCATCGGAGGAGAAAAACTCCGTGAGCGATTGATACGCGGCGATGAGTTGCGCGTGAAGCTTGGTATCGATCCGACGAGCCCGAACCTGCACATCGGACGATCGGTCGTCCTACTCAAGCTGCGGGATTTCCAGGAACTCGGCTGCAAGGTTGTATTGATTGTGGGGGATTTCACGGGACAGATCGGCGATACGAGCGACAAGGAGAGTGAGCGACCGATGCTCCAGGCCGACCTCATCAAGGAAAATATGCGGACGTACACGAGTCAGCTCGGGAAAATCATCGATCTCACGAGGGCTGAAATCCATTCTAATTCGGAATGGCTCGAACCGCTCGGTTTCGACGATATCGGTTCCGAGGCCGAGCACTTTTCGGTGGCCGAATTCATTGCCCGCGAGAATATCAAAAAGCGTCTCGATGAAGGTAGGCGGGTTTCGCTCCGGGAGATGTTGTATCCGCTCATGCAGGGATATGACAGCGTGGCCGTGCATGCCGATGTCGAGCTTGGAGGGACGGATCAACGATTCAATCTTCTGGCCGGACGGAAGCTGCAGGAGGCGCATGGGCAATCGGCCCAGAGTATTTTGATGACCGATCTGGTGCTTGGAATCGATGGGCGCAAGATGAGCTCGAGCTGGGGGAACACGATCAACCTGCTCGATACGCCCAACGGCATGTTTGGCAAGGTGATGAGCGTTCCTGATGAGATGATTGTCCCGTATCTGATTCATTGCACCCGCGTACCGCTCGCCGAAGTCGAAGTGATTGAAGCGAAGCTGTTCGATGGCGGGCTCAATCCGCGCGATGCCAAGCTCAGACTGGCAAGGGAGATCGTGTCTCTCTATCACGGGTCCGAAGAAGGGGCTGAAGCTGAGAGGTACTTCATTGAAACCATTTCGGAAAAGAAGATGCCACAACACGTTCAATCTTATGAAGCATGCGAGAATATCTTGGATTTCCTGGTGTCGACGGGGATTGCATCAAGCAAAGGTGCCGCGCGCCGTCTGGTTGAGCAGGGCGCCGTATCGATCGATGGTGAGAAAATCGTGGTCGGGGCACTGCTCCTCTCCAAGGAAGCGCATGACGGAAAGATCATGCGGATCGGAAGCCATCGGTTTGTGAAAATCGTGTTTTCATGAGACAGTGGTCGTGAAAGGACAAGCGTCGTCATGGCGTCGGAAACCATAAGATCATAACTATGCCGCAAGCGAAGATTGTCGCCATCTTGACGGAAGGGAAGAAGGAACTCGAGGGAATCAAGGACGCGAGCGCTCTTTCGGTGTGGGAGACGAAATATCTCGGCCGGAAAAGCGGACTAAATGACATTCTCAAGGGGCTCAAGGATATGTCTTCCGAGGAGAAGCGCGTCGTCGGTCCCGCTGCCCAGAACGTCCGTGAAGTACTGACCGCTCTTTATACTGAGGCAAGTAAACGGATCGAGCGTGAGGGTGTGGATTGGGAGAAAGAGTGGATCGATGTGACCGCTCCAGGCGAGCGTCTCTCTGCGGGGCATCTCCACCCGATCACTCT
Organism: uncultured Bdellovibrionales bacterium; assembly: GCA_964395165.1. Lineage (GTDB taxonomy): Bacteria > Patescibacteriota > Minisyncoccia > Moranbacterales > UBA1568 > JAGOSP01. Next base: position 7,805 of record CAYMZY010000002.1, on the reverse strand, counting down.
TCTTGAGAACGAAATCGCGGATATTTTCGCGTCACTTGGCTTCGGCATCTGGGACGGACCGGAACTCGAGACGGAGACCAACAATTTCGACTCTCTGAATTTTCCCAAGGATCATCCGGCTCGCGACATGCAGGATACGTTCTGGGTGAAGCAGGACAAGCATTGGCAGCATACGTACCTTCCGCGTACGCATACTTCGACGGTGCAGGTACGTTACATGCAGGAACATAAGCCACCGATCCGCGTCATAGCTCCCGGTCGTATCTTCAGAAACGAAGCGACTGATGCTTCGCACGAACACACTTTCCATCAGTTCGAATGCCTTATGGTCGACGAGCCCGGTAAGGTGACGGTCGCGACGTTCAAATATATCGCGGAAACTTTTTTCAGCCGTTTCTTCGGAAAGAAGGTCGATATCCGCCTGCGACCGAGCTATTTTCCGTTCACTGAACCGTCATTCGAATTCGATATTTCCTGCGTTCTCTGTGAACGGAAGGGGTGTTCAGTTTGCCAGCAGACGGGTTGGCTTGAGATCGGTGGGGCCGGCATGGTCAATCAGAAGGTCTTCGAATCGGTAGGGTACAAGCGGGGAGCGTATCAGGGTTTTGCCTGGGGCTTCGGACTCACTCGGCTCGCGATGATGAAATACAAGATCACCGATATCCGTCTGTTCATGAGCGGTGATCTCCGATTCCTGAAACAATTCTAACTATGAAATACTCCTATCATTGGTTGAAAGAGCTTTCCGGCACCAAAAAGCCTGCCGATCGTGTGGCAGATCTCCTTATGCGACATGTCTTCGAGGTGGAGACGGTGGAGAGCTATGCACATCATCTGGAAAATATTGTGACTGGCGAGGTGCTTTCGGTCGCCCCTCATCCTGATGCTGATCGGTTGCGGGTCGCTCAGGTCGAGATCGGGAAGTATACGGTCCGGCAGGTAGTCTGTGGCGCACCGAATCTCGAAGCGGGACAGAAAGTGGCTGTCGCCCTTCCAGGAGCCGTGCTTCCGAATGGGATTACTATCAAGGAGTCCGAAATCCGTGGGGTACGATCGGAAGGGATGTTGTGTTCAGAGAAAGAGCTCGGTCTTTCGGAGAATCATGAGGGTATCGCCGTTTTTCATGAAGAGGCTCCGATCGGAGCGGAATTCTCGAAGTACATCGGTTTGCACGACACCATTCTTGATGTGAAGATATTGGCTGACCGCGGATCAGATGCGTTGTCATACGAGGGGTTGGCTCGCGAAATCGCCGCACTCGACGGACATGCTCCGCAATTCATCGAGACTCGTGCCAAGCCGTTGAAGATTCCAGCGTATAATCGCGCTCCGAAAATACGTATCGTTGATAAGAAGGAGTGCCGCCGGTATGTCGGTCTGTACTTCAAGGATGTGGTGGTCGGTGAATCTCCTTTCTGGATGAAAACAAGGCTGCTGGTTTCGGGTCTGCGTCCGGTGAACAATATCGTCGATATCACCAACTACCTGATGCTTCTGACTGGACAACCTCTTCATGCATTCGATGCCGATCAGCTTGTGGGAGGGATCGAGATCCGTCTGGCCAAGAAGGGAGAGCGATTGGAGCTTTTGACCGGAGAAAGGAAAACGCTCACGGTACAGGATCTGGTCATCGCAGATGGCAAGAAGGTCTTGGCATTGGCCGGTGTGATGGGAGGGAAGCATTCGGGTATTACCAAGGAGACGAAGAACATCTTTATCGAGATCGCCAATTTCGATGGTGCAACAATACGGCGTACGCGGATCCGGCATGGCCTCTCGACGGATGCCAGCTATCGTTTTGAACGCAATCTTGATCCCAATCTGCCGACTGAAGTCGCGCGTGAGGTCTCGATGCTGATCCATGAGTTGACGGGAGGAAAGTTTTTGGGTGCGCGCGACGAATATGTCGAGAAGCGCAAAGAACGGAAAATCGAATTGGCATTGTCACGGGTCGAGTGCGTACTCGGAGTGAAGGTTCCCATTTTTGAAGTCGTTCAGTATCTCGCGCTTCAGGGGCTGACAGTGAGGAAAGTCAACGGGAAGGAAGCGCTCTTCGTGCATATTCCGACCCGTCGGCCGGATTTGCGTGACGAGTGGGACCTGATTGAGGAAATCGGCCGTATGCGTGGGTACGATAAGATTCTTGCGGCTGCCCCGGAGCTGCCATTCCTTGCCGGAGCAGTGCACGAGAAGAAGCGGTTCGAGCGCCGGATCAAGGAGCTCTTGTCGCATACGGGTTTTACAGAAATCATGACGTATTCTTTTTACGGTGTCGCCGATAGAGAAGCTTTTGGATTCGCTCCAGCTCAGCACATCGAGATCGCCAATCCACTCAATCCCGATCAGACACATCTTCGCAAGAGTCTCCTTCCGAGTCTGCTCTCGAAAGTGAAGGAAAATATGCGCCATACTGAGGCGTTCCGTCTGTTTGAGTGGGAAAGCGTCTTCGAGAAATCGAAAGCATCCGAAGTCAAGGAATCGAAAATACTGGCGCTCGCCTCCGTTTCCCGGGAGAAGGGATCATATGAATTTGCCCGGCTCAAGGGAGCGCTCGAGAATATTTTTGAGAGTGCTGGTGTTCGGGATGCCGTATTCGTATCGCATGCAGTTCCGGCTGCGGGGGATGAATGGCACCGGACGCAGAGCGCCGATATTCTGATTCAGGGAAAGAAGATTGGTACCATCGGAACACTGATGCCTTTCATCCTGAAACAGTTTGGTATCACGGCCGGTGTAGCGGTAGCCGAGATAGACACGGAATTCTTCCGGGAATCGATTACGACCGAAAGACGGTTCGAAGCGTTACCGAGATTTCCTTTTGCGGTACGGGATATCTCGTTGGTATTTTCTGGGCGGCAGAAAAGCCAGGCCGTGGTGGAGCTGATGTATGAAGTCGGAGCGCCGCTCATTCGTTCGGCGGAACTGTTCGACGTTTTTGAGCGGGACGGGAAACGGAATCTGGCTTTCCATCTCTCTTTCGGTGCCGATGGACGGACTTTGACTGGGCGAGAAATGGACGAGGCATTCGACCGTATCGTTCGGGAAGTCAGAGAGCGTTTCGGTGGTGAATTGCATCAATAAGGGCGACGTCGAAATGATTGTTTTGTGATAAAATACGGCTTGGATGGCAAGCCGTATTTAGTTGACTTTTATACAGAAAAAGTGTATAATTCTGGTTTATGGTTCTTTTTCAGGACAGGTTGGATTGCTGCGCCCCGGTGTTATAATCGGGGTGAGGAAAGTCCGGACACTCGCCTTTTTTCACGTCCGCAAGGAGGAGGAGAGAAGGCAGCAGGTACTGGGTAATTCCCAGACGCCGCGAGGCGCGAGGTGCGAACAGAGACGGTTCAATCTGCAAAGATTGAACCATCCTCATGCTTTGTGAGGATGAACCGGGTGGAAATGCCCGGAGTGAAACGGCTAAATCCTTATCTGAGTGCAAGGTCGTGTCATTACACGGACTTACGCTGGTCGGATACCACGGGGTGGTATCGGGTCCGTGTGAGTCCGTGTGATGGAGTGCCGCATGGAATCGGCGAGTAATCGTCCGATCAAGAGCAATGGCAATCGTCCTGTTTCGGCAGGATACAGAATCCGGCTTATAGACCTGTCCTGGAAAAGTATCGAAAATAATTTTGTCGGGAACCTTTTTATGAAGCGATCAGAAATATTTTTCAGTGCGATGCAGTTGCCGATCGATATTGTCATGATCACGCTCGCCGCCTTGAGCGCGTACTATGTGCGTAATATCCCGCAGATTCTCGCATTGCGGCCAAAGCTGTATGATATCGCCCTGACAAGCTTCATGGAGGTCGTGTTTTTTGTCGCGCCTATCTTTGTGCTCATCTTCGCGCTCGAAGGACTCTATCAGATGCGGTCGACACGCCGTTTCTGGCAGGAAGCCTATCGGGTCTTTCAGGCGACGTCGCTTGTCTTGGTCATCGTCATCGTAGCGATTTTTCTCAAGCGTGAATGGTTCTCTTCACGTTTCATTATCCTTGCCGGTTGGGGGTTTACGGTGTTGTATGTGATTGTCGGGCGTTATCTGATCGCCCGTATTCAGCGGTATTATCTTCTTAAGAAAGGAATGGGAGTGCATCGGGTGCTGCTTGTCGGAACGAATGGTAAGATGCAGGCCATGAAACGCTATCTTTCTTCCCATCGTGAGCTCGGGTATAAGATAGTGGCTCAGGTTTCCGGTGTTTCGCTTCACCAGATCAAGGAGATACGTGAAGAAAAGGGATTGGATGAGGTCATCGTATGCGACTCGACCTTGACGGATGATGAACATGAGAAGCTGCTCGATTACTGCCAGATCAACAACGTGAGTTATCGTTTTATCCCAACGACTTTGCAGACCGCCAGTGTCTCGACGCAGGTCGGCATCCTGAACGGTGAGCCGATCATCGAGTATCAGCATACGCCGCTCGACGGATGGGGCAAGGTCATGAAACGCGTATTTGACCTGGTCGCCGGTTCTTTGCTCACGCTTCTCGCTTTGCCGATCATGGGTATCATCGCGCTTCTCATTCGTCTTGAAGACGGGGATGGTCCGGTGATCTATCTCAACGAGCGTGTCGGTCAGGATGGCAAGAAATTCTTCGTGTACAAGTTCCGCTATATGCAATGGTGCTGGTGTACCGATAAGGCTAATCCGAGTTATGAAACCGCGCTCAAATACGAACAGGATCTGATCAAGACACGAAGCGTCCGGAAGGGACCGCTCTATAAGATCAAGGACGATCCTCGGAAAACCAAGATTGGTGCCTTCATTGAGCACTACTCTCTGGATGAGCTTCCACAGTTCTTCAATGTCCTAAAGGGAGACATGAGTCTCGTCGGGCCGCGCCCGCATCAGCAGCGTGAAGTGGACAAATACAATGAGTACCATCGACGCCTGCTCACCATCAAGCCGGGTATCACCGGTATGGCGCAGGTTTCCGGTCGCTCCGATCTGCCATTCGAGGATGAGTACCGTCTTGATGTCTACTATATCGAAAGCTGGTCGCTCTGGCTTGATATCATCCTCTGCCTCAAGACATTCAAAGCGCTTATCCGTCGAAGAAAAAACTAATCCATTCTCATTATCCGTCTAATCATATATACCTATGACCGTGCTCCTCAAGTGGGTCGTTTCCGCGCTTGCGTTCCTTGTCTTGCCCTATATCGTGCCCGGTATTAGTGTGAAGGGATTCGGTACCGCACTCTTGCTCGCTTTTCTCTGGGGAGTGATCGGCATCACGGTCAAGCCGATTCTCGTCATTCTCACCCTGCCGATCAATCTGCTCACATTTGGTATCTTCACCTTCATCATCAATGGAGCGCTTCTCTTCATGCTCGGGGGATTCATCAAAGGCTTTGAAGTGAAGACCTTCTTCGCGGCCATACTGGGGGCCCTCGCCCTTTCTCTCATCCACATGCTCTCACATTGGATCATCAAGTCGGATTAGTCGATGAGTTTCGGATTCGGGGAACCGTCGGCTGTTTCTGAAAAGCCGACGGTTTTGGTATACTGGTAGAAACGAGGGAGAGCCCAGTTAGGGCTGCGAATGGTCAGTCTGTTTTGTATAGGCCGGGCTGAAGAGTGAACCTTTTCCTTGCTGCATGTTCGGAAACATGTGGAATCGGAAAAAGTTCACTCTCAAGTCCGATTCCTGTTTGACGGAAATCCGATTCGTTATCGTTTGAGCGGTATCTCATGAAGCTTCTATTGATCAAGATCGGAAAAGCCTGGCATATTCTTCGACGAGAAGGATTGGTTCGTGGTGGACGGAGAATCGTCATGGCGACGCTGGCTCTTTTCCGGCGGGTTCGGCCAGGAGATATCCTGTTTATTTCCGGCGGGGTCGGGGACAGCGCACGATATCGGTGCGAGCACGTCGCGGAAGAACTTTCTCTTCAAGGTTATCGGACTTCGGTGACCGTTCAGGATAACCCGTTTCTCCTTTCGTATGCGGAACAGTTTTCAGTCTTTGTGTTTCATCGGGTTCTGTATACCGGCCAGGCCAGGAAGCTGTTCGAGCGGCTCAAGGAATTGAAGAAGGAAATCGTTTTCGAGACGGATGACCTGGTTTATGACCCGCAGTTCCTCATCCATATGGATTATTTTCAGCAGATGAACGGTCTCGAACGGAAACTGTATGAGTATGGCGTAGGCGGGGAGATGCTTGCTGATCCATACGTGAAGGTGGCGACGACCACCACGGGCTTTCTGGCTGACAAACTGCGCGCTCTTGGCAAACAGGTCTTCATCGTGCCAAATAAGCTTTCGCAGAGCGATGTCGCGTTGGCGGATGCGGCCTGGCAGCACAAGACACCAGGAAAAGAAGATATCATCCGCGTCGGATATCTTTCGGGCACTCCGAGTCACAACAAAGATTTCGCAACCATCACCGATGCGCTCATACGGCTTTTCGACAGGTATCCGAGCATGCGATTGGTGTTGACTGGACCGATCGATACCGACGCCGCTCTCAGACCGTATGAGGATCGGATCGAGCGCGTTCCGTTGATTCCCCGGAAGGAATTCTTTGGGCATATCGCGACGCTCGATGTCAATCTCGCCCCACTTGAATTAGACAATCCTTTTTGTGAATCCAAATCTGAATTGAAATTTTTTGAAGCCGGTATCGTCGGAGTCCCAACAGTTGCCGTGGCCAATCGGACCTTCCGTGAGGCTATTACAGACGGTGTTGACGGATTTGTAGCAACCGGGACGGAAGAATGGGTGGAGAAGCTCGGAAAACTGATAGAAGACCCCTTGCTGCGAAAAGAGATGGGGGGGTGCGCGCGTAAGAAAACGCTTATGACATATACGACTGCGAACGCTCAAAACAAGTCATACCTCCAATATCTCATAGGCAAAGTGGCGTACTCGCTTCCAAATCACTTTCATTGAATGTATGAAAACCATTTTTCCGGAAAGCGCTCTCGCGCATAAGTATCTTGATGGACTTTCGGGGCTCGAGATCGGAGCGTCGGCGCACAATCCGTTCGGACTCCGGACGAGGAACGTGGATATCGCCGACGAATTCAACACCGATACTTACAAGAAGTATGAGGTGGACATGTGCGCGGAAATGGCACCCATCGATATCATCGCTCCAGGAGACGCTCTCCCGGTTCCGGATGAGAGTCAGGACTTCGTGATACATTCGCATGTGCTCGAACATTTTTCCGATCCCATCAAAGCGCTTCGGGAATGGTATCGGGTTATTCGTCCGGACGGATACGTCTTTATGATCATCCCGCATAAGGAACGGACGTTTGATCGAGATCGGAAGCGGACGACGCTTGACGAAACAAGGAGGCGGCATGTGGGACAGAGCATTTCAACACCTGATGCGAAGACGGGACACTATTCTTTCTGGATTACTGAGGACTTGATCGAACTCGTGCGGAGTATTGGTCTTGATTGGTCACTCGTCGATTTTCAGGATGTTGACGACAAGGTTGGTAATGGTTTCACGATCGTACTGAAGAAGCGAGCCCTGACGGGTGCTGAGCTTGATGATATCGAAGGGAGGATCGAGAGACTCAGACAGGAAACCAGGAGAAAGGAACGGATATTTTTCCGTCCAGGATCATTTCCTGGTCGGGTGAGACAGATCCTTGGAAACGCACTTCGTGAATTTCGTCGCAACGGTATCCGTGGAATCATCAGGAGAGGAGAGGACTTTCTGAAGTGAATAATGATTGATTTCTTCTTTTTAACACTCGCAGTATCATCAGGATACCTGGTGGTCGCTGTGGTCAGCCGGACCTTCCATGAGGTTATTCGGGACGGATGAATGGAAAGAGAAGTT
>CAYMZY010000001.1:0-79793 GCA_964395165.1 uncultured Bdellovibrionales bacterium | reverse complement strand
ATCGATCTGCCGCGTATATGAAGAGAATCCGGCCAGCAACAACTTCGGTTTTTCCTGTACTGCCAACGCTTCGAGTCGGTCATAGTCGATGCTGCCATCTGCTTCCGTCCCATAACGCACGAAGCGATACACCTTGGCCGGCAAAGTCACCGGGTGCCCATGTGTCAGATGTCCCCCGTGTGAAAGATCCATGCCGAGCACCGTGTCGCCCGGCTGCAGCAGTGCGGCGTACACCGCCAAATTAGCCTGTGCTCCCGAATGCGGCTGCACATTGGCATGCTCCGCTCCGAACAGTTTCTTCGCGCGCGCGATCGCCAAGGTCTCGACGGCATCGGTAAACTCCTGGCCACCATAATAACGCTTGCCCGGATACCCTTCCGAGTACTTATTGGTCAGCACCGTACCAAGTGTCTCAAGTACGGCTTTTGAGACATAGTTCTCTGAGGCAATCATTTCGAGTCCCTCTTCCTGACGCTTCTCCTCACCCATCACGGCCGCGTATACCGCGGTATCTTCTGTCTGCAAAACTGTGTGTTTCATAGGGAATAGTTTTATCCGATACCCCTTATCCTAGCAAGAATCCTTGACCCCTGCACTATTGACTTTATTATCAAAAAAGAGTATAATTTATTATTCGGAACGAATAACCAATTTCCATCCGAAAAAGGTCTTTGACAACCAACCACAGACCGGAGGGATTGATCCGGGATTATGAAGGGAAAGAAACAATGTCCGCCCACATCGTGTTATGGCTTGTATCTGGTAGCATGCTCCTTATCGGGTTCTATGACATATTCCGGAATCTACCAAGGAGGCACATCGTAATGAACGCCGTCATATGTCTGCTCGGGCTCTGTCTTCTCTGCTTGGGTATGCTGATTTTCTTCGACGAGGAAGACATGTCACCGCCAGCACCGTATGCCGACAACAACAAAGCCGTGCTGGCGACGGTCAAGGAGGGCGATCTCGTCATCTGTACCAACCCAGCAACTGGTCAGGTCACACATGCACTCCTGGCTGAATCCTCTGCTCATCAGGGATCAAAGGTGATTCTCCACGGAAATTTTCTAAATAGACAGAGCCTCTTCCGAACAAACGGTGGGATCTACACCTCCTACTTTGACAAATGTCGAGTCGAAGCCTTCCGCGATGATGGACTCGGCAGCGTCGATCGAAGGATCGGACAAATCATCCGTTCCGGTCTCAATCCTCCACCGCCGAAGTAACCACCCCTCGGAAACACCTCGCCCACAGACCTCTTGCGTCACACCGTGATTTAAGACCTGTGGGCGGTTTTTTTTGGAAAAAATACTCTTGTCGTTTCTTCTATCGCTCCAAAATAAATTCCTGCAATGCTTCACGATAGTCACGGAGCAATGGACGTTTTGTGTTGAGTAATTCTGAATATTCAGGACGCTCTGCTGGACGAGGGAAGGCATCGGGTGAGACCGGGCGTACTATGACATCTGGTCTCACGAGACGGAACAGCTCTTGCGCCGCTTCATACCAGGTCGCCACCCCGCTATTCGCCAGGTGATAGATACCAGGAGACGATCGGTCTTCGAGAAGTTCGCGAGTGGCTCGCGCCAAATCGGGCGCATAGGTGAAACAGCTCCGCTCACCATTGACCACGTTCACTTCCGTTTTTCCTTCCGCGACCACAAGCATCTTCTCGAAGAAACTCTGCTTACCTACTGCCGAAAGTGCCGGTTTCCCGAAGAGTTTCGAGAGCCGGATCACAAAATGACGACCAGGTACCGAAAGCACCGCAAGTTCTCCTTCCCGCTTCGTCATGCCATAACGCGAAAGCGGATGCGTCCCAGCATCCTCAGCATATCCATCCTGATTCGTCCCATCGAAGACATAGTCCGTCGAATAGTGAACAAGTGTCGCCCCGATGGCTTCCGACAGTTTCGCGAGCGATTCCGGGATACCCACGTTCAGTAAATGTGCCTGCCGGTATTCCTCTTCGCTGGTCTCGCACAGATCGACCGCATTGTAGGCGACGGCGTTCAGGATGATCGACGGAGCTACCTCGCGGATCTTCCGTTCCGACGCCGCGAAATCGGTCAGATCGATTTCCTCCCGATCCCAACTCAATACCGTATACACAGAGTTTTCGGCGAATACCCGGACAAGCTCCCGTCCGAGCATGCCCTTTGCCCCGAGAATCAAAACAGCCTTGTCATTTTCCATACTGCTTGAGAGAATATTCCTGATACGCCCCGCTCTTCACCCTTTGCCACCACTCCGTATTCGTCTGGAACCAAGCGACGGTTTCCTGCAAGCCTTGCTCGAGCGACACACTCGGCTCCCAACCAAGTTCTGTCCGGATCTTCGTGAAGTCGATCGCGTAGCGTCGATCGTGACCCAGTCGGTCAGTCACATATTCGATCGAAGATCCATCCTTACCGAACAACCGGAGCAGCTTTTCCACGATCCAGATATTTTCCCGCTCGCCGTTCCCACCGACACAGTAGGTCTCACCGATCCGCCCCTGTCTGAGAATCAGATCAATAGCCTGGCAATGATCCGAGACGAATAACCAGTCACGGATTTGCCGTCCATCACCATACACCGGAACCTTTTTCCCCTCCAGGATATTCGTAATCGCGAGCGGGATGAGTTTTTCGGGGAAGTGATACGGACCGTAATTGTTCGAGCAATTCGAAATGGTCACCGGTAATCCGTACGTATGAAAATACGCACGCACGAGATGATCGCTTGCAGCTTTCGACGCGCTATACGGACTGCGCGGATCATACGGCGTCGCCTCATCGAAAGCCGGGTCATCCCGCCCCAGCGAACCGAAGACCTCATCGGTTGAGACATGATGAAAACGCTTTCCGTATTTCCGGGCCGCTTCCAACAGGACGAAGGTTCCGAAAACGTTCGTCCGTACGAAAGCTTCCGGCCCGAGTATCGACCGATCGACATGTGATTCGGCCGCGAAGTGCACGACAGCATCGCACTCAGCGACCAACGGATCGACCAGTGCTGCATCGGCGATATCACCTTTCACGAACCGATACCGCTCATCTTCTCTCCATTCCCGGAGATTCTCGGGATTCCCGGCATACGTCAACGCATCGAGGTTGATCACCGTATCATCCGGATACCGATCCAGAAAAAAATGAATGAAATTCGAACCGATAAACCCTGCCCCACCGGTCACCAGTATTTTCATAATCAAGACATATCGGAATAAGGATTCTACCTGCTCAAATCGCCGAAAAACTCACTTCTCCTCGAACCGGAAAGTTGGATTACCCCCATACTGGGCCAGCGAAAACAACTGCCGATCTTTCTCGAGCACGATCGGATATTTGAAAGGCCATGCGATATTGAGGTCCGTATCATCAAAACGGATTCCCCCTTCGGATACTTTCGAATAGAGCGCCGTCACTTTGTATGAAAAAACCGTATCATCCTCGAGTGCAAGGAATCCGTGAGCGAATCCAACCGGCACCCAGAACTGCTGATGATTCTCTTCCGATAGTTCGACAGCGACATACTGACCGTACGTAGGAGAACCGAAACGAATATCCGCAGCGACATCCAGGACGCGTCCACGAAGCACTTGTACCAGTTTCCCCTGAGCAAATGGGTCCCGCTGGAAGTGCATACCCCGCAACACCCCCTTCTTCGATTTCGATATATTCTCCTGAACAAAATCATCCGCCGGGATGCCAAGCTCCCGGTACCGCTCTTTCTGAAAAGACTCGAAAAAATACCCCCGCTCATCGACGAATACCTCAGGCGTCATAAGTACCGGGCCGGCGATATCGAATGTTCTCATCTGCATAATGTTTCTCTTCAAGTACACGGGCGAATTCCCGTCTATCCTAACACAAAGACCAGGTCGGAACAAAAATCCGCCCGGAAAAATCCGGGCGGAATCCATATTTCTCGATTTCAAGACAAAAGAAACCTACCCGGCGATCTCATTCATCACATCATCCAGGGAACGTCTCACTGGCTCTTCGGCTGGCTTCTCGTCACGAATCTTCTCCTCTCTCGGCTTCTCTTCCCGCGGTTCACGATGACCGCGCTCCGAACCTTCCGGTTCATTAATTTTCAGGTTCACCCGGGCATTATTACGGGCACCGATGACGCGCAGAAGCGTCCGAAGCGCCTTGGCTGTCATCCCCTCACGTCCGATGACCATACCCATGTCTTTCGGGTTGACATCCAACGTGATCAGCACGCCCATCTCATCAATCTTCCGCTCAACCTTCACATCATCCGGATTGTCCACGAGCATCTTCACGACATACTCAACAAACTCCTTATCCATCATAGTGTCCGTCATATACTTGCTATCACCAGCTTACTGTATTAAGGAAAGCGTGCTGCCTCCTCCTCCCATTGTACCCTGAGCTTTTTGTTTGTCAATTTATCCTGCGACTCCTGACATTCCGATTTGACGGCGGGACCGTTCCAGAAAATATCCGATGAGAAGAAGAGTGACCACCGGCGAAAACCAATACGGTACATGAAATCCGAATCCTTCGGAAACCATCACGAGACCGAGCACGAAGATGGAATACATCGCCCCATTTTTGAGATACGCGTACCGCTTCACCCGATCGATATTCGCGAGGGTAAGCTGCCGAACAACGATAGCCCCGATCCCATTTCCGAGCAGGATAAGCGGCACCGAAAGCGTAAAAGCGAAAGCCCCGAGCACACCATCAACCGAAAAGGAAAGATCGATCACTTCGAGAAACAGTACCTTACTCCAATCAGAGAGAGGCGAAGTTTTCAGATGCTCTTCGGCCTCCTCCGCCTGTTTGCGGAACCCATGCGTGATAAAAAATGCGGTCGATCCGATGACCGCCCCGAATCCGAGCATCGCGCTCTGTTTCAGGGCGAACCAGACGATACACGCGAGAACAATCGACACGACCGCGAAAAACCATACTCCATGCCGGGCCACGAAACGCTCACAATGAAATCCGATACATTTGTCCTCGAGAAAGATCCAGTGTAGGAAAAGAAACAACAGGAAAACCCCTCCGCCCATAAGTAGAACCGGTGTCGCCATCGCGATTGCTTCCTGAACCCGCGGATCATCCGAAAAAGTCGCCGTAAACGCCCCAAAAAATCCAAGGCTTGGAACCGTCGCCCAGACGATCAGCCATGGCAACAGACCGCGTACCAGAAATACCGCGAAAAATAATCCCCATGTCAAAAAAAACTTTTTCGCCTTGGCCCCCATAGTCGCAAGCACATCCGCGTTGATGATGGCATTATCGACACTCGAAACGATCTCGAATACCGTCAATCCGATGATGACCAGAGCTATTTCCACAATATCCATACTCAACCAGAAAAATAGTATCGTTTATTTGGCGTTCAAAACACTATGGATGAATGTCCCACTCACCTGGTGACACAAAAGGCTTCGCCTCCCACTCCGGTGACTGACGACAAAGAAAGTAGGGCGCTTCAACCGGATCGAAAAGCAACTTCTCCGATACCCGCTCCATACGCATCCCCTGAGACCCTTTCACCAATATCAAGTCTCCATCTCGCGCTACATTCTCCGCGAATAAAGCCGCCTCACTGCTCCGCTCAAACCAGAACAGATACTGTCGGGAAAATCCCCGTCCGATTAGCTCGTCGAAAAGATGTTTCATCCTATGTCCGACAAGAATCACCAATTCCGCACCGGAGAATGCAACCGACTCCGCTAACTCTCGGTGTCTCTTAACGGATTCCTCTCCGATTTCAAGCATATCACCAAGAATGGCAAGCTTCCGATTCGCCCGTAATTCACCCAGCACAGCGAGCGCCGCCATTGTCGAAGCTGGAGATGCATTGTAAGTGTCATCCAAAAGGATACTCCCCCTGGTTCCCGGAACAAGCCGCATCCGACCAGGCAACGGTCCGAAAGCGACAAGAGCATCAACGATTTGCACTGGATTCACACGAAGAGCGATACCGACAGCAGCTGCGGCGAGTGCCGCCGGAACCTGATGCCTCGCTATCACCTTGGGCAATCGGATTGGCAGCGATTTCCCATGATAATCCATTTTGAACGAAAGCCCCTTCGCCAATCGTGCTTCGGGCTCGACCGCGATATGCTCAGCTCGGATATCAGCTTCCTCACCGAAACCGAAGGTGAGCACCTTCGCCTTCGTCTTTTCCCGAAAACGTGACACGCGCGTATCATCGGCATTCAAGATAGCAAAACCCGATACCGGTAGACTCGCGATAAGCTTCCCTTTTTCTTTGGCGATATTGTGAAGCGAACCGAAGTATTCGATATGGCTTTCCGACACCTGGGTGAACACACCGATATCAATCGACACGATCGACAGAAGATACTCCATATCGCCTGGTCGATCGACCCCCATCTCGAGTACCAATACTTCCGGATAGCGGAACGGAAACAGCACATATCCAAACCAGTGCATCCCCACCCATGCCCATCGGAATGGTGAGCGGCCCCCGCTTTTCGAACCCAGCACCGTAAGCGGGATACCGATTTCATTATTATAATTTCCTTCCGCCGCACGGACAGAATACTTTTGCGCAAGAATCAACCCAATCGCCTCCTTCGTCGAACTTTTCCCGACAGAACCGGTGACACCGACAATCAACGGGCGGTATTTGCGCAGAAGCGTACGCGCCATGATACGGAGCGCTTTTTCGAAAATTCGTTTCACGATAGGGTGATGCATAGACCGATAGTATACTACAAAGGCTCCGTCGGTTCTATTCTCGCATATTCGAGCAGAAATCGCATCAGCTGTCCGAAAGCCGGAGCGGCACTCGATTCGGCCCACTGGACATCCTTCGGATTGTCCACCTTTATCAATACAGCAAAACGCGGATTCTCACGCGGGGCATACCCCGCAAATGAACCGATCGTCTTTCCCTCTTCGTACCCACCACCATCCGTACTGGCTACCTGCGCCGTTCCTGTCTTCCCGACCACCTCGTATCCCGGCACGTCCGCACGCTTCCCGTGCCCGTTCACCACGACGCTGCGTAACATACGTCCGATAGTCTCACTCGTCTCCTTACCGATCACCCGACGTATCTCTTCTGGCTGAACCATTTCGATATTCCCATCGGTATGACGGATACTTTCCAGTATTTGCGGTCGCATGAGCATTCCTCCATTCGCCAGTGCCGCATACGCCGAAACCATCTGAAGCGGTGTCACCGTGATACCCTGACCGTAAGCGGCCGTATAAAACTGAATGCCGATACGAAAATCATTCAGATTATGCAGGTCTCCTCCCGATTCAGCCGGCAATCTCACTCCCGTCTTCTCTCCGAATCCGAAACGCTTCAACCGTTCCGCAAAGACCTTATGCCCAACCGATCGCTCGACGAAAATCATTCCGGTATTAATTGAGTCCTCAAGCACTTTGGTCATCGTGCTTCTCCCATATACCTTCTCCTCAGAATTCTGCACCGTATACCCGGATTCCGTCACTGAACCGGTATCGACGTATTCGGTCGTCGATGAAACCTTCTTCTCATCGATACCGATAGCCATAGCGATCGGCTTCATGATGGATCCAGGCTCATACGTCGAACTCACCGCCGGATTCAAGAACAGACTGTAATCCTCCGTCTCAGCATACTTATTCGGATCGAAATCGGGAGCATTCGCCATCGCCAAGATTTTTCCCGTAGCAGGCTCCATCACGATGGCCGTCACCGAATCGGCTCCGTGCTTCTCCTTATATTCCTGAACGGTTTTTTCTGCTTCATGCTGAATAACCCTGTCAAGAGTCAGCGTCAAGACATCGCCATGATCAGGAACATCGCTTCGGGAATCCGAAAGGGATATCCAGCGGCCACCAGCATCGCGCTCTTCATGCACCCGCGAGAGCTTCCCTTTGAGTTCGGAATCGAAGGATGCCTCGATTCCATACCCACCAACCCCTCCCCGCTCTCCCAGTCCCGCAAACCCGATTACGTGCGATGCAAGGTTTCCTGCCGGATAATAACGATACTTCTCCGGAAGTAAGGAAACCCCCTTAAGAGAAAGCGCCCTGATACGGCCCACTTCATCATCGCTCAAACGATGCTTAACCATCTCGAAAGGATCGGTCTGATCGGAAAACTTTTCGAAGAGCTCCTCTTCATCCCTCCCCAAGGCGATGGAAAGTTCGTGTGCGACCTTCCTGCTATCCTGCACTTCCCGAGGCACGACGTATGCGGCCATATATTCCCGGTTCACCGCAAGCGGATACGGTTCCCCGTTATCATGCAAAAAGACTTCTCCTCGTTCTGATTTGAGATCGAAAACTGAAAGACGCTGTTTTTTTGCCTGATCGCTCCAGAGCACATGGTCGCGCACCTGGATACGATACAGCTGCCAAAGCAGCCCTACCCCAACAAAGAAAAAGCAAACAAAAACGAAAGCGATTCGCATGACATCGATACCGCCTTTTTTTTGTGCCGTTTTTTTCTGTGAGATATGCATAAAAGCCTATCTTACCCTACCCACGCTTCTCTGGCTACCCAAAAACCGCGAACGAATCGGATAATTACAGTGAAAGCGTCTTTTTTCGCGCTCCGGAACCGATCAACGAAGCTCTGAAAAAGAAAGACTGTCTCAGCGAAAAGCGATGACGTCTCGTTCCTCAAAATATTGAGGACTCGAAGATTGATCGAGGGAAAGCGATTCACGCGCTTCATCGATACGCTGGAATGATTTGGCATCCGCTTCCTGTATCTTCAAACGGGCGTTCTCCTCCTGCATGCCAGCAATCCTTTTCTCCAGCTGGCGAACCTGATATCCCTGGACCGCGTTGCTATTGACTGAGTATATATGTGTTCCGAGCACTCCGACGAAAAACAGCAGAATCAGGAACGAAACATCGGTACGGAAAAAACCGGACTGACCAGAAACTGATTCGGGTAGTATTCTTCTTCTCTTTTTCTGAAAATGGGAATCAAGGACCCTCATACTCTTTTTTGTTTTTTGTTTTTTCGATTGCTCTATCAGCACTTCTCGGCAAAACGCAGTTTGGCACTCCGAGCCCGAGGGTTCTCCTCCCGCTCCTGATCGCTTGCCACGACCGGGTCCCGAGAGATCTTTTTCAGCTTCGGTTTCCGATGACAGACACAGACTGGAAACTCCGGCGGACACTCGCATCCCTTCGCCATCCGACGGAAAAACCCCTTCACGATACGGTCCTCACCGGAATGGAAACTGATGACTCCTAATCGCCCACCCGGAACCAAAAGTTCAACGGACTGCCCGAGAAATCGTTCCAGATTCCCATACTCATCATTCACTACGATCCGGAGTGCCTGGAACACCTTCGTCGCCGGATGCGTCTTCCGCTTCAGACGGATACGCATCGGCATTGACCGCGCTACCACTTCCGCCAATTCGAGCGTCCTCGTGAAAGCATGCTCTTTTCTCTCCCGTACGAGGGCCCGCGCGATACCGTTCGCGCACTCCTCATCGCCCATCTCGAAAAAAAGCTCGGCGAGAGAAGGTTCCGACCAGACATTGACGATATGTGCTGCCGTTTCATCCGAACGCCGATCAAGACGCATATCGAGCGGACCATCTTTCAAAAATGAAAGTCCTCTCTCACCGTCCTCAATCTGATCGGACGAATAACCAAGATCCGCAAAGATGGCGTCAGCAGATACCAAGCCGATCTCCTTCGCTACGGAACCGATATCGGAAAAGTTCGCATGCACCACCGACAATCGTCCCGCTTCAAAGTCAACAGACACGCTCACTTCTTGTTTCACTCTCACAAGGAACCGATCGATAGCGGCCTGATCCATATCGAGCGACACGATCCTACCGGTCTCTCCGACAGCAGAATGAAAAAGCAACGTATGCCCACCCCCTCCGAGTGTCGCATCGACGACGGTATCGCCAGATGATAGGCGCAGCCCGTCAAGCGCTTCTTGCCAAAGAACCGGCTTGTGCTTCGTTTCATCCATATACATGTCCTTCCTTTCCAGTTTTCAGCTTACAATTTCCAGTCTATCTTCACCTAAAAATTGCAAGCTCAAAATTGGAATAAGTTAGTACACCCCGAGCTTACCAAGCTCCTCAGCTATCTTCCCGGTATTCTTTTCGGCGTTCTGCTTGTATTTCTTCCAGGATCCCTCATCCCAAATTTCGAGACGGTTATATACGCCGACCACAGTGACTTCCTTCTTCAGACCCGCGTCATTCTTCAGGTACTCCGGAAGGAGCACACGACCCTGACTATCCAGTTCCGTATCTACCGCTCCTGAGAGCATGAGTCGGATGAAACTCCGCGTCCCGCTTTCCCCTACCGGCAGATTCCCCAGTTTGCTGGCGATTTCCTCCCACACCTTCATCGGATAGACGAAAAGACAGTGATCGAGCCCCCGTGTCACCACCACCCGATTCCCGAGTTCCCCGCGAAACTTCGAAGGCAGCGCGAGGCGCTTTTTCGGATCGACACTATGGGAATATTCGCCGATAAACATGCCTGAGGTGTATTCTTACTTACTGATTTCCCCACTTCTCACCACTTTCATAATGAGTACCCCCATTTTACTCCACCTCGTGCCAAACCGTCAACAAATCAAAAAAACACCCTCCAGCCAAAATGGAAGGACTCCTCCTACTAGGGAACCTGAATAAGCACAAAAAAAATCCGCGCACAGAATACCCGGGATAAAAATTCGGTTGTCAGAAAACCCTCCTTCTATTGCGGGAGAAGAGAATCTTCCGAAAACGAAGCTTCGCTACTAATCTCTTCATTTTCATCAGTCAAGAGCACTTCCCCGAAAGATGATGTCTGACGACTCCAAAAACCGGCATATATTCCTCCTGAAGCGATCAATTCGCTATGAGACCCTTCTTCCGCCAATCGCCCATGCTCCAGTACGACGATCCGATCCATCTCGCGTACCGTACTCAGACGATGAGCGATGACAAGAGTGGTTCGCCCTCGCATGAGCTCATGCAAGGCTTCCTGGATATAGTGCTCGCTGGTTGTATCAAGCGCGCTTGTCGCCTCATCCAAAACAAGTATCGGCGCATCCTTAAGAAGAGCCCGCGCGATAGCGATACGCTGCCGCTCACCGCCAGAAAGCTTGATTCCACGCTCACCGACCAAAGTGTCATACCCGTCTGGTAATCCCATGATGAATTCATGCGCATGGGCCTGTCTGGCCGCATTCTCGATCTCTTCCCGAGAGCTTTCCGTTCGACCATACGCGATATTCTCCGCGATACTCCGATGGAACAAGGCGGTATCCTGAGGAACATACGCGATAAGACGCCGAAGCTCCTGATGTGACATCCCACTAATATCCTGTCCACCGACACGAACGATGCCCTGGTCCGGGATGATGAATCGAAGCAACAGTTTGGTAAGCGTACTCTTCCCGGATCCGGAACTCCCGACAAACCCGACCTTCTCTCCCTCTCGAATAGTCAGCGAAAAATCCTTAAATACCCTGCCACCTTTCGGATAACGGAATCCGATTTCCTCGAAGGAAATCGTCCCCGAAACAGACACGTCCGACATCTCTCGATCGAAAGGTTCGCTACCGCTCCGAGCCAGGATTTCCGTCATCTCACTCGCATCCGCCACATTTCTCATCAGCCTCCCGAAGGCCCGGCCTAAGCCGAACAGTTCTCCAAAAAGCGACCCGACATAAATCTGCACCAGCACAACCGTCCCGGTACTCACACTCCCCGCGAGCCAGAGACGGATGACTGTATACATAGCCACAATCTCGAGCGTACTGAACATGATGGTCTGGACGGCGATCAGAATATTGTTGAATCGCCAGCTCCGAAGACGGGCGGTTCCATCCCGTTCTGCCGCCTGACCGAAAGCAGTATTCTCTTCCCGCTCGGAAGCGAAAGTCTTTACGGCGAACATATTCGAAAGCGCATCCGAAATCCGAGCCGTCAAAGCCGAATCCTGCATCGCACTCTCGGAATCGTATGGGAGTTTCTTTTTGGTCATCCAAAAAGCGACCGTGATATACACCGGGATCCAAAAGAAAAAAATGGCGGCGATGACCGGCTTGATAAGAAACAAGGAGGTGATGATACCCGTAATCCGTATGGTCGGCATCCAGAAATTAAAAATAAGGATGTCCGCGATGTCCTCGAAAGCTCGCGTATATCTCCGGGATTGAGCAACCAAACTTCCCGTAAAACGATCGGCGAAAAAAGTATAATTCTGCCGCATGAAGGCCCCGAATGTACGGCGATTCAGGTCTTCCATCGTCCTACTTTCAGCCACGCTGATCGTGAAGTCCCCTGTCCGATAAAAAAGCTGGTAGCAGAAGATGACTCCAATGAGCATCCAAAAACTTTCGACCAATGTCGGAGCGATGGCGAGACGGTCGGTCGCCCCCGCTATACTATCGATGACGCGCCGATATACCAGAGGAGTCAGGACACCGGAAAAGAACGACGCCAGACCGTACGATACCAGGACAGCTACGAACAACCACGCCTGCCGGCGGGCCGACACGGCGTATGATTTCAATACGTGAATGAAAGAGGTTGAAGACTGCATAATGATATTCGAATCCCTATCCGATAAAAAAGTCCCCTCAATATAACAAGGATCGGAATGGAAGTCACGAATTCTTACCTCTTCAATCCCGGTAAAAAAACCGCTGTCCAAAAAAAGAAAGAAAGTAGAATCCCATCGCGACCAGGACGATGGCGCCCCCGCTCGCCAGATCGAATCGATACGAAAGCCAGAGTCCGATAACAACGGAACTTAGGGATATCACTTCGGAAAACACCAGGGTCGCGAAAAATCCCCGTCTCAATTCGAGCGCTGCCAATACCGGGATCACCATGAGCGCTCCGATGAGAAGCGCTCCGACGATTTGAAGGGAAGCAGCTACGACACCGGCCGCGAGGGCAGCGAAAGCGGCATTGAGGAGTAAGACCCGGACTCCGGATACGCGTGCCAGATCCTCATCGAGTGCTGTCAAAAAAAGCTGATGGTAACGGAGTATAACGAATGTCAGCACGAGTACGACGATGACGAAGAGCATCAGGAGATCAAAAGGCGTCACGGTCGAAAGGCTCCCGAACAGATAGCTCATGATATTCACATTGAGTCCCCGGAGCGAGGAGAGTAGAACGACCGCCAGTGCCAAACTTCCAGACAACACGAGCGCGACGACCGATTCTCCGAGGATTTTCCCGCTGGAACGCAATCGCTCCATACCGAGCGCTGCGGAAACGGACAGGAGAAGGACTCCGAAAAAGATCGGGATCTTCAAAATGAGCGCCAAAGCGACACCCAAAAAAGAGACATGCGATAATGCGTCGGAAAGGAGCGAATAGCGTCGCACGACCAGAAAAATCCCCAGAAATGGAGCCACTATCCCGATCAAAAGACCGGCTTCGAGAGCCCGCCGGAGGAAATCGAATTGCCAAAACGCCATGATATCCATATTTCAAGAAAGATTTTAATGTTCGTGACTATGAAAAAGCACCTGCTTCCCATCGCCATACATCGTTTCAAGAGTTCCAGGACGATGGAGCCCTTCCGGTGTCCCGAAATACACAAGTGTTCGATTCAGACACATGACCTGTTTCACTTCGCGTGCGATCGCATCCAAATCATGTGAAATCAGGAGGATGGTCATCCCATCATCATTCAACCGTTTGAGCAACGCATAGAACTCCTGCTCGGAAGTCCGATCGATGCCGGTAGTCGGTTCATCGAGAATGAGAAGTTGTGGCCGGGTCGCAAGAGCACGCGCGATGAATGTCCGTTGCTGTTCTCCGCCAGAAAGCTCTCCGATACGCCGGTGGCGCACATGCGCGACACGGGCCGATTCAAGCGCCTGTTCCATACAGGAACGCCGCTCAACGACCGAGAGCTGCCGTTCATCCCGGCCGAAACCACTCGCTACGATTTCCTCAACCGTCGCAGGAAAATTCTGATCGTTTCTGAAAACATGCTGCGGCACATATCCCACCTGGTCCCATCCCCGAAAGACACGAGGATTATCCCCGAACAGTCTGATATCGCCACCCGCCGGCTCGAGCAGACCGACAATTAGCTTGATGAGCGTCGTCTTCCCGCTTCCATTCGCCCCAAGAATACCGACATAGTCCCCTGGAAAAATCTCGAACGAAACAGAAGAAAGCACGGCATCCTCCCCGTGCCGGAAGTCGATATCATGCGCGATGATGAGCGGCGTATCAGCTAAAGACATTCGAGTGCGGTTCGTAGATGAGTGAGATTCTGACGCATGAGGCCGAGATATGTTTCCGGAAAACCGTCTTCCCCAATCCCACCTCCCTCAATTGGATTGAAGACCAGTGTTCCGATGCCCGTTTCTCGAGCGAGCGTTTCAGAAAGCTCCGGACTGGAAAGCGTTTCAAAAAAAATGTAGCGTATGTCTCGTTCCCGGACCAGACGAGCGATTTCCACGAGTCGTCCCGGAGACGGCTCGGCATTCGGAGAAAGTCCAGCAATCGATACTACTTCCAGTGTGTACCTTTTTGCGAGATAGGTAAAGGCATCATGTGCGGTGACTACGGTACGCAAGCGGCATGTCCGCAAACCGGAATCATATTCCTGATTGAGCGCACGCAGTTCTTCAATGAGTGCATCGCCCCTGGACGCATACTGCGACTGATGTGCCGGATCGGTCTCCGAAAACACTTCCGCAATCTGTCTGACCTGTGTCTCTGCCAGTACCGGATCGAGCCAAAAATGAGGGTCAGGTACCGATGCTTCTTGTGCGTCGTCTTTGGCTGATTCCGATTCATGCCCTTCACCCTTGACCGGCAGAAGATCCATCGAATCCGCCATCCGTACAACACGGACGCCGTGATTTTCAAGTTCCGGAGCAAGCTTTTCCGCCCAGGCATCAATACCTGCACCGTTCATGATCACAATATCGGCTTGATAAAGCCTCTCCATATCGCGAGGAGTCGGCTCGAAATCATGCGGTTCCACTCCGGAGGGAACCAGCGTCGTTACGGAAGCGGTCTCGCCAGCTACGGCGCGCGCGAATTCAGCATACGGAAAAAAAGATGCGACCACGCGGAGCGAACGTTCCGTGTCGTCCTGAGTTCGTGAGGGTATCAACCCGAAAAAAGAAAATGTGAAAATAAGACAAGCCACAACTATTCCGACACCCACGAATCCAAAAATAATCCTCTTCGGCATATATCTTTTTTTTACGATTTACACTGAGAACAGAATCCAAAGAATTCCAACGAATGCTCAAGTACCTGAAACCCATCCTTTTCAGAAAGGATACGTTCGATAGGCATCAGATTCTCGTGAAAAACAACGTCACGAATATCCCCGCAGCGCACACAGACCGTATGGTGGTGATGATCACCGGCAAGCTCATAGTAACGCTTTTCATCGGAGATGCGGACTTCTTTTGCAATCCCCTCCTTGACCAGAAACGCCAGTTCGCGATACACCGTCGTTTTATTGAACGCCAATCCTTTCCCCTGAAACGATTCCAGGATCTCCGGTATCGACTGCGGAGCATCGGTACATACGAGGAATTCGACAACAGCCCTACGTGCTCTCGTCAAACGGAACCCTCGCTCCTGAAGTTCTGACAAAGGATCGCCGTCACCGTGTATGTCTCCCATATCTTTCTTTCATTCTTACGCTTCCTATGTTATCGCAACTGAGTTGCATCTGTCAAATCTGCTATACTCTATATAGACAGTTATCACCATCGCATTATGACCCCCCTTATCCCTACTCTCAAGGAAATCCTGGCGTCCGGAAATGCGCCTTTTTCAAACGATGACGAGAAACTCGTTGCCGACGCATACGCCTTCGCCGAAAAAGCCCATCGGGAACAGAAACGCCGTTCTGGTGAACCCTACATCACCCACTGTCTCGCCGTCGGACTCACTCTCCGTGAGATCGGTATGGATGCACGAACTATAGCAGCAGGGCTTCTCCATGATGTCCCTGAGGACACTGAAGTCACGTTGACGGAAATCGAGAAGAAATTCGGCAGCGAAATCGCATATCTCGTCGACGGCATCACCAAACTCGGGAAGATCAAACTCCGCGGAACCAAGGAAGAACTCTATCTGGAAAATCTCCGAAAGATGTTTCTTGCCATGGCTCGCGATATCCGTGTCGTCATCATCAAGCTCGCCGATCGCCTCCACAACATGCGCACACTCGAACATGTCCCCCGGGAAAAACAGGAGCGTATCGCGCGCGAAACCATAGAGGTATACGCCCAGATTGCCAACCGATTGGGCATCGGTGAGCTCAAAGGTGAACTCGAGGATCTCTGCTTCCAGTACCTCGATCCTGAAAACTACACCCTGACGAAAAAAATCCAGGAGACATATCTCCGGGAGGGAGACCTCTACATCACGAGAATCGTTGCGCTTTTCAAGACTGAACTCGACAAGGAAGGCGTTCATATCCTCGATATCCACGGACGGACAAAACACCTCTATCGACTTTTCCAAAAACTGAAAAAGCACGACATGGATATCGCCCGCGTCTATGACCTCGTCGCGATCCGCATCATCGTTCCAGAAATCGCTGACTGCTACGAATCCCTCGGTATCGTTCACAAGCTGTACCGTCCGATGGTCGGCCGCATCAAGGACTACATCTCCCTTCCGAAACCGAACGGCTATCAATCGCTCCACACCACTATCTTCGGTCCGGAAGGGCGGATACTCGAAGTTCAGATCCGCACCCAGAAGATGCACGATGAATCGGAATATGGCATCGCGGCTCACTGGATATACACCGAAAAAGAACGGCGCAGCTGGAGAAATCTCTTCTTCAAGAACCGGGGTCCATCCGGGAAGACTCCTCCGAAGGAACTCGCCTGGGTCAACCAGCTGAAGGAATGGCAACGGGAGATCGGCCGAAACGATGAAGAGTTCATGCAGGGACTCAAGATCGAATTCTTCAAAAATCACATCTTCGCCTTCACTCCGAAAGGTGACATCATCGAGCTCCCCGAGGACTCCACACCTATCGATTTTGCCTATGCCATACACAGCGAAATCGGACACCGGACCGTCGGGGCGAAAGTTGATCGTAAAATGGTTCCACTCGATTCGCGTATCGAAAACGGCCAAGTCGTCGATATCCTCACTGTCAAGGAAAAGAAAAAGCCCTCGCGGGACTGGCTCAATTTCGTCAAGACCTCCAATGCGAAATCACATATACGGCGCGAATTCCGCAACGAATTCAAAACCAAAGAATAAGGATCAGTAATCCTTATTCTTTATTCTTTAGTGACACGCATGATCTCTTCGAGAGTCGTCAGTCCCTGGACGGCCTTCAGAAAACCGTCTTCCACCATCGTGTACATGCCATTTTCCTTACGGGCGACCGTCTCGATCTCCTCGCTCGTAGCGGCATGCGTCACCAGTTTCCGGATATTCGTCTCCATCTCGAGGACCTCGTAGATACCGAGCCGACCACGGTATCCTTCGCCGCCACACTGGTCGCATCCGCCTATCGCATAAAAGGTGGCATCCTTCAGACTTTTCGCCGATCCGATAATCTTGGCGATTTCCGGGTTTTTCTGCATGGTCACAAAAAGAGCATCTATATCATAACTCTTCCCAAGCGAAGCCAGCTGCTTCTCATCGAGCTGATACGGTTTCCGACAATCCGTGCAAAGCTTCCGGACCAAACGCTGAGCGACGATGACGTTGGCTGTCGAAGCGATCAGGAACGGTTCAGCACCCATATCCAACATACGCGGCAAAGCGGCGGCGGCGGAGTTGGTATGCAGCGTCGAAAGAACCAGATGTCCCGTCATGGCCGCATTCAGGGCGATTTCGAGCGTCTCAGAATCGCGGATTTCGCCGACCATGATGATATCCGGATCCTGACGCAGAAGCGAACGTAACCCTGCTGCGAAAGTCATCCCGACTTTCGGATTGATCTGCGTCTGATTCACCCGCGGCATCCGATACTCGACCGGATCCTCCACCGTACTGATATTCACTTCGGCCGTATTCAGGATATCCATGACCGTATACAAAGTCGTCGTCTTTCCCGAGCCAGTCGGCCCGGTCACAAGGATCATCCCGTTCGGCTTCTTGATTTCCCGGTGCACGCTTTCAAGCGCCTTCCCGGACAAGCCCATTTTTTCAAGCGTCAATCCTTTGGCTCCTTCATCCAAAAGACGCATGACGACTTTCTCTCCATCAAAAACCGGAAGTAAACTCACCCGGAAAGAGATCTTATAATCATCCTTCTCGATCTTGAAACGGCCATCCTGCGGGATGCGGTGTTCATCAAGTTTCAGGTTGGACAGCACTTTGATACGAGCCACGATACCGGCAGCCGTATCCTTCGGAAGCGTCATCGTCTCATGCAGGACCCCGTCGATGCGGTATCGGACATGCACTTCTTTCTCATCCGGTTCAATATGGATGTCTGAAGCCGACTGAAGAATGGCGTGCTTCAATAGGGTATCGACGATACGGATGATCGGCAACCCCGAAGCCAACGCCTCAGCACTCTCCTCATCCTGCTTCGTATTTCCCGGCTGCACTTCTCCCGTCAGGATATCGCCGAATTCCGCCTTCAGGCTTTTTTCATACTGATGCAAGGCGGTCTGTATGCTCTCCTGGGTCGCCAGACAGGGAATAATCTTCAATCCCGTCTTCTTCTTGATGAAGTCGATCGTCTGGAGATCTTCCGGATTCGACATCGCGACCTTCAAATCGTTTCCCTCCTTCTCAAAGGAAACGATATTCGCCTTCTTCGCGATCGGCTCAGGAATGATCTGGAGAATCTCAAAAGGTATCGTCTCCTTGGAAAGATCGACGAAGGGAATCCCAAGGACATACGCATAGACTTTTTGAAGCTCAGCCGGCTGCAGAAGACCTTGATCAAGCAGATATTGTCCCAGCTCCTGCTTCTTCTCTCCCGACTGAAGGATAGCCTCCTCTACCTTCTCTTTCGAAAGAAGCCCCGAATCGAGAAGGAAGTCTTTCAATTGTTGGATGGCGATATGCATGTGTTTTTATTTTTCATTCTTCATCCGTACGCGTATTATAGCATTCTTCTTAATTTTTTGAGCGAAGGAAGAAGAAAGATGCTCCAGATCAAACCAAGAGCGATCACCGAACCCAAAACATCGATACCGACATCGGAAAAACGGCTTCCTCGACCAAAGACAAATGCCTGATGCAATTCATCGAATGCCCCGTATGTAAAAACGAATGCTGCCGAAATTGCGGCAGTCATCCGCCACGTCGCATCGAATAAGACACGGAAAAAACGAAAAGCGAATACCGATAAGAAGGCGAATTCGAAAACATGCGCTCCTTTCCGCTCAAGGACATACCAGGTCGGCGGGTCATACAGACTTCCTGACCCCGGCATGGATGAAAACAGGAAGATGACTCCCATCCAAACGACCAACATGCTTCCACGGACGAAAAGCGGCCATCGATTTGACTGTTTCTTCATACCCGCTCTTTTTTCAGTGTTTGAATTTCTCGCGAGCTTCCCTTATAAGGAGTATGAGAGCGTAAAACGGGAGCCAGAGCCAGAGCGTCCGCTTGAGAAACTTATCGATTTCGGAGTTGAGATTCATATTCCAGTTATTACCTTTTCAGGGAAACAGTCGTGTCCTGCGTGATCTCATAAACGACGTCTTTCTTTTCGATGACAATACGCCAATGCTCCTTTTCTGCCTGCTCCTTGAGGTTCTGATTCGGATTGAAAGCGATCGGATATTTCACGAGCCGGAGAAAACTACCGTCCGACTCGGTATCACCGATACCATACGAATCCTCCAGGGAAAGCCCATGTTCATAGACGTATTGCTTGACCACCTCTCCCTTGTTTTTTGACGGCTCGAATGCGGCGGCTCCCGTATAGATATCCCGATCATTCAGTTCATAGATACTCCCGAATGCGGCATCGAACTTAAGGTAATGGGCATTGTATTCTTCGACCACCTCGCTCGGCGATCCGGAAACGGCAATCAGGTGATACCCTTCGGAACGCAACTTCTTGATGAGGTTCTCGGCGAAGACGTAGGTTCGCTTCGCATGAAATGGAATGACGATCTTGCTTGCCCGCAAGACATCGCTTTTTCGACAACCAGCTATATGCTCGGAATAGAGGTTCACCAAAGCGCGACGATACTGTTCGTACGTACCCTCATGCTCCACCCAATTCGTGTAGATTTCGATAAGTTGCCGGCGGGCATCCAACGGAAAAATTTTCATCCAAGCAAGCTCATTGATGAGTTCGAAATGGAGATTTTTCCGAAAAATAGTCCCGTCGATATCAAAAACGGCCAATTTGGAGACTTTTTCCTGCATACGATATTTCGATACTAGAATAACTTCCCCCTCATCCGGATACTTATCAGGAAAACCTTCGAGTGGGAACCAGGGTAAACCTGACATCAATCAGACCAGAGACAGCGTTCACTCCCCGTTCTACCCGGAAATTCTCCGCACTACACCTTCCGTTCTGCTCGGACACTTTTTTTCATGAGATGCCGAACAATGATTGTTCCGAAAGAAACGATAGTCATGATGACTATTCCCGCAATGATGAAATTATCTATCGAGGGTGATTCCTTCCCGACCGATTGGGCTTCCTGCTCCACAGGAATATCTTTGACCGAAGCGACCATAACCGCTCCTGCTTTCTTCACAAAGGAAAACCGCTCGCTTTGGATCGTGATACGACCTTCGTTGTTCGTGGCTGTGACATAGGCACTGTGATTGCCATCCTCAAGCTGACTATCGAAACCGTATGTCCAGTTACCCGATGCGTCCGTTTCCACGACCGCGATTACCGGGGTGCTGTACAAATACACGGTCACGAACGAATTCGGAGTCGCTGTCCCGGAAAGCTGAACCGCTTGCTTCCCTCCTTCATAGTCGACTTTTTCGACTTTCTCAACCTGAAACGCTCCGGTCCCGACCATCGGATCAGCAAACGGTGATACTCCGGAAACCACATTCTGCTTCCCGACAGTCTCTTCCGGTGACTGAAAAATAATCTTATCCCCCGTATCATCGACCGAATATCGCAGCGGATTGTATCCGCTCCTCACCTCATCTCCATCAGAAAAACCGTCTCCGTCCGTATCCCCCTTGTTCGGATCGGTTCCGCGGCGAACTTCCTCCGCGTCCAAGAGACCGTCACTATCCTGATCCACCGAACCTCCGACTGGCGATATAGATACAGCCGGTGCCGAGGAGTCGGGTTTCCGAGAAGTCTTTTCTTTTCCCTTATCCACTGACTGAGTCCACGATCCGAGCGTTCCATTCTTGGATACGACCGATCCCAACAAGGTCGCTGAAACATTTGAAGATCCCGAAGAAACGAGTACCGATGTTCTCCCCACATCGCTAAGGACGGTCATCTCCGGATTCAACCCCGATACCGAGCCCGGATACAGGGCCCCACCATCATCAAATCGGATTCGTTTTTCTTGAGCGGAGCCCGTTCCGGAAGCCGGATTGACAACAGCTGATGTCCTTTCCGTATCCGTACTTCCTTCGGAAACATCTACCACTCTCCGTCCCTCCTCGCCGGATGGGACACCGGAAACCGACTTGACCGTGACCGGGAAAGACAAAGCCGAGGCTTCGCTCCTCTCAGATACGTTTCCAGCTGCATCCTGTGCGACAATGAAATAAATATATTGACCACCGACAGAGACCAACGTATCCAGGTACCGCGTCGTCGTCGAATCGGCCAATTTGACACCATTCCGATATACGAGATATTTTTGCACCCCGGAAGCATCCCGAGATGCGTTCCACCAAAGCAAAACCGCGTTTTTTCCGTCCGCCTGCCCGGCCAAAAGGTTTGTCGGGGCGGTCGGAGGAACCTCATCCGACACCTTTCCACCCATCCCGGGCAAAAAACCCGTCCCGGAGACCGGCATGAATGGAGAAACCCCCGTCGAATCAGTCGGGGATACCGTTCCTACTGAACCCTCACCGCTTGAAGTATATGGATAGAAATACTGCCCCGTATCATTCCTTTCCGGTGTCATCTCCGATCCCGATACGAAGGCTTCCGCATTCAAAAAAAACACTGGAAAAAACAGAATTCCGGAAACTAAAACAAAAACCGTCCAAATCCGGGTAGCACCGATATTCTTGACCATACTTTTTTTTTACTCTTCCTCATTCCATTATACCGTGAAGGGTATAAAGCGCAATGCCACAAGCGACCGAAACATTCAATGAATTCTTCTTTCCATACATCGGTAATTCCACGATCACATCGCACTGATTGAGGATACGCCTATCAAGGCCATCGACCTCATTCCCGACAACCAACGCGAGAGGCCGATCCCTTCCGATTGCTTCCAAGGCGACCGACTCTCCGTCTTGTTCGAGTCCGAGTATCAGACAGCCTGATGCACGTAGTTTCGTCACAACACTCTTGAATGTCGGACCTCTCTGCCAAGCGACGAAATGCTCCGCACCAAGAGCAGACTTAGCGAGAGATTTTTCCGCCTTCGTCAAATACTTCCGATCTAGTCCTGCTGGAGCGGGAGTATAGCCTGTCAACCAGATTTTCCGTACTCCGGCACCATCGGCCGTGCGAAACATCGATCCGACATTCGCTGCGCTCCGTACATTATGGATGATCAGTACGATGTCTTGAGTATCATTTTTCGGCATGTTCATGAAACAGTTCCTTCGCGGTTTCCCATACTGCTGGATATCCTTTCTTTTCCTTCATCCAATACCACCACTCTGCCCCCCAAAGATAGACTTCCGGAAAACCGACCTTTTCCGCATACAGGACGTTTTCCCGCAACTTCCGTTCATCCATCGTCCGAAACTGCTCTTCAAGCGGAATATCGACCACCCAACCGCTTGCCCAAGGTTCCGCCTGCAGTTCGATGACTGAAAAATGTTCCTGATCGGTCAAAAACCGAACGAGCCACTCTTTTGCGATAAAGAAGCTCGGCCCGAGCGGATACGTGAAGTAACCGTATCCATGCTTGTAGATATGACGATACATCGTCGTTCCGAAACGATCACCTCGATGAGCTGCCTGATACCAAAGTGAAAGTTCTCCGCTATCCGTAGTCAATACCGGACGTGAATTATCGAGTGATTTCACGAGTGAAATCTCCCGATCGAGCATTTCCCGACGGAAGGGCGGACACTGACCGAAGAAAACCAAAAACGGCTCATTTTCAACCTGCCATACCGTAATCACTTCCGTGCCTTTATATCGACCCACGACTTCTCGCAGAAACCGGCTCAGGGAAGCCTCTCGCTGATCAGCATCATCACTGACCCAGCCAGGAATATGACACTCCGGCCAACGAGGCACCCGCTGTCCGATAGAGAGGATGATGTCACCGCCCCGTGAGGCCGTTTCTTCAATCTGCCAATCAAGATCAGCAAAATCATATTCCCCTTCTCGCGGTTCGGACAGATCCCAATAAACGGGAATGCGGACCTTACGGACACCGACTTCATCGAGAAGCGCCCGGTAAGTCTCCTTCCAGTCCAAACCAAGATCACGTGCATACCGTGAGGAAAAAGTAATGCCAAGTGCCACATCCTCACGCGGATGCAACCCAGGAACATTGAACAATCCGAACAATACGGTCACTGAGAACGCTATCCACCATACGACCCAAAAGACTATTTTCAAGAAATAGTAGAGACCGGCCCGCATAAAAGAAATCCTGCCTATCAATAAATAAGGAGACGCACACCGCTCATAACCGAAAGCCACATCCCAAAAACAATCAGAATGATAGCCATACCCTTCTGTATCCACTGTACCATACCGAATCGTTCCTCAAAAATATGCGGATACTGGGTCGATGTCATCCAGGCGAGCATCAACAAGAAAACAAACTGTATTCCCGAAAGTGCCTGAATGAATGTCACCGGACCGAGGAAAGTGGCATAATTCATCAAGAAAGCGGCCGTGCCACCGCTTATCTTGTTGGCAAGAAACAGTATACCGGTCCCGGTATTCTTCTTGTTCGCCACACCATGATCCAGTAAACCCGAAAGAATCTGCCTACGGAAACGAGGGATAAGGAACAGGCTCATTCCTCCAAGAAACATCCCGATACGCGACCAGACAAAACCGCTCTCAAAATTCGCATCATACTGATGATATCCATATTTCAACAAAAGAAGCGATATCGACATGCAAATTCCGGCGACCACAGCCAGAGGAGAAACGCTTTCCTTCCTATTGAATGGAAGATCGATCGTGATGAGTATGCCGCCACCAACCAAAAGAGCGAATGCTAGAAACTGCACCCAGGTGATGGTGATGACCCGGCCCAAATCGCCGCCGAGCGGGAAAAAATAAATAAACAAGGCGGTCAGCGCCATAACGGTCCCGACCAAGGGTGCCACACGGGACACCTCGCTTTTCTGTACGGCAGTATACAGTGCCAAAAGTCCGTACAAGAACAATATCCCCGAGAAAAGAAAGACCAGCGTCGGAACATATCCGTACCACTGGAATCCGAACGGTACGAATAGAAGAGCGAACAGGCTGAAAAGCGAAACGAAAAATGCGTATACGGACGGATGACCGATTCGGCCCGAAAGAAGCGCTTTGTCCAAAAGCGCAGCTACGGCTCCGAAGAAATACGAGATGATCGAAACGATTATCCAGGTCATATTCCACAGTATACCGTGACCGGACGAAAATGTCTTGTGCAAATCATCCGGCAGAGCCCTCAAGGATACAAAAAAAATGAGCGGGATATAAAATCACATACACAGAAAAACGATCTCTCATCGCCTCTAGAACACCCCGGCGAACTGCTGATAATACAACCTCACATCGCTGATCCATTTGCGGACGCTCTCCGGACTGTGCCCCTGACAGCTTGAACCGCATTTCCACATGATCATCTGTTCCGGATCAGTCATTCCGCCACGCACCGAAGAAAGCTCGATCAAACGGTTCCCGATAACCTGAACGGCATCGGCCGGCTTTTCGAAACAACCATACCCATCCTCGGTCACACCGCGATTACCATACCCACGATATCCCCAATAATTGAAACACTCCTCTCCATGGAGTTTCGGGGTATGCTTCCCCCAATCGCTTTCCTTTTTCGCGATACCGACAATAAGTCCGGCAATAGGAGGGTCGTACAAGGCGATGCTCCCCGCCATAACCGAAAGAGGATATTCTTCCGAGGTGAGAGCAATCACCTTTTCGCGTATTCCCCGGTTCTCGCTCCGATTGCCGATACTCTCGCCTTCCTCTTCAGAACACCCCGTCCCAGAAGCGCGAAGAGGTATCTCTTGCCCGAGCGAGGATAGAAGTACCCGATCTGCCTGCCAGCGACATCGAACGAGATTATCATTCTGTTCCGAATTCTCCTGAACAGATTCAGGAAGCCCGACAGGCGGATCGAACCTCTGAACCATCGTTACCGCTGGGAGATCGGTCAACTCCGAAAAAGCACCTCCATCAATAACGGGAGACAAGCTGCCCCCGACAAGAAAAAAAAGGGGGGCGAACGCACGAACATCGACTCTGAAAAAACTCTTTCTTTTTATCCCCGGCTGCCGATCCACTCCCGAAAAGAAACCGAAATGCAGATTCATAAAAAACACTGCGCCCCCTTATCCAAACCCTCCGGAAACGCAAAAAAGAGCATACCATGCTTTCCCTTCCCCGTAAAGACTCCATTCTCACCCGAAGCGCTCCCTCTCTGTTCACTCCGAAACGCCGCACCCTAAAAACAAGAAGAAGTATTTTACAACCCGAGAGACTTTTTGTAGTCACGCAAAGAAACTGTTGATTGCAACAGGATCGGATTAACAACAGAGGTCCCTCCACCCCCGACAAGAAAGGAAATGATGGCCATCCCGGCCCGAGTATTCAACGCTGAATCCCGAACGATGAGATTCATCGTGACTTCGCCCGTGGTCAAACGATCCCAATCATCGAATCCGGGTGCCGCACCACAAGAGGCGACGGTCACTGCAGTTCCGATTGACTTCTCGATATAATTAGGCGACAAATGCTGACGGTACATGATGCACCTTGACTGCGAATAATCGAAAAAGGTGACACTTACCGGGGAAGTATTGGTCCCCGGATCCCCTGCCGGACTGATTACGGAACTGGTTCGCAACTGCTTAACGAGATCGTTCATGATGTACTGAGCGTTTTCAAGGTATTTTTGAGAACTCGCCGTATTGCGATACGCCGCGAACCCCCCGCTGAAAACCACTGAAACGATGGCCATGAGAAGGGAAAAAACACCCATCGCGACAACGACTTCTATCAAGGAAAATCCTCCCTGCGACACGACATTCCGTTTCCTCCTGTTCTGATACATAGAAGTACTCGTTATGATCCCGGTTTCCAATTCGTCAAAACAGCCTGCACGTAGACACACTGGTTCGCCCGAGTGCACTGAGAAACATCCACGGTATTAGCAGTCGCTCCCGGAAAAACCCCCGCCGGATGAACATCGCTTCGCCCCCACCAGACAATACTGGTCACTTCGGCCTGCTGCGGATCCGAGACATTGTCTAGCTCGATAAAGATAACGCGAGCGAAATGCGTGACCGCATTTTGGAATACGTAAAAATTCCCCACTGGAACAAGCGAATATCGGCGTGACGAACGCCTCGCATCCGGGAAGCAGTTCCGACTGGCGCCAGACAGAACGAATCTCGGAGTCGTCGCATCTAATCGACAAAAATTCCTTGAAGAGGTACCAGGAAAGGCGCGCGTTCCCGAGGTCGGGAAAGCGTCGCTGGTCGCGGCAAGGTTGCTATCTCGGACATTGTACGTGTATTCCAAACCCTCCTGAGCGAGCTCTGTCGCCACTATGGCATCCGTATCACGAAAAACGTTATTGAGCGATGAGGATAGGAGCTGCAACACGGCAGTCAGACCGATAGCGACGATCGCGGATGCGATAATCACTTCTACCATCGAAAAAGCGCGGACTCGAAAAGCGTTTCCGCTTTTTTTCTGTCCAGAAAGCGGACAAGAAAACACCACTATTCTTCCGCGTTCCTTATGGTCCCTGTTCATGACTCTGGATATTCTCATATGAATCCTGATGTATCTACGGGCAACTCGCCCCGGCTATTTCTTCAATCCGGCCTCCGGGGTACACGCAAACCGACCAGGTTACTCCCGACTTGACCAGTGTATATTGGACCGTACTTGCCAACCGAGCCGTCAATGACCCATCCCAGACCTCTCCCCACGGAACCACGAAACTGACCCCCGCATTCGCAACCGAAATGCTCACCCCCGGAGTCAGATTGAGAGACGGAAGATCATCGCTCAGAGTGGATGCACAACTCGCACCATTCCGATACCTATACGTAGGAGAGATGATAGTTTCGGCACTAGCGGACGGCGGAAACACGAAAGCGCATGAAATCCTTCCTAAAACGACTTGTTTTCCCGAGAGCGCATCATTCTGAATTTCACGCAACATGCCGACCAAACGGCGAGCATCACCTTCCACTTGTTTTTGTGTCCTTCCGTTGCCAATAGACACGAGGATGATCGCCGAAGCGATACCGATGATAGCGACAACCACCAGGACTTCGATGAGGGTGAATCCTTTCTTTTGAGGCATATCGGATTTCCTGCGAATTTGAAAAAATTAAAGAAATCAGACCCTTCCAATAAGTATAGTATACAGCACCTCACCCCATCCGACAAAAAAACGGTCTTTCGCATCAGTATCACACTGGATGACCTCAGGAAAAAAGAGAGGATAACCATGCGTTACTCCCATACCGGATTGCATCGAGCCGGGAAAGAAAAAAATACGATATAAGACCCGCAACGAGAAAAGGCCCAAAAGGGACCTGGGTAGTCATACCTGCTTTTTTTCGAAACAAAAGAATACAGGAGAAAATCGCGCCGATAGCGAAAGAAAGAGTCAGAGCAAAAAATACCCCCCCGATACCCACGGCAAGCCCGATGATAGCCGCTAACCATGAATCTCCCCAGCCCATCCACGTCTCTTTGGAGAAAAAAGAGAGGGCTGCGAAAAAAATCCAGGCTCCCAAAGCACCGAGCAGCCCCGAAACGGTCCGCCCATCCCAAGCCCACATCATATTCGTCGACAGGCTCCAATCCAGAAGAAGAAGCGCCACAATCGTCCAAAACGCGCTCACCTGAAGGAGTAGGACCGGTATCTCCATCGTTTTCGCATCATACAGGCCGATGATGATTAAAAGGGAGAAGAGCCCAAGTAACCAGACCGTCTCGATCAATGTGGTTCCAACCGGGTCGAGAAACAACCAGAATGTACCGGCGTACACGAGTCCGGTACCCAATTCAACCAGCGGATAACGCCACGGGATAGGCGCTTTGCAGGATCGGCACTTTCCCCTGAGAAAAAAGAATGAGAAAAGCGGAATATTGTCATACCAAGCGATAAGCGACTGACACTGCGGACAAGCCGAACGTCCACGGATGAAATCCGTCCCTGTTTCCAATCGCAGCGCGACGACATTCAGGAAACTTCCTACTATCAAACCCAAAGAAAAGAAAAAAAAGATACCCATACGACACGGTGCGCTTCAATGAAAATGGTGTTCTCCTGTTAAGATACCACGTTCCGTCTTCCTTCCAAAATCACCGATCATGCCTCATCTCTCTTCAGACTCCCTTATCAGAAGGTCTATGTTTCCTTCAGTTCAAGTTTCTTCATCCGTGAACGAACTCCCCCGACCTGCCGATCCAGCATGAGCGCGATATCTCTTACCGGTACTCCCTTATTGAATAATTTTTTCAATCGCTCTTCTTCCGCATCCGTCCAGTGTCGATACGCATGAGTGTTCGTCGTCTTTCCAGTTTTCTCCGACAATGATTCGGGTACCGAACCTTCCACGTGCCCTTTCGTTTCCCCATCTTGCTTCCCACCCGAAATAAGAATGAAATTCCGCTCGATCCGCTCTCGCTCTTCCGGGACAAGAGATCGGGACCATTCCAGAGTCACCCGGGAAACTTCACGAAATATCCGGTCTTCCTGAAAAACTCTCGGATGCACCTCAAGCGCCCGTTTATTTATCCCGATAAGATAGACTCCCGAAAGACGCCGAACCCGAGAGAGAGCCACGTATCCCTGGCCGAATTCAAAAGCCTGTGAAAGATCCATCACCGCCGCATCAAGGCTCACGCCTTGGCTCTTATGTATCGTCATCGCCCAAGCAAGTCTGAGCGGAAGCTGAGTGATCTTCGCCAAGGCTATGTCACCCTCCATCATCATCCACTCCATCGGCTCGACTACGATGCGATCACCCGCATGCGTCCGTACTACCGGCCAGTGTTTCGTTCCTTCGAAACCAGTCACGACTCCAAGCGTCCCGTTGACGAAGCCTTCTCCTTGATTATTCTTCGTGAACATCACGGAGGCCCCCTCTTTGAGCTCCAGCCGCGAAGGAGAAAGACACCCTCGCTTGAGAGCTTCCACGAGCTTTTCGGGGCCACGTTCCGCCATGACGAAACGATACGTCTTCGCATCCAATTTTCCGAGTTCACTTTGATTGATTCGATCGACGTCCGCGTTATGTGAAAAAAGACGAGTCATCTCATCCGGCAGCACTTCTCCATCGCCGATGAGCCGCGCTTCCAACCGACGCTGATACAGATCTCCCCAGGATTGTGAGCGTATCGCTGAGAGCAGTTCAAGAAACATATCATCTTCTTGTCGATACTGGTCAGTCAGATAGCAAACTTTGAGACCAAGCCACTGCCAAGTCTCCGATTCGAAAGCGAAACGGGAAAATTCACCTTCTTTCGCCACCGGAGGCAGCTGAAAGAAATCCCCCACAACCACGACCTGCAATCCGCCAAAGGGAAGTTGTCCTTTCTTGATGGCCCGACAAATCCGTTCAACGGTATCGAATACCGATGCGTCCAGCATGGAAATCTCATCGATAATCAAGACCTTCGTTTTCTTGATTCGCTTAGCGACATAGCGATTATCGGCAAGCGTCCGTATGCCATCCTCATCCAAAGAACGAGCGGTCCCGATGCCGCTCCAGGCATGAATGGTCATCCCGTGAATATGAGTGGCAGCTATTCCGGTCGAAGCGGTCACCGCAAAATCGATCCCTCGTTCCCGGAGATAAGAGGTATAAGCATTGATGGTGTGTGTCTTCCCTGATCCCGCCTCACCCGTCAAAAAGACATGGGCACCGGAACGAAGGATGGCAAGAGCCTCAGCTTGCGTCATATGGATTCAGAAAGGAAAAGCTCTTCCAGTATACATGGTTTTGGAGAATCGTTCCGTACTCCATTTTTCAGCTAAAAAAAGCCCCCGAAATTACCGGGGGATGGAAAAAGAAAAATCTAAAGAACCAAGGCTGCATATGTCGCAAGTCGTGAACGCTCACCGTCTCGCAGGAGGATATGTCCGCTCCCCTCCCACCCCTTGAATCGCTCAACGGCATAGGTCAATCCGGAGCTGCTTTCGTCCAGATACGGATTATCGATCTGTGAGGTATCTCCCAAGAGGATGACCTTGGTCCCTTCACCAGCCCGGGTAACCAGAGACTTTACCTGGTGAGGCGTCAAATTCTGCGCCTCATCGATGATCAGGATCACCTTCGAAAGCGAAGCTCCCCGCATGAAATCGACCGCTTCGATCTCGATATACCGCAAGAGGTATTCAATCGAGACCGCCTGCGCTTCGTCGGGATCGATATCCGTCGACCTATATGCGCCATTGGACTTACTGATCGACTTTTCCGGCCTTCTGGCTCCCAACACGCCAAGATTATCGAAAAGCGGTCTCATCCAGGGTGCCATTTTCTCTTCTTTGGTCCCCGGGAGCCACCCGATCCCTTCCCCCAAAGGTACCGTCAGCCTCGTGAAGATTATTTTCCGATGCGATTTATCTTCAACCACCTGCTGCAAAGCCGCGGCCAGGGACAGAATCGTTTTCCCGGTACCGGCTTGGCCGAGTATCGTCACAAAATCGATCCTCGGATCCAACAGCAGGTTCAGGGCGAAACTCTGCCCGATATTGCGTGCCGTAAGTCCGAAAACGGCATTTTTTTCACATGCATAATTGACCACCTCCCGCATGGTGACTCGCGTACCCTCCACGGAAGTCACAAGGGCCTGAAACGGCTTCCTTCCTCCGTTCTGAAATACGCACTGGTTGACAAGAAAATGCTCGTCGGGAAACGAACTGAACTGACAGCAAGCATCCTTTCCTCCACTCGAGTGGAGCATCTCGGGGTGCCGGACCCAGAAGTCGTTCGGAAGTTCCAAAGCGCCCGTATACCGCCGATCCGCCGCTTCAAGCACCTTATCGTTGAAATAATCCTGCACGACGATTCCAAGAGCAGTGGCCTTGATCTGCATGTTGATATCTTTGGTGACAAGGACTACCGCGCGCCCAGGAAAACTTCTCTGCAGATACGATACGACCGCTAGTATTTGATTATCTTCTTTCCCTGCCGCAAACCCTTCCGGCAACTCGAGATCAATATTCTCGGTCTGCAAGAAGAGCCGCCCACTAGCAAGTTCGTTCGAAGGACCGGACAAGGTGATTCCCTGATCCAAAGACACACCCGATGCTTTTGCCGCATCGAGAATCTGACTCAGCAGACGCGTAGCCTGGCGCGTACTCCGGGCGATCCCGGACGTCCCCTGCTTATGGTCGTCAAGTTCCTCCAATACGATAATGGGAATAAAAACATCATTATCGCCGAAACGATAGAGACTCATGGGATCATGCATCAGGACGTTGGTATCCAAGACGAACAGTTTTGTTCCAGGTGTCTCAGACAATTGAGAGGACATTGTGATTCCTGCCTTTCTTATTAGACTGTCAAAAAACAGAAAAAGAGAAACCGCCGTAGCAGTTTCCCTCCTGCGCCCACTCTCGCACCAATCAGCCAAAAAAGCAAGCTGTCGTCCCTATGCCTCCCGGATACCGACTTCTCCGACGGTATCGGAAAAATACTCAGCCAAAGACAGCATTTCCGTTTCCGAAAACGCACTCATCGTCTCAAACTTCGGATCCAGCACGATTTCATTCCGGAACGGCTGAAGGAAATACCGTTTCGCGCCCCGAAGTGACAGCTTCATTTCCTGAAGCACCTTCTCCGTATGCACCTCACGAACGAAGGTCGTACGAAACTCATGAGGCGTCTCGCCCTCCTTCAGGAGATTGAAGCTCGATTCGATCGCCTCTGCATCAGCCCCCAATCCTGAAAGCACTGGGTAACGAGAAAAGCTCGTCTTGAAATCCATAGCGACATACTGTACCAGTCCACGGTCGATCAATCGCCGCAACACATCCGGACGGTTACCATTCGTATCCAACTTCACAGCGTATCCGAGCGCCCGTATCCTCCCGATAAAATCCTCCAGATCGGGATGCAGCGTCGGTTCACCTCCAGTAATCACTACGCCCTGCAGAAGACCTTTCCGACGTTCGAGAAAGCGAAAAAAAACACTCTCAGGAATGAATCCCTTCTCGATTTCCTTCAGTCGCTCCGGCAGGACGAATTCCGGATTATGACAGTATCCGCAACGAAAATTGCACCCGGCCGTAAAAACGATACAGGCTGTTTTCTCCGGAAAGTCCAGAAGCGTCAGCTTAGTAATACCGCTCAAAAGCATACGTTCCGATGAGAAACTAGCATTCAATCTCCGAATACTGCTGACAGAAAGCATGATTGGCAGCTACTGTTTCCGTGAAATGTTTACGTGAATAGTGCTCGGATTTCTTGCCGACATTGAAATGCGACACTGGACGATGATACCCCATGACCCGCGTCCAAACCTCGCAACGTGTCCGCTCCACCAATTGTGTTTCCTCGGTCATACTCTTTGTTTTTAGATAATTACTCCACTTCTGATGAATTATACTCCCTTTCTCTTCCGTCCGCCCTTTTGGACGGATTCCGGCTGCTGACTCTCATATTTCTGCCTTGTTTTCACATCGAAACGCTCCCCATTCTCAATACCAAGCTCACGATCACACCTCGGACAATAGTCCCATTCGCCCTCAAGATATCCATGTTTCGGACAGATGGAGAATGTCGGCGTAATGGTGATATAGGGCAGGCGATAATTGGAAAGAATCGAACGCACCAGACTCCGACAAGCCTCTCCGGAACTCACCTTCTCATGCATATAACAGTGAAGGACCGTACCCCCAGTATACTTACGCTGCAGCTCATCCTGCAATTCGAGCACCTCGAAAATATCATCACTGTACTCCACCGGTACCTGAGAAGAATTCGTGTAATACGGGGCTTCCACGGTCCCGGCCTGGATGATATCCGAAAAACGCTTCTTATCCTCCTTGGCGAAACGGTATGTCGTTCCTTCGGCCGGCGTCGCCTCAAGGTTGTAATAATTGTTCGTTTCCTCCTGATAATCCTTGATGCGTTCCCGCATAAAATCAAGAATTTCCTTCGCCAATGCCTGGCCTTTCGGTGTCGAGATATTCTCCGCATCACCGGTAAAATTGCGGATCGCCTCATTGATACCGTTCACCCCGATGGTCGAGAAGTGATTCCTGAGATACCCGAGATAGCGCTTGGTATACGGGAAGAGTCCGCGATCGATCCATTTTTGGATCTCTTCGCGTTTGATCTCGAGCGATGTCTTAGCAAGATCCATCAGATACCCGAGCCGCTCATACAGCTTCTCCCGATCTCCCCGGTGGAGATATCCGAGCCGAGCAGCATTAATAGTCACCACTCCGATCGATCCGGTCATCTCAGCTGAACCGAAAAGTCCGCCGCCGCGCTTCCGGAGCTCCCGCAAGTCAAGTTGCAGACGACAGCACATCGACCGAACATCGCTCGGATTCAATTCAGAATTCACAAAATTCTGGAAATACGGCGTGCCGTATTTGGCTGTCATCTCAAAAAGGGGTAGGTTTTTCGGATTCTCCCATTCGAAATCCTTGGTCACATTATAAGTCGGGATCGGAAACGTGAAGGTGCGGCCCTTCGCATCCCCTTGCGACATCACTTCGATGAACGCCCGATTGATGATATCCATCTCCGGCTGCAGTTCCCCGAACATGTAAGCGAATGGCTCGCCTCCCAACAACAACCGCTTTTCACGCATATCTTCCGGCACATCCCAGTCAAGCGTGATATTGGTAAATGGCGTCTGCGTTCCCCAGCGGGAAGGGATATTCAGGTTAAAAACGAAAGACTGGATATTCTGGTGCACATAATCATACACCCGATCAGCTACATACTGCTCCTGCTTCGCCTTACTGGCGAACGCTATCTGATATTTTTTTATATCTTCCCGCAGTTCAAGCTCATATTTTTTCACGAACGGTGCGAGATAGGTATCAAAGCTTGAAAAAGCCTGCGCCCCCGCCCATTCGTTCTGAAGCGTCCCGAGAAAGTTCACCATCTGCGATACAGCTGAGGAAAGATGCCTCGGCGCGGAAGACTCAACCTTGTTCGGAACTCCGTTGAATCCCTCTTCAAGCAAGACGCGCAAACTCCATCCAGCGCAGTAACCCGAGAACATATCCAGGTCATGGATATGGTAGTCTCCATTCCGGTGCGCATCCCCGACCGCCTTCGGGTAGATGTGTGAGAGCCAGTAATTCGCGATGACGCTCCCGGCCGTGTTCAAGATCATGCCGCCAAGTGAGTATCCCTGATTCGAATTCGCATTCACCCTCCAATCAAGTTTCTCGAGATACTCACGGATTGCCCTCTCGACCTCGACAACGACATTCTTTTCTTCCCGCGCCTCCCGTCTTTTCTCACGATAGAGGATATACGCTTTCGCGGTCTCGGCGTAACCGTATTGGATAAGCATATCCTCGACGATGTCCTGCGCTTCTTCGACCGTCGGGATCTTGCCGGAAAACTCTTCTTCCAAGCGGGAATATACATCCTGAGCCAGTACCTGCGCAACGATCTCATCATGCTTACCAGTCGCCTTGGCCGCCTGACCGATAGCGTTCTCAATCTTCTCCAAATTGAAATCAACAATCGAACCATTGCGTTTCTGTATCTTATAAACCGGCATATCTTTTTTTTAGCCTATTTAAAAACACAAACCAACCACCGGACGCCTCTCTCGCACCCGGACCCCCCTCACCCTTCTTCCAACAAACGACATGAAAAACGATTCCGACTGTACACGGTATATAAACACTTAGGAAGCGAAAAGGTGTCATGAAGGATATTCCGGGAATCTACAGAAGCTCCTTAAGATGCTTACGCGCACGAGAAAGCCGTAGTTTGACCGCATTTTCCGATATACCGAGTAGTACTGCGATTTCATGCACCGAAAATCCCGCCTCATATTTCATTGAGAGTATTTCACGCTCGGACGCCCGTAAAGCCGGTAGATCCAATATCTGTCCAGATATCTGAGGTGCTCCAATCATACCGCTTGCTGCCGTCTCCTGTTCCCGGTCATCAAACAATGCGATCATCCGTTTTTTCCGGTAGTAATTCACCAAGAGGTTGTGCGCCACCCGAAGAAGATAAGTCCCATACGAAGCATTCGTGGCCGTGAAGCCAGGAAGGTACACGAGCGCCCGATAAAAGGTTTCCTGTGCCAGATCATCCGCCATATCCCGGTCATAACTAAGATGCCGCAAGAAATATCGTGTTACCAGAGATTCATATTTCACGTAGAGACGCCGGAACTCCCGGGCATCCGTCTGAGCCGCTTCGACCAGGATGCGGTCCTCCTCGCGGGCAGCGAAACGCTCGCGCATCGGATGAACCAATTCATTCTCGATGAAATTCACCGACGCTCCCTTGAACTTCTTCTCATGGGATACCGATATGGCTTCAGCTCCGA
Organism: uncultured Bdellovibrionales bacterium; assembly: GCA_964395165.1. GTDB lineage: Bacteria > Patescibacteriota > Minisyncoccia > Moranbacterales > UBA1568 > JAGOSP01. The sequence continues at coordinate 44,046 of CAYMZY010000001.1, read as the reverse complement.
ACCATCGAGTCGCCCACTCGAAAAAACAAGTATCAGAAATCCCCTTTCCTGTTCCGAAAACCCGTTTGAAATCAGCCCCGAAACGCTCCATCAAACCTTCACTTTCAAGATGAAAAGGTTGTGCCGCGATGAAGAACGGGGCGCTGCCCTTCTCCCTGACAATAGGAGCGATATGTACCCTCTCCCGATAGGGCTGCCCGTTCTTCCGTTGATTCTCTATATCCGCCACCACCGGACGCATCTGTCTCAGATCGGCCCAGAGAGCGTCGTAAAAGACCTTCGACATATGACCACCCCACAACCGGCCCGGTTTCTTTCCGATCGTCTCGGCGATCGCATATCCCGTTCTCCGTTCCGAGCCGTCATTGGCATATACCGCCACACCTGCCACATCGGTAATCACGAACATCCCGAGAGAATGCTCGAGTGCCTGGGCTACTGGATGTTTCGCCGATGTCGCCTGCATGCCAAGATAGGATCATATGATACCTCCTCATGATAGCGCAGAACCAGAAGTCAGACACGATTGACAAACCAGACAAAAAAAGACGTTATCACCCAAAAAAAACTGTCGAGACCAGGGTAGTGGTCCGACAGTCGAGAGGCTACCCTCTCAGCATGAAGGATATGAGAGACTTAGAATTCCTCGATGAAAGTCAGGGCATTTCCGGCTTTCCCAGCTCGACCGGTCCGACCGATACGATGAATATAGTCCTCGTAGGTTTCCGGGACATCATAATTGATGACATGTGTCACACCCTTGATATCGAGTCCGCGCGCCGCTACATCGGTCGCGACGAGCACCTTGAGCTCGTCCTTCTCGAATTGGCGCAAGGCACGTTCACGCTGGCTCTGTGACTTGTCACCGTGCAACGCATCTGCCTTGAATCCGCGCTCGCGCAGGTTCTTCGACAGACGATCCGCTCCATGCTTGGTCCGGCAGAACACGAGGATCTTTTCGAAACCTTCCTTGAGGAACAGTTCATGCAGCGTTTCGATCTTCTGATCACGATTCTTGACCACAATGATATCCTGCTCGACATTCTCCGAAGTCGCGCGGGATTCGATACGAATCGTGATCGGATCTTTCAAGAATTTCTTCGCCAGATCGGCGATCTCACGCGGCAAGGTCGCTGAAAAGAAAAGCGTCTGCCGCGGTTCCTTGAGAAGTGAAAGCAAATATTTCATATCATGAATGAACCCCATGTCGAGCATCCGGTCGACTTCATCGAGCACGACCGTACTGAACGGTGAAAGGTCGAGGTTCTTCCGTTCGACCAGGTCTTTCAGACGACCCGGTGTTCCGATAACGAAGTTCGGATTCTGCTGCAAACGCTTAATCTGGGGATAAATATGTGCCCCGCCGATACAGACGGCCGACTGAATACCGAGTCCTCGAGAAAAATCACGGAATTCGACGTCGATCTGATTGGCCAATTCACGGGTCGGCACAATGATCAGCGTTTTTTCGGTCCGACTATGCAATACCTTGTGCAGAAGTGGAATAAGAAAGGCTGCAGTCTTGCCTGTTCCCGTACTGGCCATACCGATCACATCGCGCTTTTCGAGCACGACCGGAATCGCCCCGTCCTGAATCGGCGTCGGATGGACGTACCCGCGACGTTCGATATTCGCCTTGATCTTCGGGTCGATGCGGAAATCCGTAAATCGATGCTTCGGATCGAATGATTCGGCCTGAGTCGTCACGATCGCCTTGCGGACGAACAATTCGGGATCGATACGCGAGACCTTCTTCCGATTACTCCCGGCACGGACGCCACTCTGATTCCGCCGACCGACATAATTCCTCCCTGATAACTGGCGCAATTCGCTTGAATGGCGCTTCTCAAAAGTCTTTCGAAACATATGCTTCTTCTTTAGTGCTTGGGCAGCATCCCTTGATATATTTAGGACGATACCAGAAATTACTCCTACCCAAGCCCTTTTCGCATCCCCACACCCCACAGGAAAGAAATCAGATAAGATAGCCATTATATCAGGAAACAAAAAACAAGTCAATATCACCGGGCAAACCACTCTTGGAGATGATAGACCGGATCATTTTCACGTTCCGGGCACTTGACTCTTTCCAAAGAACACTGTACAATTTCGGTTTATGTGCACCCGCGCATAATTCTCACCTGTGCCTTAACAACTAACAACCAAAAAGGAGGAACTATCCATGCAGCATGCCCGATCGCTTCAGGCCACTCCTGGCAATCCACAACAACAACACCGGATATTTATCCGCGCAAGAACAGAAGTAGTAGCTCCACCGCCTCGATCCATCAATCCGAAGCGGTACCGAGCAACCCTTGAACGGAATCTCGGGCAGCTTCTTGACCCGAGTGAAAAAGACCAATGGAACACGTGGGTCGAAGGAAACACCTGCCACACCCACATGAACCGGCTGATCGTGAAGGGTACCGACGGTATCGGTTTCCAGATACGGGCAGCTGTCATCCTTCTGGTTCCGGATGTCAGAAAGTTCGAGCTGTTCGAACGCCCCCCGTGCGATGGATACCGGAACCTTCTCCATATCGTGCGTGGCTGGTTCCCTCATGCCGGAAAGTTTCCGGAAAAGGAACTGGAGTTCATCGGGAAACTGATCCTCCTAAGTGCTCATTCAGAACTCGCGCGAGACCAGGACGTACTCGCGTACGCCTGGTGCGCCACCGAGGCACTCGGATGGAGAGTCTCCACATCCCTCAAAAAGAACCTGGTCAAGTTTCTCGGAGGCATCTCCCCATTCATCGAACAGGAAGATTCGGCCCTGTTCATGCGAGTAAAGCAGTCCCTTTAAGCTAGACCGGATTCAAAAACCCCTTCCGAACTTCAGAAGGGGTTTTCAATTTTCAGAATTTCTTCTCGATGCGTTCATCAAGCCGTTTCAGGTTTCTCAAAATACTCGGCATCAGACGCTCTCGATACGCCTCCAGGCTCGCCAGTGGTTCGATTTTCCCCTGCTCGATCAGGAAAAGCGTGTCCAGACGCATCTGCTCGATGAATCTCCGATCATGCGTCACCAAAACGATGGTCCCGGAAAAATCCTCAAGTGCTTCCTCCATAGCCTCGATAGTCTCAAGATCGAGGTGATTCGTCGGCTCGTCGAAAAAAAGCGCATTGGCTCCGGAAGCGATGAGAAGCGCCAACGCGACCCGCACCCGCTCACCCGGACTCAGATACTTCACACGCGTCTCGGCAAGATCGATCGAAAAACGGAACTGATGCAACAGGATACGGAGTTTCTCTTCCGCTTCTTCACCGAAACGCCGTTCAAAAATCTGGACCGGCGTCTTAACGCGGTCGATATCCTCATGCTCCTGCATGAGGTTCCCGATGACCAACTCTCCACTCCGATCGATCGTCCCGGAAATCGGCGGGAGTTCTCCTGACAAAGTCCGAAGCAGCGTCGACTTTCCAGCTCCGTTCAGACCGAAAAATCCGATTCGTTTCCCGGTAGGGACCGAAAAAGTGGCCGGATCAGATCGGAATCCGGTCGAATATCCGAAGACCAGACCCGTGACCAAGAGCGCCGGTGCCGGTACATCCGTCTCGGGAAAGGAGAACAGAATCGGATCATGCACTGCCGGCCGATCAAGCTTATTCAAACGTTTCGCCCGACTGGCGAGCGTCTTTGCTTGCGTTCCGAGCTTGCGTTCCGAACGATCGCGGTGATACCCCTGAGACATATGATCATTATCTGGCATCACTTGCTTGGCTCCGATATCGGCCCATTCGCGCTTCTCTTCGGATGATTCGAGCACACGGGCTTTTTCCGCTTCCTGGGCCCGGTATGCTTCGAGATACTTCCGCACCTGATGCGCCTTCATCGCGGCATATTCGGTCCACCCTCCCGCGTACACGGTCGCCTTCCTCGTCAATACATCAAGTTCGATAACCCGACTCACGACCGTATCGAGGAATTGCCGATCATGCGAAGCAATCAGGCACGCAGCCTTCGTCTTCGTCAAGTAACGCTCAAGCCATAAAAGAGCCGGGAGATCGAGATTATTGGTCGGTTCATCGAGCAACAGAAGGTCGACCCCACGAAGCAGCACCCCGGCCAAAGCCGCTTTGCGCCGCTCTCCACCGGAAAGCTGTTCCAATGGGCATTCTTCCTGAATGTGGGAGAGGGCCAGTCCTTCCAAGATACCTCGCGCGCGCTGACGAAATTGGTATCCGCCAAGCCGCTCGAATACTTTCTGCCATTCCTCGTACTCCGCCAACTTTTCCAACTGATCAAGGGATAGACTGAGCCGCTCCATATGTTCTTTCGCCTCGCTGACCCCGGCCATCCGTTCAAGATATTCGATGAAAGTTTCTTTACCGGACAACGGAAGCGCTTCCTGTGGCAAATATCCCACCAAAATCCGATTCACTTTAACCATCTCTCCCCGGTCATATGTCTCTTCACCCGCAATGATCTTGAGAAGTGTCGACTTTCCGACTCCATTCGCCCCGACCAAAGCCATCTTTTGTCCCTCGCCCATACTGAACGACACGCCCTCAAGGATGCGGCGCGTCTCATACCGTTTTCGAATATCACGAAGTGTCAACATAGGAAAAGAAGCGACATGGATGAGAATTCCCTAGGTACAAACATTCTGCCATCAAAAAAGACCGCATTCCGGTCTTTTCTTCTACCTCTCTATTATACTATAAATTCAGAAAAGAATCAATACTCATCCGTTTCCTCACCAATTTCCCCAAAACGATGCTCCAAATCAGCCCGTAATTGAGCCAAATCGTCATGTTTGGTCAAAACACCGTCGTCTAATTTCTCCGCGATCACTTCCGCTACCAGATCGAGGTACTCGTTCAGGTCGGTGACACCCTGCTCATTCGCACGTCGCTTCACCTCAAAAAAGATATTCTGCTCGAACGAACGATTCGGATCGATATCGTATGGCATAGGAGGTATTCTTACCGGATTATTCGACTTCATCGCATCAAGCATCCGACACCCGTTTTCCGGAAGACGCTTCTCTCTTCCGAAGATAGTTCTCACTTCTTTCTAACACTTTTCTGGCATTCGCAAAAGTCACCTTTCCAAGAGCCTCCGAAAACGGAAGCCAAAGCCATTCCCGATGTTCATGAGAGAGCTGTACTTCCGCCTCATTCGTCCTCGCCGGATAAAAAAATGCCCGTTTGAAAATCCACGTACCACGCTTTTCGCGTTCCCGGCGGACCTTCTCACTCCCATGCGCCACATAGAAAAAACGATTCTCCGTCCGGAAAGGATAAACTTCCATTTCCTTTACCCCGGTCTCCTCCTCCACCTCCCGGCGTAGAGTCTGTTCTTCCGTCTCTCCCTCTTCGACATGCCCGCGAGGAAACTCATAATGCCCGCTCGGATACCGAAGCAGCAGATATTCCCGGCCCGTTTCCGTTTCCCGGAATAGTACCGCTCCCACTGATTTTTCCCAAATCACCGGCGCACCAATCCATCGAAGAAATACGTAGAGTGGTCTGACAACTGGAAGCTTCATAAGAAGACATTCTTTAAAACAAGTACTTTTCCCCAAAACGACCGACGAAAAATATCGGAATACACTTAAGGACTTCACGTCAGCCTCCTCTTAGGGTACACTGAAACACTGTCCCTGACAAAGTCCATTCTGTATCATTTCCGCGTATGCCTGTCCGATCCGCTCTGTTCCGAGCCATTCTCCTACGAATTCTCAAAGAATCCGGCTGGTTAGCCTCCCTTCTAATCATCGGTATCCTTCTCGGAGGTAGCGCCATCTTTTTTATCGGTCTCCCGTCTCTCGACCATATCCGCGATCTCCCGCATGATCGGACCTCCATCCTCTATGATCGGACTGGGACACAAGAGCTCTACCGGCTCTATGCGGAAGAGAACCGCATCGTCCTTCCGCATGGACGGATCCCTGATACAATCCGACAAGCGACTCTCGCCGCCGAAGACAAGAATTTCTTCATTCACCCGGGAATCGATACTCCTTCCCTCTTCCGCGCTCTCATCAAAAATCTTCGATCCGGGAGCATCCGCCAAGGAGGATCGACAATCACTCAGCAGGTAGCCCGGGCACTCTATCTGACCAGAGAAAAGACCTTCTCCCGAAAACTCAAAGAGATCGTCCTGGCGCTCAAAATCGAGCAAGTACTCGATAAGGATGAAATCCTCGACCTCTACCTCAATACGGTCCCCTACGGCGCCAATGCATATGGGATCGAAACGGCCGCCAATACTTATTTCGGAAAATCAGCATCCGATCTAACTGTCGAAGAAGCCGCTTTCCTTGCCGCTCTTCCTTCCGCGCCATCGGCGCTCTCTCCTTATGGCGAAGGAAGAAGCGAACTTATCCGGCGGAAACGACACATACTTATCGCTATGCATGAGCTCGGAGCCATCTCGACCGATGCGTTCAAGCAGGCTGATTCCGTCGATCTCTTGGAACAAGTACGGCCGAGACAGGAATCGATACGGGCGCCTCATTTCGTCTTCTTCATCATCGACGAACTCAGGAAAACATACGATGAGCAAACGCTTCGTACCTCCGGATTTCGCGTCATCACTTCACTCGATCTCCGTCTCCAAGCGATTGCTGAACAAGCGGTCGTAGAGGGGGCCAAACGCAATGCCCCGCGCCATGCGAACAACGCCGCGCTCATAGCTACCGATCCACAGAACGGAGAAATCCTCGCTATGGTCGGCTCGAAAAACTATTTCGATAGCGGAATCGATGGCAATGTCAATGTCACGCAAAGCAAACGCCAGCCAGGATCATCTTTCAAGCCGTTCACCTATGCCACCGCTTTCAGCAAAGGCTATGAACCGGAAACGAAGATCTACGACACACCTATCGATTTCGGACCCGACGGTTCAGGCGCAAGTTATATCCCTCGGAACTACGACGGAAAATTCCACGGCCTTCTCACCATGCGTCAGGCACTCGCCATGTCACTCAATGTCCCAGCGGTCGAAACCCTCGCGCTTGCCGGTATCGACGCGACCATTGACACCGCTACTCGACTTGGTATCACCACCCTTACCGAACCGAAGCGCTATGGACTTTCCCTGACTCTCGGGGGGGCGGAAGTCCGACCGATCGATATGGCACGAGCCTTCGGCGTCTTCGGCCAAGAAGGAATCGCTTATGATATGCTCCCTATCCGTTCCATCACCGACTCCCAAGGACAGAACATCTTCGAAGCCTCGCCGTCGGAAGGAAAACGTGTCCTGGATACGGAAGTCGCACGCAAAATCAACTCCATCCTCTCGGACAATGCCGCTCGAACGCCAATCTTCGGACCAAGAAGCCCTCTCGCGTTCCCTCCCGGAAAGGCGGTCGCCGCCAAGACCGGCACCTCGCAGGATTTCAATGATGCCTGGACCGTCGGATACACTCCTTCCATTTCCGCTGCCGTCTGGGTCGGAAACAATGACCATTCCCCGATGACTGCCGGTTCAGACGGCATCTTCGTCGCCGCTCCCATCTGGCGATCATTCATCGATGCTTCCGGATTCGCGAATCCGGAAGCGGTCTTCATCGCCTACACGCCGGCAAAGTCCGCAAGTCCTCTTCCCGTCCGTCCACCAGGACTCGCTCTCGCCTCGATCGAAAAAAAGACCGTTTACCTCGACAGGAAGACCGGGCGCGAAATTCCAGAAAGCGAGGCGAAAAAAATGAAAAAGAAACGTTACCAGAAAATTGAATCTGATCCGTTCGCTGACAGTACACTCTAAAAACCCAAGTCTTCACGTTCGCTGACGACGATTTCCCATTCCTCGATAGTCAACAATCAGTACTCCCGTACCATACACTGAAATTACGGTTTTACACTTACTGATTGAACCTCTGCACCCGTTATATTGACATAACAAACTTTATATGATATAATCAAATTTCAGTTAATGAGGCTGGAAGTCTTATTTTACTGAAAATAAACGGTTCTTTTACCCCCTCCTCTATCCCGAAAGGATACGAAATGAACGCTCTTTTCACAGCTTGCTTACTTCAACTCAAGCTTCGCTCTCCGAAGCGCGAAGAAAGCGCAGGGCATCATCTGCAAGAGATAGCAGCTCTCATCGGAGACTGCAAGCACAAACCAGCCGATACGGGCCGCATCAAAAACCTTATCAGCAGTCTTAATGCCGCGCATACCGAACAGGCGCTCGAGTTGCTCGCTGACGCGAATAACTTCGACTGTATGGCACTGGCCGTGCAGTATCGTCCTTCGCGGTTCGTGCCGTACTGCTCAGGGAAGCTCCTGGCGCGTGTCCAAGAACTGATACCGTTCTCGGGATGCCCAGATCGGGCCCGGCAAATTCGAAAAAGACTTGAACTTGTCGAAAAGTGGTATGGTAGCTCCGAAGTAAATATGCCTTATTATATTAAGCAGGAAATAAGGGAGGGGTTCAAGGAGACTGACTGGATCAGAGCACAGTCGGTCACTGACTGACCAAACAAAACGCCGCGACATATTGCGGCGTTTTTTTATTTCCACGGATCTTTCCGTTTTCACTCCCTGCGCAAAGCTTCCATCGGTGAGAGGCGCGAAGCACGATAGGCAGGAGCTAATCCAAAAACGATGCCGACCAGACCGGCAAACCCAACACCAAGCAAGAACGAACGAAGAGTGAAGGCGAGCTCGAGACCGTATCCGAGCTGCCCGGACAAAAAGGTCAATCCCCACGTGACAATCACCCCGAGCAACACGCCGATAAGACCACCGAGCACCGTGATAATGAGAGCCTCAAAAAGAAATTGCCAAAGAACGCTCTTCGAGGAAGCGCCGACTGCCTTCCGGAGTCCGATCTCACTCGTCCGCTCCGCCACGGAGACATACATGACATTCATGATACCTACTCCCCCGACGACGAGCGAAATCGAAGTAAGAAACATCAGGAGAAGACTCATCGCTCCCAATATGGAAGATACTGTCTCCTGTGCTTCACGAGCCGATGTCACGATGAAATCATCCCGGTCGGGATCGGTAATATCGTGCCGTCTCCGAAGCGTCTCGCGGATGAGTGCCACTGTCTCGTCCTCACGCGAGATATCATTCATCTTCGACGTGAAAAAAGCGATGTGATTGACACCGAGAATCTTCTTCTGCAACGTCCGCACTGGCACATAGGTCATCTCATCAAAATTCAGAAAGGCGACTGAGCCACGTCGAGCTAGAACGCCGACTACCTTGTACCCCTGCCCTTTTATACGGATCGTCTCTCCTACCGCCTCGCTTTCCCTTCCGAACAGAGCATCCTTGATATCGGCTCCAAGCACGACCACTTGTGCCAATCCATCATCCTCATCCGTCGAATAGAAACGCCCCGACTCAAGCTTGAGATTCGGATCGACAATCGGAGCGGTTGCAGAAGCACCGAAAAGCAGGATGCGTTTGTGAACCCCCCGATAACTCGCGCGCTCCTGGCCGATGCTCCCGGCATACACCTCAGCGACATTCGGCAAGCGGCGGACCGCTTCCGCATCATCGATTTTCAGGGTCGTAATCGTCAGCTTCCCCATCGCCTGACCCGAGGGAGAATCACCGGCCCCCGGAACCTGTGTCTCCACCTGAACAAAATCCGAACCGAAACTCGCTACCTGACCGAGAATGAATCCTTTGACTCCATCTCCGAAAGACGTGATCACGATAATGGAAAGGACTCCGATTACCACTCCAAGCAAAGCAAGGAATGTCCGAGCCTTATGGGAAAGTATCGTCCGCAAGGCGAAGAGAAACGATTGGGCATGACGCGAGAAAAATCGAAGTATCATACGAAAAAATCAGGAAACGGAAGGCGGGTTCTCCGAAGGAATCCGATTTTCCGAAAAGGCTTGCCGCTTCAACAGAAGCGTCCGAGAGACGATCCGAATCGCTACCAGTAGAAGAACCGATGTGGAGGAAACGATATACATGCCGCGGACCCATAGCTCTCCCGAATCGGAACCAGCCATGAAGCCATGCGCGACGAAAGCCGCATAAGCAAGGAAACTCAGATAGTGCGTCCTTCTCCATGCCCGCTGTGAGAGCTTGGCCCGGAACTCAGAAGTGAGGAGGAGGATGATCATAAAATACAGGGCCACGATACCAAAAGCGACTGCCAATCCCATATCGAACCCAAGCGCCGATGGAAAATCACGCGTGAGCACCCCCGGCACTATCGCTTCGATGAATCGGATACGTAAGAAATCATCAAAGAAAAAACTTCCGACATGGAGCAGGACCGCTCCCAAACTGACCCAGGAAAGCGTCCGATGTAATTCATAGGCGGCCGCCCCGGAAATCACTCTCTGAAACACACGAGAGCTCATCACGAGTCCGTATATCGCACCAAACGTAAGCAGGACGAAGGCGAGTAGTCCGGTCACCCGACCGAAATACCAGGACCATTGATCCTTATTCCCCATGATTCCGACATCCGGACGGACCAGATCGGAAAGACGGGAACTACGCGGATCCAAAGGGCTTGTCCCGCTCACTATCTCACTGCCATCTCCGACACCATCCCCATCCGTGTCGAAAACAGCCGGATCGGTATGATAGAGGGAAGACTCACTCTCATCGGTCAGACTATCTAAATCAGTATCCTTGATAGCGGCTGAGGTCACCTGGGACTGCAAAAAGGTACCAAAAAAAACGACTCCGACAACAAAAGTCATAAAAAGAAGGTATCGTCTTCCCATACGTATGGTTTCATGAATTCATTCACTTCCATTGTACCATCTTTCAGAAGAAAAAGAGCTGGAAGACGATTCCTTTGAGCAAGCAGCATTCCCTTCTTCCGACCGAGAATACAGAGTGTCTTCGCCATGATATCGGCACGCACCGGCGAAGGATCGACCACCGTCACAGTCAGAATATCACCGGAGACGCTCCCACCCTTCTCCACATCGATAAGATGTGATTTCTCTTGTCCGTCGCTCTGCCAACGTCTCCGGTTGACACCCGAAGTCGCCACTGCTTGACCCGAAAGAAGAAGTAGTCCCGCACTCTCATCTTTCCGAAACGCGTTCTCGATATCGATTGCGAAATACGGGAAACGCGTCATGCGATTCCGACCGGCAACATATATATCTCCGCCAGCATCTACGATAAAATCCTGATAAGACTCCGCCAACATCTGGGAGACACAACCGACAGCGTATCCCTTTCCGATACCCCCGAGATCGATACGACAGCCGATAGGCTTCGAGACGATAAGAGTTGCGCGATCCATCCGGAGGTCGGAAAAATCATATCTCCGAACAATCTTCTCTTTGCTCGGTATACCGAAATGCTCCGTACCGAAACTAGCCCGATACCCCTCCTGCTCAAGTATTGGAAGCACGGCCGGGTCGAATACCCCGCCAGTTTCTTCATAGTATTTCCGACAAAGGGACAATATCTCGAACAAATCGACAGAGACGTGGCAGACGGAAGACCGATTTAGATCCGAGAGCTCGTTCCCCTCCCGAAACCGACTGAAACGTGACTCAAAATCACGGAACATCCGAAATGCCCGGTCCAAATCTTCTTCCATCAGTCCCTCTTCACGCGTTTTCGAAAAGACTTGCACAAAAACATCGGTCCGCATGATTTCACCCTTCAGCTCCCGTTCCCGTTTTTTCCAGACCATACGCAGGATAAAATCGACCACTGAAAAACGGAACCAGAAACCTTCACCATATCTCTTTCGAGGACGCAGCAACAAAAGAATCCAGAATACCATCCTTATCCTGATCCTCCTCATCTCCGAAAACGAGAAAATCATCCTCACCCGGATACGCATCCAGGGCGTTCGGAACCGCATCTTCGTCATCATCGGTGAAGTACGCCGATTCAGGAGTGTCCGGATGCGGATCAAGCCCGTCTACGAGCAGGTCCCCGTCCGTATCCACTCTGAACTTTTCATCCAACAGGGTCACGGTCCTCTCTACAAGCCGATAAGTCGTAATGACGGTTTCCTTCGGTCGGGCTGACCGGGAGGTATCTGAGTCATCATCGTCCTCATCGTCATCTTCTTCCTTATCGTCCTCATCATCCTCTTCATCATCGTCATCGTCTTCATCATCCGCAAGCGCGACCCTTCCAGAAAAAGTATTCTGGACGTCCGATACCCGTATTTCCCGGTACCAAAAAATCAGAGAGATACCCGCTATCCCGAGAAGAAAAATACTGGCCAGAGGAAAGCGGAGAGTCATAAGATTCAAGATGATTTCGTTTTCCGGGTCGCTGTCGGCTTAGAAACCGTTACCGGTGTCGTTACAGTCGTCTTCACGGGAACCGTCGCTGTCTCTGTGGTTGTCGTCTTATTTTTCGCGATAGCCTCCGGCTGGTTATTCAGAAGCTGCTCATACTGACTCTTGCTTTCCGCCATGCCAGAACGCAACTCGGCCCGTTTGGCTGCAACATTTTCAAAATACTGCTTCCGATCCTGTTCGATAGCCCGCTGTTCTTCCAAAAACACCTGTCGGTCGGATTCGGCCTTCGCGATACGTTTCCCCTGTTCGCGGTACAGGACACCGAACAGAAGTATCGAGAAAACGATCAGGACGACGAGCGCCACTATGAATCTAATTTTTCCTTTTTCAATCATACGCCTATTATCACCTACCCAGTATACCATGCACAAAAACGAGCCAGCTATTCGTAACGTAACGCTTCCATCGGACTGACTTTCGAGGCTTTCTGTGCCGGGTAAATTCCGAATACCATTCCTATTACGAAACAGACCCCGAATGAGACCCCGATCGAGGAGAGCGGCACAAGAAACTGCCAGTCATAACCCAGCTTCGGAATGATCAATGAAGCGATGTATGCCAACGAAACTCCGATAGCGATTCCGATCAACCCTCCAAGGAGTGTGATGATGATAGACTCGAGAAGGAATTGGAACATGATTTCACCCGGACGGGCACCAACCGCTTTTCTGAGGCCGATTTCCCGGACACGCGCGTTGACTGCGATCAGCATGGAGTTCATGATTCCGATTCCTCCAACCAGAAGCGAAATAGCAGCGATCGAGACCAGAAAAAATTTCAAAACATCGGTAAGCGAACGAAGGATATCCAAAGCCGATTCGAGACTCCGAACTGAGAAATCGGATTCCTGACCCGGTTCGATATCGTGCCGTTGATTCAATAACCGATACACCTCCGTTTTTACCCGACCGATATCGCCGGTCTGTTCCACCTTCGCCCGCACATAATTCAGGTACCTGATGCCGAGCAGTTCCTTCTGGGCGGTATCGAGCGGAATATGGATCAGATCGTCCGTATTCGAAAAAGCCCCGGAGCCGCGTTTTTTAAGCACACCGACCACCGTGAACGGAATATGCTTGATCGTAACCGTCCTTCCGAGCGCATTCCCGTTCGGGAACAGTTTTTCTGATACTCCCGCCCCAAGCACCGCGATATGCGCCATCCGCGTATCCTCATCAGGAAAGAAGAAGCGCCCGCTCTCAACCTTCACCGTTTCCACATTTGGAAGACTCGCGCTGACCCCCTGATAGCTCGCCACGATGTCTTCCGAATCGGATTCGGCGATCGCCGTCCCGGTCACGTATCCGACCGCGTCAATGATCTCGGGGATATTCTTTCCATCCCGCAGTGCTTCGAGGTCCCCATTGATCAGAGTCTTCGATACGATACCGAATGCCATAGCCGGCGGACCGTCCTCTTCGGAAGCACCCGGCAATACCGCCAGCAGATTCGACCCAACTGACTCTATCTGACCCAGGATGAGCTGCTGTGCGCTCGCTCCGGCACTCATGACCAGGATAACCGAAGCGACCCCGATCACGATTCCGAGAACCGTCAAAAAGAACCGCAGACGCGATGCCGAAAGTGCCTGATACGCGATCTTGTAAGGGTCGGAAAGTTTCATTTCAACAGTGTGTTCTCCTGATCGGCGAAACGGCGATTCGCCACCGATTCATCGGAAACGATACGCCCATCTACCATGCGTAAAATACGCTTGGCATGTTCGGCCGTGAAAGTCTCGTGCGTCACCAGAATGATCGTTTTCCCTTCCTCACTCAACTTCTGGAAAATGCGCATGACTTGCAATCCCGACTTCGAATCGAGATTGCCGGTCGGCTCATCGGCGAAGATAATCTTCGGATTGTTGACGAGCGCCCGCGCGATAGCGACTCGCTGCTTTTCCCCTCCAGAAAGCTGGCTCGAAAAGAAAGAAGACCGATGTTCCATGTTGACCGCCCGAAGCGCTGCCGTGACCCGCTCCTTCGTATTCTCCGTTCCATTCCGATCATACAGAAGCGGAAGCTCGACATTCTCGAACACGCTCGTCCTCGGCAGAAGATTGAAAGCCTGGAAAACAAACCCGATCTCTTCGTTCCGAAGCCGTGCCAGCTCATCATCCGAAAGGGATACGACATCCTTCCCTTCAAGCCGGTACTCTCCGCCCGTCGAACGATCGAGCAATCCGAGTATGTGCATGAGCGTCGATTTTCCCGAGCCACTCGGTCCCATAATCGAAACGAATTCCCCTTGATCAATCTGGAAAGTCGCCTGAAGAAGCGCCGGTGTTTCAATACCTTCGTTGCTATAGATCTTCGCCAATTGTTTCGCTTCGATGAGCATAGACATATTCCACAATCAAGAAACCGGAACTTCACCGACTTCCCTCACTATGATATATCATTTCACCTGTTTCGGCGATAAAAAATGCTCCGAGACACCTGTCTCGGAGCACTCTGTTTCGCATTCGGAACGAAAACTACTTGATGACGGCGGTCGCACCGGCTTCCTCAAGCTTCTTCAGGATAGCCTCAGCATCAGCCTTCGCGATCTTTTCCTTGATCACTTTCGGAGCAGCGTCGACGAGGTCTTTGGCTTCCTTAAGGCCGAGGCTCGTCACTTCGCGCACCACCTTGATGACATTGATCTTCTGCGCACCGGCAGAGGTCAATTCGACATCGAATTCCGTCTTCTCTTCAACAGCCTCAACCGCACCGGCGGCCGGCAAAGCACCCATCATCATCGGGGCAGCGGCTGAAACACCGAATTTCTCTTCCAGAACTTTCACCAATTCCGAAAGATCAAGCACACTCATCTTCTCGATTTCCGCGACCAATTTTTCGAATTTGGCTGGAACCACTACTTCTTCCTTCTTCTCTTCGGACATACGTTTATCCTTATGGATGAATTAAAATGATACCACTGTGTACGACTCCCCGCCCCCTTGCTTTTTCAGCGGAATGAAGAGCCCTTTCCCCTCCAAATCCTTCTCTTCACTCCGCTGAAACGCCTCCTTTGGCCTTATACAGCTTTTTTCTCCTCTACCGCCTTGAGCACCCGGACCAAACCGCTCAAATTTCCCGACAAAGTTCGGACAAATCCGGTGATTGGAGCCTGTAAAGTCCCGACCAGCATGCCGCGAAGCTCATCCCGAGATGGCAGCTTGGCCAAAGCCTTCGCCTCGTCGGAAGAAAGATGCTTCGCACCGAGAGCGCCACCCTCGATAGAAAACTTCGTCCCTTTGTTGGTCTTGATGAATTCAGCCAACACTTTGGCAGCAGCAACCTCATCAGACGAGAAAGCGACCCCTACCTGTCCAGGCAACTCCCGGACGTTTCCCTCGACTCCCGCTTCCTTGAGAGCGATACCCAACAGCGTCTTCTTCATCACCTGCCAAGAGGATCCGCTTTTGGCGAGCTCCTTGCGCATACTCGTCAGGCTTTTCACGGTCACTCCCTGATACTGAGCGTATACCACCGCTTTGGAGGCCTGGATCTTCTTCACCAACAAGGCGACTACGGCTTCTTTCTTCTGTCGTGTCTGCATAAGCTTGATATATGAGCTACCGATAAAAAAATAATCTGCGGGAACACCGCAGACGCTTCCGCCGAACGAAGAGACTTTCTCTCCCTTTCGGTTTCGCACTTCCTCTTGAGGACTTATCGGATTCATTCCCCTTTTTGAACAGAAGAGGTGAAACCGAGCCCCAGGTCTACGGATGGCTTCTTCGATTGTACTCCACCAGATTACTCACAAAAACCGCTATCGTCAAGCCCTCTCCTCTCGGAATTAGGCACTCGCCGATTCTTCCGATCCGGCTACAGCCGGGGCTTCTCCACCCGAAACAGCCTCTTCTGCCGCTACCTTCACCTCAGGACGCTTCATTTTGATGGAGCGTTTCTTATCGGCAACCACCACTCCTTCACGAACCAATAAGTTGTACACCGAATCCGAAAGCTCCGCGCCGAGACTCATCCAGTGGAGAATCCGGTCCTTCTTCAAAACAGATCCCTTCTGATGCGGATCATAGCTCCCAAGCATCTCGATGTGCCGCTTACCAGGAGCCTTGGTCTTCTCCTGCAAAGCGATGCGGAAACTCGCCTGATTCTTCTTTCCTACCCGATTGAAACGAATGGTCAACATATCATCAAATACAAAACATGACTTATCCCAAAATACAGCCTTTACTGTAGCGCAATTAAAAGGAGCTGTCAACCCGAAACCGATTTCCCACCCTTTTCGACTTGATCCAGGCGCACCGAAAGCAACTGTGAGATACCATCGCGCTGCATCGTCACGCCATAGAGGAGACCGGCCCGCGCCATAGTCTCGCGATTGTGGGTGATCGCGATGAACTGCGTGTGGCCGGATAATTCTTCAAGCATCGTGCTGAATCGACGAGAATTCGCCTCATCCAACGCTGCCTCTACTTCATCGAGCACCGCGAAAGGCGGAGGATTATGCGAAATGATAGCGAAGAGAAGCGCGAGGGACGTCAGGGAACGCTCGCCGCCCGAAAGCATGGAAAGGTTCGTGATCTTCTTTCCCGGAGGGCACGCGAAAATCTCGATTCCTACCCCATCCTGATTCTCCTCGCCTTCGCTCGCGTCATCCGACTCTTCCGTTTCTCCGCGACGCCTGAGAGCCAGACGTACCTGAGTGATTTCCGCCTTCCCTCCGCCAAAGATCAAAGTGAAATACTGCACGAAACGTTTCTTGATTTCATCAAACGTCGTTTCGAACGCCTGATCGATCTTGACATCCATCTCTCTCACTACGGATCGGAGCGATTCAAGCGCCTGTTTCAAATCAGCCGATTCGTGCGTCAGGAATTCGAAACGCTTTGCCGTCTCCTCATATTCATCGACGATAAGCGGATCGATGGTCCCGATATGTTCCACCTCCACCTTGAGCCGACTTATTTCGCGCTCGATCCGCTCCCGATCGATTCCGGTCGTCCCATCATACGTCACGTCTTCCGGTCGCATGGACAGCTCCTCTCGGATAAGCGAAATGAGGTCCTCCTCGCGAACTTCCACTCGGGCCAAACGGACCTTCAATTCATTGAAATTGTCCTTCAACTGCTGCAGAGCCCGCTCACATTCACGCGACTCCTTCTCTTTCGTAAAAAACATCTCCCGTTGCACACGATTCGCTTCACGACGGGAAGCGATCATCTCCTCTTTTTCCTTGATGTGTGCTTCCCCTTGAAGAATCCGTTCTTTCGCGTCCGACAACTCACTCTCGAGCGCCTGCAGCCTCAGATCACTTTCGGCCTTCTCTTCCGAATTCAAGCCGATGATTCGCGTCTCGCGGATACTTCCGACTCCCGCTTTTTCGGATAACTCGAAAAGCTCCTGTTTGATCACCTGGGCGAATTCACGGATATCCTGCAGATCTTCCAGTTGCTCGACCGACCGGATCCGCTCGATGAGCTGTTCCTGATCCGTGCCAATCTTCTCGACCGAACGTTTCACAAAAGCCAAATCAACCGGTATCGTCTTCACCACTTCTTTCTCCTTCCGACGCTCCATCTCCACCTCTTTCTTCCCCTCAACGACACTCCGGATGCGCGCCAAGGCGTTGATTTCCGCATGCAGATCACGGACCTCGTTCTGCCACGCCAACTCCTCTTTCTGGTCTTCAAGTGCGATACTCACTGCGGACACCTCTTCACGCAGCCGAATCGAACGCCCCTCGAGTTCTCCGATGACCTGTTCCGCAGCCTCCCGATCACGAACCAGTGTCCCCCGTTCCGCTTGGAACTGATGCCACAAAAAACCATACAAAAGAGACTGCCTCTCCTTCAATCGAACAGCGACATCCTTTCCCTGTGACGCCTTCTCGGCCTGACGCTTGAGATTGCGAAGATGCGGTTCGATCTCGACCAGAAGCGCGTCCACCCGGACCAGATTCTCCCGCGTACTCTCAAGCTTCCGTATTGCACGCTCCTTCTCGATCTGATACGGCTTCACACCGGCTGCATCCTCAAAAATCGCCCTCCGTTCAAGAGGTGAGGCCAGAAGTACTGCGTCCGACATACCCTGAGTGATGACACAATAGCTCTCCTTCCCGATACCCGCCTTCGCCAAAAGATCGACGACGTCGAGCAGGCGCACCTTATTGCCGTTAATCAGGTATTCTCCTTCACCACTCCGATGGATCTTACGGGTGATCGAGACTTCCGAAAATTCGATCGGTATCCGATGATCGGTATTGTCGAAATGCAGCGTCACGGCCGCACTCCCCATCCGCGACTTCCCTTCGGTACCGGCGAAAATGACATCTTCAGATTTTTTCCCGCGGAGATTCTTGGACGACTGTTCACCGATCGCGAAACGGATAGCATCCGCGATATTGGATTTCCCGGAACCGTTCGGACCGACGATAGCTGTGATACCCCGTCCTGAAGCGGCTTCAGTAGAAGCGGCCGAAAAATCCAATACCGTCTTGTTGGCAAAAGACTTGAAACCGGATATTTCGAGACGCTTGAGATACATAGGGCTACACTCTCATGATTTCAGACTTGATAGACGGAAACACCGGATGGTGGCAAAGACCCAAAAAAAATTCCTTCCAATACGACGAACGACCCGCAACCGGACGAATACAAGAATGTCCGCCGACTTGAAACGGATACTTTCCCAGTATATCCGATTCTGACCGGGAAAAGAAATAGGGATGGATACCGTTGGTACCCATCCCTTTCCTTACTCAGGAATCGTGCGACGAAACGCCGCTGCGCCGCCCACGACGCCGTGACCATGTCCTTCGGACATCCCTCCCTATTCCAAGAAGGAAATACCACCCAAGACCGATGGCCGCGAGCAAAACCACTACCGTACAGAAATTTTCCACCAACTGTATCAGCGTTGAACCCGATACCGTTTCCATTTTACCTCCACAAAAAAAGGCCTTTAGAGGCCGGTCAAAAAGAAACCCACTTTAGGTACTTAATTTTATTATACACTACCAACCCTTATTTGTCAATGCTTGCTTGGCGGCGGCACGCTGAGCTTCCTGTTTGGAGACTCCCTCGCCCTCTGCGATCAGTTCTTCCCCAACAAAGACTCCGGCGATGAAATGCCGGTCATGATCTGGCCCCCATTCCTTGATGACCCGATACGTCGGCGTCACTCCGAAATGCTCTTGGGCTTTCTCCTGGAAGAAACTCTTCGCGTCCGCGTAGAGCTTCTGATCAAGCACCTCCGGCAAATGCGACAGAATATGTGTCGTGATGAATACCTGCGCGGCCTCGTATCCCTGATCGAGATAAAGCGCTCCAATGATCGCTTCCATGGCATTGGCGACGATATACTGCCGCGCCCGTCCGGTATCCTTGGCTTCGCCCCGGCTCATCAGAAGAAAATCATCCACTCCGAGACCTTGTCCGATCCTGGCCAGCATATCACCATTGACAAGCGCTGCTCGCCAGGCAGTCATCTCACCTTCCGGACGATCATAGTGGTGAAAAAGGTTTTCCGTCACGACCAATTCAAGTACCGCGTCCCCGAGAAATTCAAGTCGTTCATTGTGCGGCGAAGCACACCCACGATGCTCATTCAAATAGGAACGATGAATCAGGGCTTCCTGAAAAAAAGCCTTGTTCTTAACTTTGATACCGAAACGCTGTTCAAAAACCGCTACATCGAACATAGAGAACTGGAAATCACACATTTACGATAGTTTGGAAGAAATAGCTTCACTTCAAGAAGGCTAGTCGAAAAAGTCGGCATTGCGAATAAAACGGAATGATTCCGCATCCTGACCAAAACACGAGACCGTTCCATGGAATGCACCACCTCTGAAAGACTCGCGATGACAAGTGCTTTGTCAAAGTGCTCTCTGATGAGAACTCGCTCCCTCAAACCGAGACTCCCTGCTTCAGACCAACACTTCTTTCTCTTCGACTGAAACATCCTCCGCCGATACTGCCAGGGCGCCATCTCCCACCGCCTTTTCCTCTTTCCGCTTCTTAAAATGAGCATGATTCTCGGAGACATCGTTCTTGAGCGGCTCACCCATCTCGCGATAGATAGTCCCAAGAACGCCGTTCACGAAACGGGGACTCGCATCGCTCCCAAACGACTTCGCGAGCTCGATAGACTCATTGATAGCCACCTTGGGCGGCACTTCGTCGTAATTCCCGAACATCAATTCATAGATTCCGAGCCGAAGGATATTTCGATCAATGACCGTCACTTGTTCGAGCGGCCATTCCGGTGCGCACTTCTCAATAAGCGCATCGATGATCTTCCGTTCCCGGAGAATCCCTTCTATCAGATGTTTCGCGAAAATCGTCTCATCGATTCCGGGAGCAAACTCGGCGATATTCCGATTAAGGATCGCCATCGACTGATCATCGTGCTGACCCTGGAAATCCCATTCAAAAAGGGATTGCATTGCGACTGAACGCTGGAGATGTCTATTAGCCATGATTTTGATTTTGAAGGACTCGGGTCGTCTCTGTTAGGAAGGATTACGCCTTGGCCGGAGCGATTTTCCGCTTCGGAGTCGTATCGATCACGGTTCGACCCTTATACGTACCGCAAGTCGGACAGACCCGATGAGACAAGGCCGGCGCACCGCACTGCTCGCATTTCTTCGTCTGAATCGGGGTCAGTTCGAGCTCTTTTCGGGCTCGATCGCGGCGATAATGGGTATGTCTCTGCTTCGGAAGGGCCATAGGAATATTCTCCTTAATCGTTTAGCGTTCTCTTGATTATTTTCAACCTAACATTCTTTCTCTGTTTTGGCAAGACTCGGAAATAACCCGAAGCTCCCCCTCCAAGGAAAGAATATCAGACAAAAAAACCGAAACATAAGCTACTCCTCATTCTTGTTCATCACTGCCTCAAGAAAAAAGAAGAGTATCAGAGAAATACCAGTAAAGAGGAAGTAGAGGCCAAAAAGGGAAAAACGTATCATCTCGGGGTTGGCCAAGGAAAGACGTATCCAATCGAACAGGATTATCAAGAATATCCCGATCCCGACGCTGGTCACCCCGAGACCCATGAACACCTTCTTGTTGAAAGGAAAGAGTTTCAGCTTCCGAACCATCCAATCATTCTCATAATAGTCGTTCTGATAGGAAAAAAGCTTGATAATCATTCCCATCTGGAAGACGGACATCCCGAGCACGCTCAGGCTGATCCCGAGTATCATGAAGTGGAGATCCATATGCAGAGACCCGAATGTGACCGGACCTCTCGCTTGAAGGAAAAGTAATCCCGTTCCCAACAGGAACAGAAGGAATCCGGGATAGACGAAGAGATGGTTCGGGGCATAGATCAGGAGGAGCCGCAGGTGACGCCACCCATCGCTCCAGGTATGAAGATGAGGCTCCCGGTCACGCTTATCCCGATACAATGTGATCGGGATTTCTTTCACTTTCAATCTGAAAATACCCGCTTTGATCAGCATTTCCGATGCGAATTCCATCCCGGAAGCGGTTAATCCCATTCTCCCGAAGGCGTCCTTATTCAATCCCCGCATGCCGGAATTGCAATCCGATATGTCCATACGGAACAAGAAGTTCAGAAGTCGAGTCAGAACCGGTGTCCCGAGATACCGATGAAGAAAGGGCATCGCTCCCGGCTCGATGCGTCCCCGCAGTCTCGTTCCAATCACCAAGTCATTGCCATTCCGCAATTCGCGGACAAAACCGGATATACTGCCGAGATCATACGATCCGTCGGCATCACCGAAGAGGACATAGGTGCTCTCGGCGGATTCGATACCATACCGGAGAGCGCTGCCATATCCCCGCTTCGGACAGTGTATGACCCGAGCTCCTTGGGAGCGAGCCAATTCGACCGAGGCGTCCGTCGAGCCATTATCGGAAACGAGAACCTCCCCATCGCAAGACGCTTTCCGCAGGCCGCGCACCGCATCACGAACGACCTGACCGATTGTCTCTGCTTCGTTAAGACAGGGAATGATGATGGTGAGCTCCTTCATACGGTCTTATTTTCGAGCGATGAACATCAGATTCCGCTGTTTCACGAAACAGAACAACTGATAAAAAGGATTGTCGAGGTCGTATATCTGCCTACGGAAAACCCACCCGAAGAGAACCTGGAAAACCCGATAATCATACAGGAAAAACAGTGCCCGGATCGCCTGATAGACCGGCCACCTCTCAAAGCCGGGAACCGTCAGCAGTCCGTTGACCGGCAAAATCGATATTTCGGAAAAACCGTTCTCACGAAGTATCATGGCGACATTCCGCATGGTCGTCGGATAGGAATGAGTATAGTCCATATTCCAGAACTCGAATTTCTGACTCCGGCTGTCAGGAGCGAGCAAGACAAGTACCCCTCCAGGATTCAGATTTTCTCGACATGACTGAACCAGGTCATACACCTGTTTCCCGTTCGCAAGGTGCTCGATGACATAAGCGGCATAAATGATGTCGAAATTCCTTCCCGTTTCCGGCAAAGGAGGAACACTCGCCTGAAACGTACGCGCAGAAGGAAACTGCTCCAAGGCAACCGCATTCTGATCACAACAAAAATATTCCATCCGTTCTCCGCGAACACCCTGAGCCGCCTCGTAAAAGTAACCCTTGCCGGGACCAATTTCCAAAACGGACAACTTCTTTTTCCCCGGGAATCCCCTCAAGATATATCCCAATACTTGCTTATTGAAGCGGACCAAAAGACGTTTAGCCCAGCGGGGATGAGCATGTCGAACGAAGTTATCGTAATACGCCATAACAGTCTATATATCCCTTCCGAATCCCCAGAAATAACTCCAGAAAAAATTATACCATACCATCAGAAACGCCGTTATCACGCTGGCTGCAATATACCACAGGCCAAGCACATCCACGAGAAGAAACATGCCCGCGAGATTCAAAATGAAACTCGATACCATTATCGCATAATACCGTCCCATCTCACGGGGAAAGTGAACGTTTTCCGTCCGAAAAGTGAAATACTTGTTCAGAAGGAAAGAAAAAAAGTTCACCACGAAGAAAAGGATAGCGGTAGCCGACAGATACGGAATACCAGCCTTATCGACCAGAAGATAAAAACCCGCGAGACTGCATGACAAAGCCAGTCCGCCGACCAGGAGGAACCGGATGAAATACCGAGACAGAAATTTACCGCCAAATCGCTTCATAAAACGCATCCGCTTTCTTCTCCCATGAAAACACTTCCGAAACTTCCTGTCTCGCACGTTCTCCAAGCCTTCTTCTCAGCTCAGAATCTTCCAGAAGTCTCACGATACCCCGTTCGAGAGCACTCATGTTGTTCTTCTCCACTATCAGGGCAGAATCTCCGTCCCGAAAAAGCTCATTCGCTCCACTGACATCGGTCGTCACGATCGCCAAACCCGAGCAAGCCGCTTCAAGGAGGGTTATCTGCAAACCTTCGGGATAATAGGAAGGATTGATGAGAATATCTACCGACCGATACAGATTCCTCATGGCATCATGATTGATATTGCCAAGCAAGGAAACCTGTCTGTCAAGACCATATTCGGAGATCGCACATTTCACCCGATCCTCATCCTGACCACTGCCCGCGACAAACAGGTGTATCCGGGGATATTTCGCTTTCAAATTCCTGACGGATTCCAGAAGGAGCAGGATACCTTTCGACTCGATAAGACGGCCGACATACGCGAGTACCGGAAAATAATCCTCATGAGGAACATGCTCTACCTGATTCCATCCATCCGTATCGATTCCGCTCTCCCTGACCAGCAATCGATGCGCATCCATATGAAACGCTTTGAGAAGGAACTTTCGAACTCCTTCGGAAACACAGATGATGACTCTCGAACGCCGAAGGACGAGCGGGCCCAATAGCCTATCATACGACCATGCCGCCACCTGAATGAACGGATTGCCGTGCTTCATGAAGCCCGCGTTATGCTCGATATGGATGAGCGGTATCTTCCGATACCGAGCGATAGCTCCCAGGGCATTCGTCAAAAAGTAATAGCGACACTGGGTGATGACAATATCGAATGAATCGATATCGATTTTCCGAATCATCTTCACGAGCTCGAAAGGCGAGAAAAAAGGGTTCACCGAAGGAAACCGAAAGCAAGGCATCCGGTAGACATCGATTCCGGAAACTCTCTCGTACTCGGGCGCATCATCAGTATTAAGGACCAAAAGAGTGATCCGTGCCTCACGATACCTGCTCGCCAGCCGGGAAAAGAGTCGCTCCGTATAGACCTCCACTCCTCCGACGTGAGGAGCGAAAAAAGTTGAAACCACCAATATGTTTCGCATTTCCATAAAAATTGACTTCCATCGCTCTCGCCGCACGACATTAGTAAAGAGAGGCTCTGTTGATGATTTCTGATTGGAGCCTGTTCACGGAAACTCCTTTCTCAGCACTGATACTTCCGAGCGAAGAATTCTCCAGAATGGACCTGAAAAAGATATCCATTACCGATTCATTCCCACAGAAATACGTCCCTCGCAAGACCTGTATACCGCTCCGAAAGACGCCTTTCAGATGACCGAAAAACGCCCCGGAACTCGTACGGAGGATCTGCTGCGGAGCATGCCGCCCATCATTCGGAAGGGAAAAATAAATATCCCGGAAGATATCCAACACTCCGACCCGTTTCTCCCCATGAACGATCAAGAACCATTCGGACACGCTCGCATTGAAATTCATGTGCAAGGTTATCGGCATGCCCCCCTTCCCAAGAAAGAACGCATCCACCAGTTGCGGCGTCTCTCTTCCTTCTTCGCGGTGAACGGCAGCGGATTGGAATGCCAAGGGTCCGCCGAATCTTTCCAAGAGATACAAGAGATGCGGAGATTCGTCGAAAAAGAGCCCCCAAGGCAATGACTCATACCAGGACGGGAGCCGTCTTTTCGGATTACTCAGCTGTACGGCCTCCACACTGCGTATCGTACCGATATTCCCTTGCAAAATATCCCGCTCCAGTTCCCGTGCAGAGGAAGAGAACTGGAAATTATGCACGACTGCCAATTTCAGACCCCGGGCTCTCGCCAGGTCGACGAGCTCTTCCGACTCATGAACAGAAAGTGTGAACGGTTTCTCTACCAGGACATGCTTACCCTGTTCAAGCGCGAACCTGATCAAAGAAGCATGCGCGGAAGGATCGGCCCCGATAACGACAGCCTCACACGCATCCATTCCTTGTGGAAAATCCTGAGCAGCCCCGACGAACGAATCCTGGATCGAAAACTTCTTCTGAAGCGACTCTACCCGCTTCCGATCGCGCCCAACAAGAGAGGTAATCTCGACCGAAGCATGCCTCGCGAGCACTGGAAGATGCCGATGTTCCGTCACCCATCCACCTCCGATGATGCCTACTCGGACCTTCTGTTTCTGAAGCATACTCAAAGAGCATTCCTAATGATTATTCCGGGCGTATGGAGTATACCTCGTAGTACCTATCGATCGGGTCCGTATATACCCTTTGAAAAGCCGTCGAACCGCGCATGATTTCAAGCAAGGAGTCGAATTCCCCGGAAACGATGACGAATTGGGCCGAAAACTCCGTTTTCATCATGTGTGCGACAGCCAGACCCTTCTCCTGCGTGTCTTTTCCGGACAGGATATCCGAGTCGCATGTCTGCCGATCGCACACCTTCCCCTCGTTGGAAACATGATACCACAGCCAATACTTTTCCGGATCAGCTTCATACAAAAGTCGGGGTTCGATTCCGATGATGAGGCGATTATGGTACTGATTGAAGAAGAAGAACGTCGGGAAGTAATTTATGGTCGGATTGAACACAATCTCCCCTGGCTGAGAGTTTCGGGTAAGCCACTCAGCCGCTCCCCGAATCGAAGTATATCGTCTGGTCTGCGAAACCTGGTCTCCCACCAGAAGCAAATTCGTCAGAAGACCGAAAAAAATCACCACGCCGATCGCGGTATTCACAGCCTGCTCCCTTCTCCAAAGATCAAGGATATATCGTAGCCGATACAGAAGGAACACTGGAGCAAATACGACGAAGAAGTCCAGCATGCGCTTCGTAATGAGTGTCCCCAGAAGAAAGATGATGCTGAGAATGAACAAGGTTCCCCAAGCGGCATCGTACTGAAAAACGGATTCTCCCTTGTTCTTCGAATGAGCCAGATATCCCTTCGTATCCCTAACAAGAAAAAAGATGAATAAGCCCATCAAGACGGATGCCAATCCGTATAAATCAAAGACATTGAGTGGGTATACCTCTCCACCCTCCTGCACGACAGCCTGTCCAGAAAATCCCGTCTCCGAAACGGTTCTCAAGATCGTTGCAAAGCTTTCAAAGAATCCGGAGGCGAATCCGGGTAGAAGAAATCCCCCTAATACCATTGCAGCCGATGTCCCGACGAGAGGGGCCAGTATTATCCATCGATTCCATGGCTTCCCTTCAAAAATCAGCGCGACGGCATAGACCACTGCCACGACCAGCGGAAAGAAGAAAGTTCCGATATGCCAGAAGAAATACAGGAATGCAAGTACCGCAGCCGATACGTAACGTTTCCGAAGCAAAAAAATGAGCTCGAGCAGCAAGGACGCCGGCAGGACAACGAAAGCTCTCGCCATCAAGAAATGCCATATGGCCAACGGAACGAAAAAAATTGCCAAAATCACAAGCGTTGAGATGAATGCGGACCGCATCCGGAGGACGGAAAAGAAAGCGTATACCACACAAAAAGTAAAGGAAAGGGACGCTACGGCATAGAGTTTGATTCCGAGTTCGAGCGGCTCGACGAAGGTAAATGGAATAAGGAAGATATAGAACAACATATTCGCATGCCAGGCATACGATCCGACAGCACTGAACCAGTCAAAATGCGAAAACGCACCCATACCCCGTTCCCGGATAAGCTCAGCGAACTTGATATTGAAAAATTGGTCATCAAGAGAGGTAAAGGATGGCAAGAGAAAATATGCCGAAAACAGGAGGGAAAAAAACATGTATGCGATAACCAGCTTTCCCCAAAAGGGTAAAGTCTGGTCACTGACGAAACGACTCATTTTCTTCAAAAGATCCGGCCAGCTAAACAATCTCATATATGATCAACGACTTTAGTACATCAGTCACTCTCCCAGTATAGCAGAAGAGCGGGGACACCTCCCCGCTCTTCTGCATCCGTTCAAGAAAATTTGCAAGACTAGCAGCCCGCCCCCGCATAGGTTGTTCCCGTGTTGGTGACCGTAGCGGTGCAGTTCAAGGCTGTGTTAATCGGAACCGCGGTAATTCTGAATGTTCCGCTTCCGGCAGCTCCGCAGCTACTCGTGATGGCGTTGGCCCAGTTAGTTGTCGTCGTATCGGTTGGTGGCGTAGGAGCAGCGGTGTCACACTGGAGCAAAAGCCCAGCATTCGCTCCAGATGTCTCCGCCTTGAATGACGCCACCTGCGCCTTCGTCCGAGCATTGCTCAAACTCACCAGCACGATCGAAGCGAGAATACCGATAATCGCGATGACGATCAGGAGTTCGATGAGCGTGAAACCTTTCTTCTGATACATAAATCTTTCTTTAAAAAATTTTAACACCTTTGAAGCCAGTCAATCTCCCGAGCCCGAAAGCCTAAGGACAACTCGCAAAATCTGCTCCTGTTTCTGTCGCGTTTGCCCCGGTGCAACCAGCGATAGTCGCCACTGGAACCGCACTAATCGAGAAGGTCCCATCGCCAGCTGGGCCACAATCCTCCGTTACCGTATTGTCCCAATCCGTTACCGTCGTGTCTCCCGGTGGTGTCGGAGCAGCATCATCACACTCGAGCACAAGACCTCCAACCGCTCCGGACACTTCAGCTTTGAACGCCGCCTTTTGCGCCTTTGTCCGAGCACCGCTCAAACTCACCAGCACGATCGAAGCGAGAATACCGATAATCGCGATGACGATCAGGAGTTCGATGAGCGTGAAACCTTTCAGATTGTTTTTCATGTCCTCACCTCCTTTCCATTCATGATTTTTATTTTTCTTCGAAACCCTTCCGGTCTCTTTTTCCATTGTCTCTATTGTACACTGCCCTTTCAAAAATAACCAACTCTTTTTCGCCCATTAAAGTTTCCCGGCGATATCATAGATCGGCATAAGAATACCCACCACCATAATTCCGACCCCGATACCAAGGAATACGATCAGTATCGGCTCTATCAAAGAGGTCATGTTACGCGTGATGTTTTCCACTTCCGCCCGGTAAAAACTCGCCACACCGTCGAGCACCTTCGCGACCGATCCCGACTCCTCGCCGATCTTAATCATCTGCGACACGATAGGCGGTATGATCGGGGAACGGAGAAACACCCCACTCATCGCCCCACCCGTCTTCACTTCTTCCGCGGCATGCAGGATGACCTCCCGAAAAACGAGATTTCCTGTCACGTCACTCACGATGATGAGCGCCTTGACGATCGGAATCCCCCCATTCAGAAGCGAGCTCATATTTTCCGAAAAACGGGTGATATAGACGTATTTCATGAGGTCTCCAAATATAGGCAACTTCAGGACCACCCGATTCCAATCGGCCTGTCCCGCCGCAGTGTTGATATAGTAGAAAAATGAGAGACCGGCCGCAAAAAACACGAGCAGTACTGCCCACCAGTACGCATTCATGAAATCCCCGATCCACATGAGCACCTCCGTATACCACGGAATCGGAACTCCGAGATCACGAATCAGACCAGTCAGTTTCGGCAGGATGAACGTCACCACGAGAAACCCGATGATAAGTGCCGCCGAAAAGACGAATCCTGGATAGAACAGCGCCCCCTTGATCTTGGCTGACAGCTGGTAATTCTTCTCGATATTTTCCGCGACCACCTCGATCGCCCGCTGAAGGGTTCCTGAAACCTCTCCGGCCCGGAGCATATTGATGACCAGCGGTTCGAATACGGTCGGATGCTTTTCCAAGCTTTCTGAAAACGATGAACCGTCTTCCACATCATCTTCTATCTCCTTTAGGATAATACGAAAATATCGATTCGGTGTCTGATCCGCCAGGGTATCCAAGGCCGAAACCATCGGAACTCGGGCACTGATCAATGTCGCCAGCTGTCGAAACATCACCATCAGCTCCTTCTGGGACACCCCCTCCCACAGTTTCGAAATATCCCGAATCAATGCGACATCGTGCGCCTCCTCCTGTACGGAAAATGGCGTGAGACCGTTGTTTTGAAGTACCAGGATAGCAGCCTCTCGACTCAGAGCCTCGACGATACCTGACCGCTCTTGACCCGCTTCGGTTTTCGCCTTGAATACGAATTTCATACGGATAACAAATAATGTTTTACGAAAAATCAGGCTTTTTCAGCCATTTTTGCGATGATCATCTGGAGATAATCCTGATTCTTCGCATAAGAGAAAGCGTCTTCCACCGAGATGAGTCCCTGGCGAACAAGTTCCGCGAGAGAACGATCAAGCGATATCATACCTTCCTTCAGACTCGTCTCGATCACACCATCGATCTGATGTATCTTATTCTCGCGAATCAAATTCTCCACCGCATGGTTCTTGAACATGATCTCAACCGCCGGCACCCGTCCTCCGCCCACCTGAGGAAGCAGGCGTTGAGAGATGACTCCGATCAGGACACTCGCCAGCTGAGACCGGATTTGATTCTGCTGATAAGCAGGAAAGACATCAATGATACGATCGATCGTCTGCGAGCTGTCATTGGTATGCAGTGTCGCAAAAATGAGGTGCCCGGTCTCGGCGGCCGTCATGGCGGTACCGATGGTTTCCAGATCGCGCAACTCACCCAAAAGCACGACATTCGCATCTTCCCGAAAGACCGCCCGGAGCGCATCGGGAAAACTCTTCGCATCCCGGCCGATTTCACGCTGATTGACGATGCACCGATCCTGACTGTACACGAATTCGATCGGATCCTCGATAGTCAGGATATGTTTGTCATAGTTGTGATTGATGAAATCGATTATGGCCGCCAGAGTAGTCGACTTTCCGTGCCCTACCGGTCCGGTCACCAGAACAAGCCCCTGCGAATACTTGGTAAAATTATACAGAGCCGTCGGGACATTCAATTCTTCAAGACTTCGCAACCGGTCCATGACGAACCGCATCGTGACACTGATATATCCCTTCTGAAAGAAAACGTTCACTCGGAAACGGGCCCGCTCCTCAAACGCATACGAGAAATCCGTATGCCCTTTCGCCAGCAACTCTTCCTGTTTCTCTTCGGTAAGAATAGCCTGCGACAACGCTTTGGTATCATCGGGAGTCAGGACTTTTTCCTGGACGATCGGTACGAGCTTGCCGTCAATACGCAGGGTCGGGTGACGCCCGACTACCAGATGCAGATCCGAAGCCTTCTGCTGGCCAACAAGAAACAAGAGGTTCTTGATCCGCTGATCCGCATGTAGGTTTGTTTCCATAGGATACGTTTTTGTATTGATTCAACCCGAACTCCTCCTGACAGTATATCCGAAAAAACCGATAAGACCAAAGCGCTACTCTTCATCGATCAATAATTTCCCCTCGGTCGCCCGTTCAACCTCGGCGAGCGTCGTCAGACCGAGCAGCACTTTGAGAATACCGTCTTCTTTCATACTGATCATGCCTTGGCCCAAGGACTCCTTCCGAAGCTCGTGCTCGTTCGCATTGTGGTCGGTGATAATGCTCTTCACCGGGTCGGTGATCTCGAAAACTTCATATATTCCGATACGACCCTTGTGCCCGGTCCTTCCACAGTCATCACAACCCTCACCCTTGAACACCTTGATCTCCTGATTGTCTTTCAAGTTGTACGCCTTCTTCTCTGCAAGCGGTATCTCCTGGTACATCTGTGCCAGGCGATTCCTCTGAAGATCGGTGATCTTCATCTCCGTCTTGCATTTTTCACAGATTTTCCGCACCAAACGCTGTGCGGCGACCGACTGCAACGAGGACGCCAAAAGGAAGGATTCGACACCCATATCGACCAATCTCGGAACCGATCCGATCGCGTCATTAGTATGGAGCGTGGAGAGGACGAGGTGTCCGGTCAATGCGGCATGGATCGCCAGTTCGGCCGTCTCATTATCGCGGATTTCTCCGACCATGATGATATTCGGATCCTGGCGAAGAATCGAACGGAGACCGGCGGAGAATGTGTATCCGATTTCCGGTCGGATCTGACTCTGATTCACACCATCGATAAAGTACTCCACGGGATCCTCGAGCGTCACGATATTACGCTCTTCCTGATTCAGGATCTGCAAGAAAGCATACAGGGTGGTCGATTTCCCGGAACCGGTCGGACCCGTGATCAAAACGATGCCGAACGGTTCACGTATCTTATTCAGAAGAACGGTCCGGTTTCTTCCCAGAAGTCCCAGAACATCGAAATCGCTCACATTGTTGGCCCGGTCGAGGACGCGCATCACGATCTTCTCTCCCTCCATAACCGGCAGTGAGGAGACGCGGAGATCGACCGCCCGTCCACCGCTTTCGAAGTGAATACGCCCGTCCTGTGGCTTACGCTTCTCATCGATTTTGAGATTCGACAGTATCTTGATACGTGACACCACCGCCCGTCCCACCTCAAGCGGAAAGACCAATTGTGATTTGAGTACCCCATCGATTCGGAACCGGACACGGTAATTGCCCTCTATCGGTTCGATGTGGATATCACTCGCTCTTCCATCAAGAGCATGCTTGACAATAACCTCCACCAGCTTCGCGATAGGAGCGTCCTGGAATATCTCCCCCTGAACGACCTTCTTTTTTTCCGCCTCAAGATCGATTCCTGATTCGGCTCCTTTCTTGAGGGAGAGGATCGCATTCTGCAACGCCTTATCGGTTCCGCTGTAATTCCTCATCACTTCACCAAAGACAGTTTCCGTCGTCCGATAAATTTCGATACTCAATGACTCCTTTTCCGCAAGGAAACGGAGCATATTCATAGCATCGAAATCCGACGGATCAACCATGGCGATACGGAGCAACGTATCAGTCTTTTCAAAACAAAACAGGCGATGCTTGCGAGCCGTCGCTTCGGGGATGATTTCCAGTATCCGTTTTTCCAGCTGTTTCGGGAACTCCGAAAGGACCGGCACAGTACCGGAAGACGTGTCTGAAACTTTCGGCACAGTCATCTGCGTTTCGGTCTCTTCCATAGGATGCCCTCTTCTTATAAGTCGGACTGTCCGATCTACTTAACGAACAAGTTCGTCTTCCCGAGAGTATTAGCCGCAGGCAAAGCCGGCGTCACTCCCTGCTGATCCTGACGAATCATCGCCAACGTCTCGAAATCAAGTTTCGCTTTCTCGAAAGCATCATCCCCGACAGCGGAGGCGACCGATACCGTTGGAAGAACCGAAAACTCGACTTCCACACTTGAAACCAGGGTATCCGAAGAGACATCCTCTTTCTTTTCCGTTCCAGGGAAACCGGAGCTCCCCTGGTCCTTATTGGCAAGTTTCATTACCTTTGGAAAGAAAAAACGCTTTGCCTGAACCAGGCGAGCGTAGAAATCCTTTGTTGCCTCGTAGGAACCGACGGTTTCGATGGTAACTATGAAAGTATCCGGGGTATATGTCCGATGTATGGCGACCGGAACCGCCTCTACCGCAACGTCGGATTCATTTGCAATCAGAAGCTCGGCACTACCACTTGCGCTATCCTCCAGGCCTCCTAGAGCCGAGACAGCTGATTTCTTTTCCACATCCTGCACCTGTATATCACTCACGGCAACCCCGCTCTGATCGGCCAGAAAATTCAACTGATCGATTCCCTTCTCGATATCCGAAACAGCCGGGAAATAGACCTGACGCAAGAAATCGGCATCCGTCACCTGGGATCCAGGGTCGGAGTTACTAGTCGCTATCTGCGTTTGCATCGACTTGATATTGGATGAAATCCTATCGAGCGAGGCTGCTTGGAGCCGGAAGTGTTCCAGTTGACGTCTTTTTTCAGATAAGAGAACGAGGTCCGGCTTTACGTAACTGATGGCGATCACCAGGATGGAGATGACGAGAAGGGGTATGGCGAGAAGTTTGAGACTCATACGTATACAATAAAAATTATTTATCCTTCTTGTTCCAAACCAGGGTAATATCAAAAACCACTACGGATGAAACATCTTCTTCATCTTTCGTACGAGAAAGGCTCGAGACGACAACATCCGAAAAAAGCGGCGAGGTCTTAAACACCATTAGCTGCTGCGCCACCTCTTTATACCCGGGAGCCTCACCTACGATATGGATAAGGCTCTTCTCGAAGTCATAATCAAAATTCGTCAGACGATTCACCGGTAAGACCGTTGCTTCAAGTCCCGTCAAAATGACTTTCGGATAAGTCTGAGTTGCCTTTTCCTGATTAACCAGAGCGAGACGGGCGTCCACATCAGCGATATCACTGATCACGGCGCCGCCAAAACCCGATTTCTTCACCTCTATCTCCTGCTGAATCGCCATGATCTTCTTCTCGTAAGAAAACAGACCGGCTCGCACACCTCCCCAGACAAGCAGCGTCAAAAAAAACATACCAAACATAACCAGACGCCCTTTATCGCTCCCGCTCTTCGTCTGATACGCCGACTTTTCCGCGATAGATTGTGACAGATTCACTCCTGGCATACGCTTCTGTTTTATTTTATGACCGACCCGATTGATATTATACTATATTTTCTTCTGAAACATGGCATCCAGCCCTCCAAAAAAACCTTTATTCTGTTTTTTTTCATTGATGGAGCTTTCCACCCCTCCCAATGCCAGCCCGATCGCTACCGCAAACGAAGTATCCGTCTCGTGAATCATTGCTTGTTGTTTTTCCGTCGCTTGGATCTTCGACCAAGGATGCCCGATACTGACTGGAAGCTCGAATATCGACGAAAAATACTCGACGATACCGGCCAATCGGGACGACCCGCCCGAGAGGATGATTTCCGTCACTTTCGATTCAGGATGCTTTTCCTCATGGGAAGCGATGACTCGCTTCGTTTCCGTGATTACCACCTGCAGTGTCGGGAATACGACAGCCGACTCCCGTTGATTCAAAAAATCCTTCCCGCTCTTCTTGAGTTCCTCCGCACGAGATCGAGCCACCTCAATCGTATCCGCCAAAGTCCTCGTCATATCCTTCCCGCCCGTATCGATGTTCCGACTCAGTTTCACCGAACCATCATTCGTCAAGATGATATTCGTCGCGCGAGACCCGATATCGATCAAGATCTTCGCTCCAGATCCGGAACTTTTTTCAAGCAAAGCCCGCACAATCGCGAATGTCTCTATTTCAAGCAGGCTCATTTCCAGGGACTCCTGTCGAATATATGACTGATACCGATTGACTTCCTTCCTGAGAGCAGCCACCAGAAGAACTTCCATGATCATTTCCCCTTCGCTTCCCTTCCGTCGCTCGATGACTTCCCACGAAAGAGCGACATCGTCAAGCGATGTGGCCGGCACATACTTGTGCGCCTCGAATTGTACCGCCTCGCTCATCTGCGTCTCGTCCAACTCCGGAAACTCGACGAGCGTTATCAGCCCCGTATACGCTGGCATCGCGATATATGCGCTGTTGGTCTTCGGCTGCATTTTCACCAGAAGAGCATGGAGATAGAGACTCACCGCCTCATCATAGGTATATGTCGCATTCTTAAGTTCCTCTTCCAGATGCGAAAAATCAGCCACTCCATAGTTCACCAGGACCGGTTTTCCACCGATAAGTTCAAGCTCGACCACCTTCAAAGCGGCAGTCCCGAAATCGATTCCCAAAAAACGAGGATTCCCAAAAAAAGGCATGTGTTTTTCTCTTTGTATTTCACCAGTCTCAATCTTATCACATTTGTACCAAGATATGGAAGTCCAACGAGCTCTTCGGAAGTCAAAAACGCGATGGCCGTCACTCTTCTCCTTCCAAAAAACGAATGGCTCGGCCGAAACGTACCCGGCGAGTCCGAATCCTACTTTTCATTGACAGAGTGCCTGCAAAAAAATAGAATACGCCTACTCAAAAGAGATGACCTTTCCTTTTCCGTATACCTATGTTTACCACCCCTTTTCTCGAAAAACTCTCCCTTCACGCCCGTCACGCCCTCAAGGAATCGCGCGATATCGCCTCATATTCCAAAAGCAGGACTATCGAACCGAAACACCTTCTTCTTGCCATTTTCCTTGAAAACGGAAGTCTCGGCAGCTTCCTTCTCGAGAATATCGGCTTCGAAAAAGAACGGCTCGGAAAGATTTGCCTCAAGCACAAAAAATCGGAGCGTCTGCCTGCCCGTTTCATTCCCTCTCTCTCGCCTGCCACAAGAACGATTCTCCGGAATGCCTATCAGCTCGCTCACACCCGTTCCTTCCCCTATGTCGGAACAGAACACATCGTCTCAGCACTCATAAACTCGGATAACGAGGATATCCATCTCGTTACAGGCGCTTTCGAAATCGATCTTTCAAAGGCGGTATCCTCTCTCGAAAATCACCTCCATTTCGAACACTTCCCGGAACTTCCCGGGCTCTTTGAAACTTCGGAAAACATTCTCTCAAGAGTCCCTTCGAAAAAAAGATCCGGAACGCCCGGCCTCGATCAGTTCGCCACCGATACCAAAACCCAAGACAAGCAGAACATCCTCGTCGGACGGGAAATGGAAATCGATCGCCTGATCACCATCCTTTCTCGACGTACCAAAAACAACCCCCTTCTCATCGGAGAGCCAGGTGTCGGAAAAACGGCTCTGGTCGCAGCCCTTGCTGACCGAATCTCCCAAGGAGAAGTTCCCCCATCGCTCCTTGGAAAACGTATCCTCTCTCTCGACCTCGCACTCATCGTCGCAGGAACGAACTTTCGCGGCGAATTCGAAACCCGTCTGAAAGACATCATGGCTGAGACAAAAGCTCATACCGATATCATCCTCTTCATCGATGAAATCCATACTCTGGTCGGCGCCGGAAATGCAAACGGAAGCCTCGACGCAGCCAATATCCTCAAGCCAGCTCTCGCTCGCGGCGACATCCGCTGCATCGGAGCCACCACTTTCACCGAATATAAAAAGTATATCGAAAAAGACGCTGCACTCGAACGGCGATTCCAGCCCCTTATCATCCGGGAACCTACCGCCGAAGAGACCATCGACATCCTTGAAGCGTCGAAATCCCTCTACGAAAACCATCATCGGGTCGCCCTCTCTCCGGAAATCATCGCACTCATAGTCGATCTCGCGTCCCGATCGGTGCCAGATCGTTTCTTCCCAGACAAGGCATTCGATATCCTCGATGAGGCGTCCGCTCGAGCTGGAACGACTTCGGGAAGCAACTTCAAGCAAGGAACCACGTTCTCGCTCCTCTCCCGACAGTGCCAGGATGCCAGCCTTGCCAAGGAACGCTTCGTTAAAGAAGGCAATTTCGATGAAGCTTTTTCGTGGCATAAGGAGGAACAACAGGTCAAGGAACGCCTCAAGACACTCTCGGAGACAACCAAAAAGAATCCCCTATCATCCGTACCCGTCACTGAAACACATGTCTTTCTCGCTCTCTCGCGCATGACCGGAATCCCTGTCGAAAAACTCTCCGGGCAGGCTCCGAACCGCAAACTCACCTCGCTGAAACGGACTCTCGCACGAGAGCTTGTCGGCCAGGACGATGTCTCAAAAACGATCACCCGTTCGCTTACCCGTTCGCTTTCAGGGATCCACTTTCCCGGACGACCTATCGGATCATTCCTCTTGCTCGGCCCGACCGGTGTCGGGAAGACACATCTTGCCAAAATACTCGCCAGAGAATATTTCGGCAACGAACAGAGTCTCATACGTATCGATATGAGCGAATTCATGGAAAAACACAGTGTCGCACAGATGATCGGTTCTCCTGCCGGCTACATCGGCTACGGCGATGGCGGTAGACTCACCGAACGCGTCCGGCGAAACCCGTCTTCCGTCGTTCTCTTCGACGAAATCGAGAAAGCCCATCCGGATGTTCTCAACATCCTCCTCCAGATCCTGGATGAAGGCATGCTGACTGACGCTGAAGGTCGACAGGTAAGCTTCAAAAACGCTCTCATCCTTATCACTTCGAATATCGGTACGACAGCCTTCACCGAATCCTCCGCCATCGGGTTCAAAAAACACTTCGGTGTGGGAGACATCGCAGCTCGATTCGAAAACATCCGCCATACCGTACTGACTGATCTCAAAAAAACCCTCCGTCCGGAACTTCTCGCCCGAATCGGAGAGACTCTGGTTTTTCAACCGCTTGATCAGCGCGCCCTCGAAGCCATCACCCGACTCGAACTGGACGCGCTCAAAAAACGACTGGAAAAAAAGGGCGTGCTTCTGACATTCACCAAAGAAGTCGTTCCGTTCCTCGCTAAACAGAGCTTTTCCCCGCAACACGGAGCCCGTCTCATCCGGAAGAGTATCGAGACACTGGTCGAATACCCCCTCGCAGAAACCCTCATCAAGAGCTCTGCTACTCATATCACGTTCTCGATTCACCGCAACATTCTCGTGTGTCACGCCAAATAAAAACCACTTCCCGATTTTCTCTTTTCCGCTCCGCGCGTATCTTGAAGCGCCTCAT
The DNA here is from genome assembly GCA_964395165.1 of uncultured Bdellovibrionales bacterium. Lineage (GTDB taxonomy): Bacteria > Patescibacteriota > Minisyncoccia > Moranbacterales > UBA1568 > JAGOSP01. Next base: position 6,374 of record CAYMZY010000001.1, on the reverse strand, counting down.
ACTTGATACTTTCTTCCCACTTTCCTGTCTCGGCTGCGGAAAAGAAGCCGAACTCCTCTGCCCGGCGTGCTGTTCAAAAATCAGACCGCTCTTCGAACAGTCCTGTCCTTCCTGTCACAGACACATTACCCCCCATGGTGAGATCTGCTTCGCCTGTTCCTCGAGCAACAGCCTCGATGGAGTCTTCGTCGCATACGATCATCGGCAAACCCTCGTAAGTACCGCCTTGCACGCTTTCAAGTACCGCTCTCTCGAATCCCTTTCCCGACCTCTTTCTCGGCTCTTCATACGAGCAGTCGCTACATCCGGACTTCCGCTTCCCGATCGCATTCTCCCTGTCCCGCTCCATCCATGGAAACTCCGTTATCGCGGTTTCAATCAATCCGAACTCCTCGGTCATTCTCTCGCTGCCTTACTCCTACCAGGAACAACGATCCCTTTCGACACAAAAAGTCTCATACGTCACCGATTCACACTTCCACAACAAAAAATGCCTGATGCTATCTCCCGAAAACACAACATCAAAGATGCTTTCTCTGTACCGAAACCGGCCCGTTCCGTCATCAAAGGACAATCTCTCTGGCTCATCGACGATATCGCGACGACCTCAAGCACGCTTGACGCCTGCGCAAAAACGCTCAAACGAGCCGGCGCCCGAAAAGTTTTCGGCATCGTTTTTGCCCGGAACACATCTGTATTTTCCTCTTCGCGATCGATGAAATCCGCTCATTTCCTCTGACACGGTCTTCTCTGAAACTACTACGAAAAGAATTTCGTAACTTGCCGGATGATAATCAATGCGGCCAAAGCGAGGGCGATACCGATAACAGCATAGGTCGCCATTTTTTTAGCTGATTTCGCTTTATCATCCGCTCCGGCGGAACCCATGTAGGAAAGGCCACTGACGACGAGCATAATGGTCCCGAGAATACCAACAATGGAAATAAGAAACTTCAAGACATTAAGTGATATGCCGATCAGGGTCGGGCCAGCAGTCGAAGAAGAAGCCCCAAAAATACCGTAAATTTCCTTAAGAAAGGTCGGCGCGGCGAGCGCGAGAGCGAAACCAGCAAGAGCAGCAGTCATGGTGGCTTTCCCCTGTTTGACATTACCCTCATCCACTCCGCCAGTCATATACATGACCGCTCCGATGACAAAGAAAACAAGGGCGATCGTCGCGACGATTCCCTGAAGCCAGGGAAGGATTCCTCCTGAGAGCAAGGCCTCTACCGTGTTGAACGCTACCGGATTTTTTATCGAAATAGTCTTTGTTCCACCGCCAGCCCCCGCCCCGCTCCCAGTGGCTGCTGCCGCTCCGGCACAACAGGATTGTCCTGTCGCACAGCCGGAAGCCGGGGAAATGAGATCGGAAGGAGAGGAGCAGGACGCGACACAGGAACCCGTTCGCCCACTACTGCCACGACAGGGCGACGCTCCGGAGCCACTGCTTGAGCTCGGACCGCTTCCCGATGTGGAAGGTCCGGAAGGAGAGCCCGTACCCGGAGTGCCATCGGATTCGGAAGGAGAGCCTGAATCGGTACCGAACCAATCCCAGGAAGAACCCGTGTCAGAATCACTCGGACCGCTGCCGGAAGCTGCGCCAGGTCCCCCTGTGTCGGAATCACTCGGACCACTGCCGGAAGAATCACTCGGACCGCTACCGGGAGAATATGCTGGTGAACAATTAAAGGCGCATACGATGAAACCAGAACCCGATGCACAGGATGAATTACCAGGAAAAGCGATAGGGCTGCAGAAACGCGATACATCGAACGCTTCCCGATCATCATAATCTGCACAGACACCGGTTCCTGGCGTATCAGGTGAAGTACATGACTCCCCCAAGGCAAATGTCTGACTCCCGAATCCGAAACAGCCGATGCATACCGCTGCCAAAAAAAGAGAGGAGACCCTGTACATAGATGTTGGTGTTAATTCGTTTTTTATATAACTCAACCTATCTGTCTTCTCTCAAACTGACTTGCCGTATGCTCGAAAACACGTCTTATATCAGACTGCTTTCTTTTCGGGATACCAAGAAAACCCAATCCAAAAAAGCAAAAAGGCGATACCAGCATGAAGCCAGTAGTTCGAAAGGCCCAAAACGAAAAATCCGCAAATGAAACGGGTTGGTTCGAAAAACCCGATAACCGAAACTATCAGGTAGATCAGACCGAAAGAACGGGAGTAAAAGCGAATCGCCCTCTCCCCAAGCATCACGGATGCGAGAGCCAGAAGACCGGAGAGGATGTAACCGATATTGTGCAGCGGATCGATATCGAGAGTCCCCGGCAATGATCCGCAGGTGAAACCGAACAGGCCAACTCCGATAAAACCGAAAGAGAGAATGAACAGGAGTATTCTTTGCATAGAGCGTCAGGATAATTCCTTTCCAGTATACACTATCCCCGAAGCTCATCACATGCGACAGAAAAAACCTCGCCTAACCGGAGACAAACCCGCTACTCACTGCTTTTTTTCAGCGATAAAAAAGGACCCCTGCATTCCTGCCAGAGTCCTTTTCGTATCACACCGGAACAAAAACTAGTTCCGTGGACGATCTTCAAGCGGTCGGGCTTCATTGACGGTCAAAGTGCGACCATCAAGTTCTTTGCCATTCCACATGTCGATGGCACGCTGCGCTTCTTCCGGGGCCCCCATTTCGACGAACCCGAAACCGCGCGAGCGACCAGTCATGCGATCGGTGATGATTTTCGCGGATACGACCGAACCGGCCTGCGCGAAAGCTTCAGCGAGCGAATCCTCAGTCGAGCGGTATGAGATACCGCCGACATACAACTTTGTTGACATACTGTGTTGCTTCGAACTGATTACACCGTAAGACGACCTTCCTTCTTGGCACTTGACTAGGAGAAGCAACAACTTCGCCACCGAGAAACGCTTGCGAACGCTATCCCACCCTCTGCTGCGGGACTCGAAAGAAAACTTACTTACTTCCATGGTAGCACATTTCACTGAAAAATGCAACCAGATGTTTTCTCCTGTGGATCTCAGGCCCGTAGGCCTTTTCCTGTCCGGAAAAGCCACCAAACAAGAGCGAATGCCGCGCATACGAATGAAAAGAGAATTCCGAAGGCCAGCCGGGTATCCGTATCGGCGATACCGAGTATACCGTAACGAAACCCGCTGATGATGTACACCATCGGATTCCAAAGAGACACCGATTGCCAGAATTCTGGCAGCAGCTTCACCGAGTAAAAGACCCCCCCGAGATAGGTCAGCGGCGTCAGAACAAAATTCGGAATGATGAATACTCCGTCGAAGCTCTTCGCGAACACCGCATTGATAAGACCGAAAAGAGAAAAGAGAATAGCTGCCAAAAGCGCGAACAAGAAGATAGCCGACCAATGCGCGAAATGGATACGCGTAAAGAAAAGCGCTACACCGAGGACAAGCGAGCCCGTGAGAAGGCTCCGTACCACTCCGCCGGTAACATAGCCGGCGATGACCACCCAGTACGGGGTCGGCGATACCAATATCTCCTCGATAGTCTTCTGGAATTTGGCGAAATAGAAAGAGGACACGGTATGCATGAAGGCGTTCATGACCACCGACATCATCACCAATCCCGGAACGATGAACTGCATGTAGGAAAAACCGTCGATATTCGCCACCTGCGAACCGATAAACTTCCCAAACACCACGAAATAAAGTGTCATCGTGACGATAGGCGGCAGAAGCGTTTGTGTCCACACCCGCAGCATGCGGGTTACTTCCTTATGAACGATGGTCCGATAGGCGACAAAGTTCCGTTTGAAATTCATATGGCACGCATACTAACCGATTTATTCATTCCCCTTCTTCGTCATCCGAAGAAAATACGCTTCCAGACGATTCGACACGTTCCGGAGGGAGAGCACTTCGAGGTCGGAAGCCGAAAGAAGTCTCATCAACTGGGAAATCGAATGCTGTCTGTTCACGGTCACTTCAAGAGACCTTTCGGTCACACGAGGATGGAAGACGGCTAAACCGGAAAGAGTCTTCTCATCCGGAGAACGGTCCAGATCGAGTATTACCGATTCATCCTCCATCGTCGCAAGCAGGTCCTTGATCAATCCTGATGCCACGATTTCCCCCCGATTGATGATGGCCATATTCCGACAGAGCTCCTCCGCTTCATCCAGATAGTGCGTCGTAAGGAGAATGGTCACCCCCTTGTCACGATTGAGTTCGCGCAAAAAATCCCACATTCCTCGACGCAGCTCGATATCTACTCCGGCGGTCGGTTCATCAAGAATGAGAAACCTGGGGTCATGCACCAGCCCGCGGGCGATCATCAACCGGCGCTTCATTCCACCCGATAACTCGCGCGCCTGCACGTCTTTCTTCTCCCAGAGCCCGAGTTGTGTGAGATACTTTTTCGCATTCGGATAGGCCTGGCGACGGGAAATCCCATAATACCCGGCCTGGTCAAGCACGATATCAAGCACTTTCTCAAAAATACCGAAGTTGAATTCCTGAGGCACGACTCCGACCTGCAATTTCGCTTGAGCGGCATCATCATCGATGGATACGCCATGCACCGAAAGCCTCCCAGAAGTCTTATTCACCAATCCGGACAAGATATTGATCAATGTCGTCTTTCCGGCACCATTCGGACCAAGCAAAGCGAAAAAATCCCCCTCCTCAATAGAAAGGTCTATTCCTTTAAGGGCTTCGACGTCCCCGGCATACGTCTTACGTATCTGTTCGACTTCAAGTGCCTTTCCCATCGTTTAGTCGTTATGCATCGAAAGCCTTCCCATATAGTCCGCCTTTCCGATATTCACCCCGACGTGACGGAGAATGGCGTATGCTGTCACGACATGAAAAAAGAAATTCGGCAGACCATACTCCGGGAGAAATTCACCTCCGAGAAAGTACTTCTCCGGAAAATACGGGAGCCGAACCTGCGTTTTGGCGGCTTCAGCGAACTGTTCGGATTTGAGCGTAGCAAGAAAGGCAAGTGTCTTATCGATACGGACGATCAACTCCGCGAGCGACTGCTCCGTATCTTCCATCTTCGGCGGTTCGATGCCGACCAGCCGGGCAACCGTACCTTTGGCGTTATCCGAGGCGATCTGCACCTGTTTCACGAGAGGCAACATATCGACCGCCAGACGCGCCTGAAGCAGCGTCAGTTCCTCGACTTTTTTTTCGGCACAGAATGCTTCCGCCTTCATCAGCTGCGCCTTGAGATTCGTCAAGGCTTTTGCGAATACCGGCACCGAAAAATCATAGAGTGATTGAGACATAAGGAAATCTTGATGGGTTAGTGCCAAAGTATACCAGAAAAACAGGCCTCTGACCACCCGGCTATACTTCCATCGTCAGGTTTTCACCGAACCACTTCTTGTACAAGGCGTCATACCGGCCCGATTCGACGATCTTCAGTACGGCCCGATTGATCGGTTCGCGCCACTCGCTTCCCTCACGAAGCGCGATGCCATACTTCTGCTTTTCAAACAGCTCCCCGACGATTTCAATCTGCTTATCCTGGTCATTCTTCGCGTAATAGATCGCTACCGGAGCATCAAAGACCACTGCGTCCACCGCCCCCTCTTTGAGTTTCCCATACGCCTCTTCCGCACCGGAGACGGAAACAATTTCCGCATTGACTCGTCTGAGTACCTCAATGCTCGTCGATCCGGCGACCGTCGCCACCCGCTTCCCATACAGATCGCGACTCGTATTGATTTCTCCCTTGACTTTCCGTACCGCCAAAAAAGCGGATACCTGAGCGACCATAAGTCCGAAAATGACCGCCCCGCTGAAGATGATTCCCGTGGTCACGACTCTTCCAAACCATGTCTTGGGAGTGTAGTCCCCAAATCCGACGGTCGACATCGAAACCACCGTCAGCCAGAATGCCTCGAAAACCCCGGGGAAATACTGTCGGTCAAACGTGCTCGCTCCCCGCTCGGCGAACCAGAGCACATTCCCTGCCAGCACGATGAAAATCACGACTCCAAATGCGGCAGACCGGAGCAGTCTCTTCCCTTCTCGGGCAATCGTCTCGAGCGTCTCGAAAAACTTCGGCTTATTTCTGTCCTTCTTCACGGCGATGAGCAACCCGGAATCGAGCGTCTCGTGCGAGAAATCGATGTGCTTCTCACGCTCCTCAGTGATCGTGATCCCGGCCAATCCCACATCCGCCTTCCGAGCCTCGAGCAATGGAAGAATATCCTTGAAATCGCATTTCCGATACTCGAAGTCGACCCCGATTTCCTCGGCGATCCTTTCCCAGAGATCAATCTCGAATCCCCGGTACCGCCCGCCATCACTCATGATGAAAGGCGAAAAATCAGCTGTAGCGATGGTAAGCTTTTGTTTCATATCTTTATCTTCCAATGACCCGACCTGAAAACCTGCGG